>NZ_VCCF02000001.1:5604162-5911318 GCF_005938045.2 Pseudomonas sp. KBS0710 | reverse complement strand
CGACACTGGCTTCCAACGGCACCGACTCACCCGTGATGGGCGCCGTGTCCAGGCTCGCCTGGCCCGACAGCACCACGCCGTCGGCGGGCACGCGGTCACCGGCACGTACTTCGACGATATCGCCGGTGTTCAGCGTGCCGTTATCCACTTCGATAATGCTGCCATCGGCCTGTACCAACCGCGCATGGCTGCGGGTCAGTTTGCCCAGGGCGTGAATCGCTTCCTGGGAGCCGATCACACTGCGCTCTTCCAGCACATGGCCGAAGATCATGATGATCGGCAACAAGGCGGCCGTCAGCAGGTCACCGGTGGCCCAGGCACCCAGCATCGCCAGGGCGATCAATTGGTCGGTGATGCCATGCAGGCTGGGGTAACGCAGGCTGTACCAGGCCGAGCGCATCACCGGCACGGCCACCAGCAAGGACGCAACGCCAAGCAGCAGCTGGCTGACACCGGTCTGGTCCGGCGCCAGCCAGCGCCAAACCAGGCCCAGCACCAGCAGTCCCAAGGCCAACATCGCCAGGGTTAATTGCCGGGCAGCGCTGCGCTGCTCGGCGGAGGTCAACATGGGCGCGCTCATTGCTCGGCTCCCTGAATGATCAAGCGGGAGTCGTCTTTAGGGTCGACGGTGGTCACGGAACCTGCCTGGCCTAGAATCTTCGGCAAGCGCTCGCGGTACAGCCGCAGCAACAAGCCCGGGTCTTTAACCTGCGCCAGGCTGGCGACCGTCGCCGTTTGCGCCTGGGCATTGGCCAAGCGTTCGCTGGCCTGGGCGTGGGCAACCTGCACCAGCCGATCGGCTTCCTGGTTGGCGGTCTGGGTGAGTTTTTCCGCGTCGGTGCGGGCATTGGCCACGGCTTTGTCAGCTTGCTGGCTGGCCGTCAGCACGGCGTTGAAGGCATTGACGGCCGGACCTGGCAGGCTCGATTGCACATCTACGCGGGTGACTTCGATGCCCAAGCCCAATCCCGTCGAGGCCAGCTCGGCCAGACGTTTATTAATGCCCTGCACCAGATCACCGCGCAGCCGCTCACGGCGTTCGGCGGCGCCGTTGTCGGTGCCGATCAGTTCAGGGCGCGCCACCAGAATCGTGTCCAGGTCGCGCGCGGCGGTCAGTGCCACCGCGCTGCGCGTCACCAGCCGATCCAGGGCCGGCAGCACATGCTCGCCCTGCAACACAAAGGCGTAAGGTTCGATGACCTTATAAAACACCCGCACATCCAGCTGCACCACACCGGCATCGCCCGTCAGCAAATAGCCTGAACCGGCCAGCGCATCGCTCAAGGGCGTAGCAAAACTGGCCACGCGGTCGGCCTGGATCGCCGCCTCGGAGCGTAACAAGTTATCCACGCGCCGCTCGATCACACGGTCCGCCGCCGGCAACAGCACCACTTGCTCGAAGGGCTGCGGCCACGCCAGTAACAGCCCGGCGTTCTGGATGCGGTCAAGCGCGCCGAAGTGCAACACCACCGCGCGGTTTTGCGGGTCGATCTGTCGCACATTCGAAAACGCCCAGGCCAATGCGGCCAGAACCGTCACCGCGTACAGCGCCAGGAAGGTCAGACGCCCGGCCTGGATCCACGGGCTGTCCGGGCCGTCACGCTCGGTCATGGCTGAACGTCCTTGGGCCCGTCTACGAGTGCACGGAACGGCGCAGCGTCGGTACGCAGGATGATCTTGGTGCCCGGTGTAACCACCGTGCCCAAGGTATCGAGCGAACGCAGCAGGTTGTACAACTGCGGGTTGCCGGCGTAGGCACGCCCGTAAATCTGCGCCGCTTCAACCCGCGACTGGGCTTCGATATCAGCGGCTTTCACCGTGGCATCGGCCTGCACGATGCGCGCATCGCGCTCGGCAGCGGAGCGAATCTGCGCGGCTTCACGCTTGCCCACGGCGGTGCGTTCAGTGGCGATGGTTTCGCGCTCGGCGCGCATGCGGTCGACGGTGGCGGTCAGGGTCACAGAAGGCAACGTCAGGCGCTCCACGCCCACTTGCGCCACGCGCACGCCATAGGTGGTAAGCAACTGTTGATCAATCTGCTGGCGCAGCTGGGCTTCAAAATCGGCAATCCGCACCTGGCTGGCGTCGGTGTTAATCAAACTCGACAGGTCAAAGCTGGCTGCCGTGGTTTCCAGCGCCGAGCCTACGAAGGTACGGATCTGCCGCGCCGCTTCATCCGGCTGGTTCTGCACCGCCCGCATAAAGCGCTGCACATTGTCGGCATCGCCCTGCACCTGCCACGCCACGTAGGCCTGCACGATGATGCGCAGGCCATCGCGGGTGCCCACATCCTGCAAACCGCTGGAGGTGGTGCGCAGGCGCAAGTCTACCGGGATCGCCGCTTCGAACGGCGCCGGCCAGCGCCAGCCCAGGCCCGGCTCCAGCAGTACCCGCGCCGGGTTGCCGAAGCGGGTAATCACCGTGGCTTCACCGGAACGCACCTGCACCAGGCTCGCCGCCGCGACGGCAAACAGCACCAGCAACACCGCCCAGGCCATACGCCGCCAAGGGAATGGGCCAGCGGCCTGCTCATCACCATGGTGGTGATGATGGTGGCCGTGATGATGGTGATGATCGTGAGAATGTGCGCTCAACAGACAGACTCCTTATTGAACGGCTTTACGCGGCGCCATCGGGTCGGCCGGCAAAGTAAAAGAACGCAGATCGATCGTCGGCGCGCCATCGGCGCCCAGGCGGTGATCCAGAATAAGCAGCTTGGCATTGGCCAGGCCTTGGCTGAGTTGGCCCAGGTACTGTTCCAGCACAAAGGCACGACCCGCAGTGGCGTAGGCTTTTTGTTCGGCGGTAAAACGCAGGTCGGCCGCTTGGGCGCCCGCGTTTACTTCACGGGCAGTGGCCACCGCCTGATCGCGGGCAGTGCTGGCTTGCAACAACGCCTGGTTGGTTTGCTCACTGGCAGCCCCGCGTTCGCGGGAGATCAGCGCCTGGGCGCCAATTTGTGCCGCCTGCACACCGTGATAAGCATTGGCAGCACCGGCCGGTGGGTGAATCGCTTCGACTACCGTGGCCAAAATCTCCACGCCGCTGTCGAGTTTTTGCAGGTCCGCCTGCACCGCGCGGCCTACTTCGTCGGCGAGGCTGGTGCGTTGCTCACCGAGCAATTCGTCTAGGGTGCGCGAAGCAAAATCATGCACAAGGATGCGGCTGGCGGTGCTGCGAATCAGCGTCGGTACATCCGCGCTGTTATAGGTGGCGGCCAGCGCAGCCTTGTCCGTCAGGCCGATGCGGTAGACGAAACGCACATCCATATTGACGATCTGGAAGCTCTGCTTGTCGCCGCTGCTGCTGGCGATCACTTGAGATTTGTCATTCACATGGCTGGCGTCCCACAAACGGTTAGCGATCAATGGCGCCGGGCCTTCCGCCGAGGCCAACTCCGGTGCGGCGGCCTCGCTGACGCTGGTCGCCAGTTCATGCACCACGCCGTTTTCCACGCTCAGCACGCGACCCCATGGCCACGGCAACCCGGCGTGCAAGCCAGGCCCGAAGACTTGCACGGGTTTGCCGAACCGCTCATAAATCCCACGGCCTTGCAGGGGCACTTCGTGCACGCCGGTCAACGCCCAGCCTACCGCCAGCACCACCAGCAGCACCGGCAAAAACGCCCGGCGCATGTAGGTAAACGCCCAGATCTGGCGCAAGTCGATGCCAAAGCGGTTGTGCAATTCGTGCTGCAACGCCAGCAAGGGTTGGGGTGGCCAACGCAGCAGGCCCGCGATAAAGCTTTGCGCCATCAAGCGCGGTTCGAGGCGCGGCTGGCGCGGGCTGAACAGTGACAGCACGGCCCTTAGCAGAAACTCCAGCGCCACCAGCGCGGGCAATAGCCCCGTCAACACGGCCAGGCGCAGTGGCCAGACGGATTCAGCGCCGGCAAACAGCAGGCAAATCGCGCTGACCACCAGGCTGATAATCGCCACGCGGCTCAACTGCGCCAGCTGGGACGCTTCCGGCCATTGCGCGGCGGTTTCCTGGGCCAGGCGTCGCTCGAACACCAACAAGCCAAAGGCCAACGCCAGGGCCACCGCCGCGCCAATGCTCGCCGATTGCCCCACCGCGGCGGCGGGCAAGGCCAGGTTCCAGAATTCGATGATGCTGATCAGCGCCAGCAACGACCAGCCGCACAGCCACAGCACCGGCGCGCCAACCTGTGACAGCAAGCCGCTGCCAAACCGATTGATCGCCCGTGCGAACGCGCCAACCTCTTCGCCGGAGGCTTCGATCAATTCCGTCGTGGGCGTTTCCAGCGCCTGGGCGCGCCAATCCGCCACCCACCACGCCGATTGCAACCCGGCCACCAGCACCAGCAAGGCCGACGCGCAGTTGATCAGCACCACCGGCCAGATCGACAGCGGCGCAAACAGTGCGACAAACAGCGCCAGCACCCAACCGGCCACGGCCAGGGCCGTCAGGCTGATGCCCGCTTGGCGCAATCGGCGGGCATGGAACAGCCCTTGTTGAAAACGCGGAAGGCCTTCCACCGAAGCGCCGTCCGCTGCCAGATCCACTTGCATCTACTTCACGTCCACTTACATACAATTAGTTACGATATAACACGCAGCGTGAAATTTTTGTCCGAAAACAGCACAAATCCCCTGTGGGAGCGGGCTTGCCCGCGATAGCGGTCTGCCAGTGATCGTTGGTTGGCCTGATACACCGCTATCGCAGGCAAGCCAGCTCCCACATTTGTCCTGTGGTGCTCTCGCAATAGTGATTAAACCCCCAGAAACACGAGCCATCACTGGTGCAGGCACGGATTAATCGGCACACTCCAAACAGTTTTTCGCGGGCCCATGGACAAGGAAGCGTCATGATTTCGATCTACCAGCTCAAACCGCGTTTTCAGAACCTGCTGCGCCCTCTTGTGCAGCGTCTTTACGACAACGGCACCACCGCCAACCAGATCACCGTGCTGGCCGGCGTCACTTCCTTGCTGGTCGGCTTGTTGATCGCCAGCTTTGCCCAACACCTCTGGCTGTTTGCGCTGATCCCGCTGTGGATGATCCTGCGCATGGCCCTCAATGCCATCGACGGCATGCTCGCGCGTGAATTCGGCCAGCAATCGCGCCTGGGCGCCTACCTCAATGAACTGTGCGACGTGATCGCCGACAGCGCCTTGATCCTGCCCTTTGCGCTGATTCCCGGCGTGAGCCTGGCGCCGGTGTTGCTGGTGGCGTTGCTTGCCGTATTCAGCGAATACGCCGGCGTGTTGGGGCCAATGGTCGGCGCCTCACGGCGCTATGACGGGCCGATGGGCAAAAGTGATCGTGCCTTCGTGCTTGGTGTGCTCGCCATTGGCGTGGCGCTGGGCTGGCTCGGCGCCGGCTGGGTCGACGCGGTGATGTGGCTGGTGGCCGCCCTGCTCGCCTACACCTTGGTCAACCGCGTGCGTCAGGGCCTCAAAGAACAACAAGAAACCTCTCCGATTGCATAAGGATTTTTGCGATGCGCGAACAGCAAGAGCACACCTTCGGTACCCATGATGGCGTCGAGCTTTTTTATCGGCACTGGCCGGCCACTGCGCCTGTGGGTGACGCGCCGCGCAAGGCGATCCTGCTGTTCCATCGTGGTCACGAACATTCGGGCCGTATTGCCCACTTGGTCGATGAACTCGACCTGCCGCAATTCGATTTCTTTGCCTGGGACGCCCGTGGCCACGGCCAATCGCCGGGCGCGCGCGGTGACAGCCCAAGCTTTGCCACCAGCGCCCGCGACGTGCAGACCTTCTGCGAACACATCGGCGCCACTTACGGCATAGAAGAACAAAATTTCGCCGTCATCGCCCAAAGCGTCGGCGCGGTGATTGCGGCCACTTGGGTACACGACTACGCGCCAAAAATTCGCGCACTGGTGCTCGCCTCCCCGGCGTTCAAGGTCAAGCTGTACGTGCCCTTCGCCCGACCTGGGCTGGCGTTGATGCGCAAGTTTCGCGGCAATTTTTTCGTCAACAGTTACGTCAAGGCCAAGTTCCTCAGCCATGACCCGGAGCGCGTCGCGTCCTACGACAGCGACCCGCTGATCACCAAAGCGATTTCGGTGAATGTGCTGCTCGGTCTGTACGAAGCCGCAGACCGCGTGGTCGCCGATGCCCAGGCGATCCAGGTGCCGACGCAATTGCTCATCTCCGGTTCCGACTTCGTGGTGCACCGCAAACCCCAGCAGCAATTTTTCGACCGCCTGGGCAGCCTGAAAAAAGAGCTGCACATCTTGCCCGGGTTTTTCCACGACACCCTTGGCGAGCGCGACCGCGCCGTGGCGGTGAACAGCGCCCGGCGTTTTATCCTGCAGAACTTCCAACACCCGCTGGACCGCGCCGCCCTGCTGGATGCCGACAAAATGGGCGCCACTTGCGCCGAGTCCGAAGCCCTCGCCGCGCCGCTGCCGCGTAACTCCCTGCGCGACCTGTACTGGCGCATGACTCGCGCCAGCATGGGCCTGGGCAAGAACTTGTCGGACGGGGTGAAACTGGGTTTCGACACCGGCTTCGACTCCGGCAGCACCCTGGACTATGTGTACCGCAATAAGCCCACCGGCAAGGGCGGCTTGGGGCGGATGATCGACACCAACTACCTCAACTCCATCGGCTGGCGCGGCATTCGCCAGCGCAAGTTGAACGTCGAGGAACTGCTGCGGCTGGCCATGGCCAGGTTGCGCGATGAGCATCGCGAAGTGCGCATTGTCGATATCGCCGCCGGCCACGGGCGCTACATTCTCGAAGCCTTGCAGGGCGTTTCGCCGTTGCCGGAATCGATCCTGTTGCGCGACTACAGCGACATCAACGTACGTGACGGCGGTGCACTGATTCGCGAGAAAGGCCTGGGGGACATCGCGCAGTTCGTCAAAGGCGATGCATTTGATAGGGCAGACCTGGCGGCCCTGGAACCCAAGCCGACCTTGGCGGTGGTGTCCGGCCTGTATGAGCTGTTTGCCGATAACGGCATGGTCGGCGGTTCGCTGGCCGGTCTGGCCGAAGCGGTGGAACCCGGCGGGTATCTGGTCTACACCGGCCAGCCGTGGCACCCGCAACTGGAACTGATCGCCCGCGCCTTGACCAGCCATCGCCAGGGCCAGGCCTGGGTAATGCGCCGTCGCAGCCAGGCCGAAATGGATCAACTGGTCGAGGCGGCGGGCTTTCGCAAAATCACCCAGCGTGTGGATGAGTGGGGCATTTTCACCGTGTCCCTGGCGCAGAAGATCTGAGCATGCGCGAACCCGGCTTATTGAAACCCGCAGTCCTGTGGCTACTGCTGTTGGCGCCGCTGTTCTTCAGCACCTACGGCTTTGCCACCTGGGTAACCAGCCAGCGCAGCGATGTGGGCACGCTGGTGTTCGGCTGGGAAACCCATATGCCGTTCTGGGCCTGGACCATCGTGCCCTACTGGTCCATTGACCTGCTTTACGGGTTTTCGCTGCTGCTGCCCAATACTCGTCATGAGCTGAAACAACACGCGCTGCGCCTGCTCAGTGCGCAAGTCATTGCCGTGAGCTGCTTTTTAATCTGGCCACTGCGTTTCACCTTTGAACGGCCGGAGCTGGATGGCGTATTCGGCTGGCTGTTTGCGGTGCTGGCCGGCTTCGACAAACCCTTCAACCAGGCGCCGTCGCTGCATATCGCGCTGCTGGTAATTTTATGGGTGATGTACCAGCGCCACACCCAAGGGTTCTGGCGTTGGCTGGTGCATGGCTGGTTCGCGTTGATCGGTATTTCGGTACTGACCACTTATCAACATCACTTTATCGACTTACCCACAGGCGCCCTGGCCGGTTGGTTATGCGTGTGGCTGTGGCCGGTGGAACATCCAAGCCCGCTTTTGAATGCACGGCTGACGCGGGATACCCAGCGCTGGCGGCTGGGTGTGCGCTACGGCCTGGGCGCGGTGATGTTGGTGATTCTGGCCTGCGTGCTGCGCGGCTGGTGGTTGTGGCTGCTATGGCCGGCGGTCTCCTTAGGCTTGATCAAGGCCAATTACCTCATGCTGGGCGCCTCAGGCTTCCAAAAACGCGCTGATGGTCGGCTCACGCCAGCGGCGCGCTGGCTGTATGCACCCTACTTGGCGGCCGCGTGGATAAATTCCAGGCTGTGGACACGTAAACATCCACAGCCCGACCAGATTGTGGATAACGTCTGGCTTGGTCGAATTCCTGCCACCGGCGAGCAAAATTCCTTCAAGGCCATCGTCGATCTGTGCGCCGAATTGCCGATTAATCCACAAGGCCGCACCTATGAATGCGTGCCTGTGCTCGACCTGATCGCGCCAACGCCCGCGCAATGCCTGCAAGCCGCCGAAGCCATTGAGCGCCTGCGTTCAAACGGCCCGTTGCTGGTGTGCTGCGCCCTCGGCTACTCGCGCAGCGCCACCGTCGTCGCCGCGTGGTTGCTGCACAGCGGGCGCGCCGCAACGGTCGACGAGGCAGTGGCTATTATTCGTACAGCACGGGCCGAAGTGGTCCTGCATCCTGCTCACCGTAAAGCGTTGGAGGGTTTGCCCCATGCCCGCTGATATGGAACTCCAGGTGGTTGCCAGCCTGCTGCGCCGTGGCCGCTCGCTGGATCAGTTATCCACAGGCCTGACCGTGGCCGGCGTGTTATTCGGCCTTGCTCAATTGCTGTTGGCCAGCGTTTCGACCCTGTGCCTGCTGCTCAGCCTGTGGATGATTATTCTCGGCCTGCTGCAAAAGTACTGGGCCTTGCGCGTGGCCTTCGACGCCGACCTGTTCGCCCTGCTGGCCCGCGATACCGGGCGCACGGCCGATCTCGACCAAGCCTTGCAGAGCCTCGGCCTGCAATCGCCCAAACGCGCCGGCCGACCCTGGACCGAACGCCGTCGCGGCGCGCTCAAACTGCTGCGCAAACAAGCCTGGTTGCTGGGTGCGCAAGCGCTGCTGACCCTGGCCATAATCCTCGCCAGCCCTTGGCTACCTTTCGCCGGATAAGGAATCCCCATGTTAGAACCCGTGGTCGCCACCCTGATTACCTCGATGGCCCGCACCGTCACCGGCGCCCGTAGCCTGTGGCTGGGGTGCGCGCCGGTGCCGGTGCAGCGCATCTACTTCGCCAACCACAGCAGCCACGGTGATTTCGTCTTGCTATGGGCGTCGTTGCCGCAGAACCTGCGCAAATTCACCCGGCCGGTAGCCGGCAGTGATTACTGGAACCAAAGCGCACTGCGCCGCTACATCATCAACCGCGTGTTCAACGGCGTATTGATCGACCGTGAGCGCAAAGACCCTGTGGATAACCCTTTGCAGCCGATGCTGGCCGCGCTGGAAGGTGGTGACTCCTTGATCATCTTTCCCGAAGGCACGCGCAACCTCGAAGACGGTTTGCTGCCGTTCAAAAGCGGCCTGTATCACCTGGCAAAAAGTTACCCACAGGCCGAGTTGATTCCGGTGTGGATCGCCAACCTCAACCGGGTCATGCCCAAGGGTCGCGTACTGCCGCTGCCGTTGCTGTGCACCACCAGCTTTGGCGCGCCGCTGCAATTGGAAGACGGTGAAGACAAGGCCGCCTTCCTTGCCCGCAGCCGCGACGCCCTGCTTGCCCTTGCCCCGGAGCATGTCTGACATGGATAGCCAAACCCTGATGTTGTTCGGCGGAATCGGCGCGATCCTGGTGCTTGCCTCGCTGATCGGCCTGATCCTCAAACTGCGCACCCGTGGCACACCCAATGCGGTGGTCGACAACCTCAACGCCCGCATCAACGCGTGGTGGGTGATGGTGGTGGTGATCGGCATCGCCTTCTGGCTCGGCACCGGCGCGGTGATCCTGCTGTTCTATGCGGTGTCGTTCTATGCCTTACGCGAATTTCTTACCCTTACGCCCACCCGCCGCAGTGACTACCCGGCGCTGGTAGCCGCGTTCTATCTGGCGCTGCCGCTGCAATACCTGCTGATTTATGCCGACTGGTACGGGCTGTTTTCGATCTTTATCCCCGTGTATGTGTTCCTGCTGCTGCCGATCCTTGCTTCGCTGGGCGGCGACAGCACGCACTTTCTGGAGCGGGCGTCGAAGGTGCAATGGGGCCTGATGATCGCGGTGTTCTGCGTGTCGTTCGTGCCCGCCCTGCTGACACTCGACATTCCCGGCTACGAAGGCCGCAACCTGTTGCTGATCGCTTACCTGGTGATCGTGGTGCAACTGTCGGACGTGCTGCAGTACGTGTGCGGCAAGCTGTTCGGCAAACACAAGATCGCGCCCAATCTGTCGCCGTCCAAAACCGTAGAAGGCTTTGTCGGCGGGATTCTGCTGTCGTCCCTGATCGGCGCGGCGCTATGGTGGACCACGCCGTTCAACCCATGGCAGTCATTCTTGATCGCGCTGCTGATCAACCTGCTGGGCTTCGCCGGCGGCATCGTGATGTCGGCGATCAAGCGCGACCGGGGCGTGAAGGACTGGGGGCACATGATCGAAGGCCACGGCGGGATGTTGGATCGCCTGGATTCGGTATGTTTCGCCGCGCCGATTTTCTTCCATCTTGTGCGCTACTGGTGGACCTGAGAAACACACACTCTCTCAAGCCCAACACAGATCAATTGTGGGAGCTGGCTTGCCTGCGATAGCGGAGTGTCAGCCAGCATCACTTTTGGATGTGCCATCGCCATCGCAGGCAAGCCGGCTCCCACAGGTGTTTTGTGGTGTATTGGGAGGCCAAGCTAAGCCCGAAACCTTGGTTCACGGGCAGTCTTTTGATCGGTTTTGCGGCACGCCTCACCTTTGTGCAACACGCCTGAGCACGCTGACCACTTCACGTCATCTTTTGTATCAAAGACGCGTGTAAGATAGGCCGCACTTTGCCAGGGATGCTCACCATGTTCGATTCGTTGAAAGCGATCAGCCGCCGGATTATCGGCGCTTTACTGACTGTGGTGAGTGCCATCTTTGGCCAATGGCAGCCGCCGGCCTGGCTGCGAGCCACGGGCCGTGGCGTGGGAAACCTGGGCAGTAAAGCCCGCGCCCATCCGCGCCAGGCGGGTGCCGGGGTCTTGGGCCTGGTGCTGCTGGCCGCTGCTGGTTTCTACGGCTGGCACTGGTATTCGAATTTGCCGCAGCCCCACACCGTGGGTTATTCGCTGCATAAGCCGAACCTGACCGATTACACCCAGCAGCCTGCGGTTGTGGATAACTTGCAGGTGCGTTTTGCCGAGTCCGTGGCTCCGCTGGCGGCGATTGGCAAGCCGGTCACTGAAGGCATTACCCTTAAACCCGCTGTAGCCGGTGCCTGGCGTTGGTCCGACGACCGCACGTTAGTGTTCGTGCCGGAAAAAGACTGGCCTGTGGATGCTCATTACACGCTCGACCTGGCCAAGAAACAGCTGCTGGCTGACGGCGTGCTGCTGAGCCAATACAGCAGCCAGTTCTCGACCCAACCGTTCCGCGCCACCCTGGCGCAAAACGAGCTGTACCAGGACCCGTCCAACCCGACACTGAAACAGCTGGTGGCGACCTTTCACTTTTCCCACCCGGTGGATGAAGAAAACCTGCGCAAGCGCGTCTCGGTAACCCTCGGCAAAGGCCTGGCCTACCGCGACGCCCAACTGCCCAACCGCCCGGAAATCACCTTCGACGAACTCAAGCTGAATGCTTACGTGCGCTCCGCCGCCCTGGCCACGCCACTGGAAAGCACGCCGGTCAACGCCAAGCTCGATGAAGGCATCAAGGCCCGTGACGGCGGCAATGCCAGCACCGCGCCATTGGTGGCGGAAGTCACCGTGCCCGGCCGTTATCGCCTGACGTTTACCAGCGCCGAAGTCAGTTTTGTCGACAACGAGCGCGGCGAACCGGAGCCGGTATTGATGTTCAGCAGCTCCAGCGCCGTGGCCGACGACACCATCGCCGGCAAGGTCCAGGCCTGGCTGTTGCCGGCCAAGGCCGAAGATGACACGCGCCCTTACACCAGCAACGATATCGATGACGCAATGCTGGCGCGCAGCACCAAGGTCAGCTTGACCCACGTGCCCAGCGTCGAGCCGCTGAATACCTTGCATGCCTTCAAGTTCAAGGCCCCGGCCGGCCGAGCGTTGTATGTGCGCGTGCCTGCCAACCTGGAAGCCATCGGTGGCTATCTGGCGAAAAACCCTACCGCCTCACTGATCAGCATGCCGGCGTATCCGCGCACCTTGCAGTTCCTGTCGGACGGCGCGTTGCTGAGCCTCAACGGCGAAAAACGCCTGGGCTTCATGGCCCGTGGCGTGCCCGGCGCCCATGTGGAAATCGCCCGCCTGCTGCCCAACCAGTTGCAACATTTGGTCGACCAAAGCAGCGGCAGCTTCGCCCGCCCGAATTTCGGCAATGAATACTTCGACCGCATGGTTGAGCGTCAGTCGCTGGATATTGCGCTGTCGTCCAATGACCCGGCGAAAACCGTCTACGACAACGTGGACCTGAGCCACTACCTCACCGCCAATGGCGGCCGTCGCGGCATTTTCGTGCTCAAGCTGAGCCCGCAGGATGACCCGGCCGAGCGCACGTTCGAGTACGAACGCAACAGCACCAGCGACCTGCGTTTTATCGTGGTCACCGACCTGGGCATCATCGCCAAACGCTCCAGCGACGGCAGCCATGATGTGTTTGTGCAGTCCATTGGCAACGGCTCGCCGGTCGCCGATGCACAAGTCGACATCATGGGTCGCAACGGCCTGCCGGTCGCCAGCGGCCGCACCGATGCCGAAGGCCACGCGCATTTCGCCAAGCTGGACGAACTGCGCCGTGAGAAAACGCCGCTGATGTATGTAGTCACCCGCGGCAACGACCAGTCGTTCCTGCCGATTGCCCGTCAGTCCCAGCAGTTGGACTTTTCACGCTTCGATGTAGGTGGTTTGGAAGAAGACGGCGCGATTAATCGCCTCAGCGCGTATATGTTCACCGACCGTGGCCTGTACCGCCCGGGCGAGACCGCGCACCTGGGCATGATCGTGCGCAGCGGCGACTGGAAAGGCGCCTTGCAAGGCCTGCCGGTTGAACTGCAAATCACCGACCCGCGTGGCCTGGAAGTGATTCGCCAGCCGCTGAAGCTGTCCACCAGCGGCTTTGAAACCTTTGATTTCCCCAGCAGTGAAGTCGCACCCGCCGGGGATTACACCGCGACCTTGCAGCTGATTGGCCAGAAAAACACCCGCACCGACCTGGGCAGTGTCAGCTTCAAGGTTCGCGACTTCGAGCCGGACCGCATGAAGGTCAGCCTGAGCCTGCACGACACACCCGTATTGGGCTGGATCCCGCCGGACCAAGTGGTGGCCAAAGTCACCGCCATGCACCTGTTCGGCGCCCCGGCAGCCGGCCGGCGTGTCACCGCGAAGATGTCCCTGAGCCCGACGCTCGCGGCCTTTGACCGTTACCCCGATTACCGCTTCCGCCTCAACGATTCGCTGGAAGAAGCCAGTACTGAAGACTTGGCTGAAACCACCGTCGACGACAACGGCCAGGCCGTGCTCGACCTCAACCTGCAACGCTTCGCCAGCAGCACCTATCGCCTGCAGGTGATGACCCAGGTGTTTGAAGCCGAAGGTGGCCGTAACGTGGCGGCGCAAAGTGCGCTGCTGGTGTCGTCCGCGCCTTATCTGGTCGGTGTGAGAAGTCAGGATTCGCTGTCGTACGTCGCCAAGGATGCCCCGCGCCAGGTGCAATGGCTGGCCGTTGCGCCAGACCTCACACCGATGGCAGTGGATGGCCTGACCAGTGAAGTGGTCGAACACCGTTACGTGTCGGTACTGGTGAAACAGTCCAACGGCACCTACAAGTACGAGTCGCGCATCAAGAACATCAGCCAGCCGGCTTCACCGCTGACGATGACCAAGGACGGCGCCAAGCAAACGCTGAACACCGGCACGCCGGGTGATTTCACCCTGCAAGTCAAAGACGCCAATGGCCGTCTGCTCAACCAGATCGACTACAGCGTGGCCGGGCGTGGCAACACCTCGCGCTCGCTGGAGCGCAACGCCGAACTGCAACTGCGCCTGGATAAACGCAGCTACGCCACCGGTGATGAGATTGCGATCAGCATCCGCGCGCCGTACACCGGTGCCGGCTTGATCACCATCGAGCGTGACAAGGTTTACACCCAACAGTGGTTCAAGGCCGACAGCACCAACAGCGTGCAACATATCCGCGTGCCTGCCGGGCTTGAGGGCAATGCCTACGTTAACGTGCAGTTTGTGCGCGATATGGGTTCGCCAGAGGTTTATATGAGCCCGCTGTCCTACGGCGTGGTGCCCTTCAGCATCAACCTGGATGCGCGGCGCATGGCGCTCAAGGTTGAAGGCCCGGAGAAGATCGAGCCGGGGCAGACCCTGGATATCAAGGTGACCGCCGACCGCCCAGGCCGCGCAGTGGTTTACGCGGTGGACGAAGGCATCCTGCAAGTGGCGCGTTACCAGACGCCAGATCCGTTGGGCTTCTTCTTCCAGAAACGCGCATTGGAGGTTGGCACCAGTCAGATTCTTGACCTGATCCTGCCGGAATTCAGCCGCCTGCTCAGTGGGGCAGCGCCCGGAGGTGACACCGAAGGCGCGCTGGCCAACCACCTCAACCCGTTCAAGCGTAAACACCAGCCACCGGTGGCCTGGTGGTCCGGGTTGGTTGACCTGCCGGCCGGTGAAACCGTGCTGCACTACCAGGTACCGGACAGTTTCAACGGCAAGCTGCACCTGTTTGCAGTGGCGGTGGACAGTGACAGCGTGGGCGTCAGCGAGGCCAATACCGAAGTACGCGTGCCGATTGTGATCACGCCGAACGTGCCGGCTTTTGTGGCGCCGGGGGATGTGTTCAATGTGAGCGCCGGGGTGTTCAGTAACCTCGACGCGGCGGCGGACGTGAAGTTTGAAGTGCAGACCAGCGACGGCCTCAATGTGCAGGGCGACAAAGGCAGCACCTTGTCGCTGCAACCGCGCAAGGAAGGCACCGCCGAGTTCAAGATCAAGGTGGGTGAAACCCTCGGCTCGGCGGACCTGCGTTTCGTGGCGATATTGCCGAACGGCAAACGTATTCAGGTGGCGGAAACCACTTCGATCCGCCCCCTGAGCGAGCATCGCGTGGCCTTGAGCCTGGGCCGTTTCGACAGCGCCAGCAAAGAGCTGAAACCGACCCGCGAACTGTTCAGCCAATTGCGCGATGTGCAACTGGGTGTGGCCGCCTCGCCGCTGGTTTGGGCCAACGGCCTCAAGCATTACCTGGATGACTATGGCTACGCCTGCACCGAGCAATTGGTGTCCAAGGCCATGCCGGCGTTGATCTGGGGCGGCACGGCGCCAGAAGCCGAACAAGCCTTCAGCGGCGCGGTGCGCATGCTGCGCCAGCGCCAGAACTCGGCTGGTGGCTTTGGTTTGTGGGCGGCCAACCCGGACGTGGCGCCGTATGCCAGCCTGTACGCCACCGACTTCCTGATCGAAGCCAAGGAACGCGGGCTGCCGGTGCCGGAAGACCTGCTGGCGCGCTCCAACGCCTACCTGACCGACCTGGCCAATGGCCCGAGCGAAGGTCTGTCGGAATTGCGCAACCGTGCCTACGCCAGTTACCTCTTGAGCCGTCAGGGGATTCTGGTGAGTGGCGCCTTGAGCGACATTCGCGAGCGTTACGAGAGCTACTTCAAAGACACCTGGCAGAACGACCTGGGCGCCGCTTACCTGGCGGCCAGTTACAAGCTGCTCAAGCAGGATCGTCAGGCCGATACCCTGTTCCGCAAGATCCCGTGGCGTTCGCTGGTGGATAAGTGGGAGAGCGATGGCCTGTATTACGACCCGCTGGTACACGATGCCGAGCACTTGCACCTGCTGGCGCGCCACTTCCCCGAGTTGCTTGACGATGTACCGACGGCACTGCTGGATAAACTCGGCAAGCGCCTGAACGAACAGCGTTACAACTCGCTGTCGGCCGCCCTGCTGCTGCGCGCCCTGGATAACTATGGCCAGCGCGCCCAGAGCGACATGACCCTCAAGGCGACCGCCTGGCTGGGTGACAAGCAACAGCAATTGCTGGAGATGGCCGGCCAGCCACCGCGCGCCGCCGTGCCGGGTAAAACGCAGAAGCTGGTGATGGAAAAAACCGACGGCCCGGCCGCTTTCTACATGCTCAGCGAAGCCGGTTTCGACAAGGGCGCCAAGCTCAAGCCGATCAACAATGGCCTGGAAATCATCCACGAATACCTCGACCTCAAAGGCGAGCCGGTGAGCAAAGTCGCGGTGGGCGATGAGTTCCTGGTGCGCCTGCGCCTGCGTGCCACCGACCGCGACCAAGTGCAACAAGTGGCCGTGGTCGACTTGCTGCCCGGTGGCGTCGAGCCTGTGTATAACTTGCCACCGGAGCCGGAAGCGGCCGCCAGCAACGAAGAAAGTGAAAGTGAAAGCGACGATTCCGAGTACGTGGAAACCGCCGACGGTGACGAAACCGAGACCTGGCAGGCGCCGATCGGCGAGACCGAGCTGAGCAACTGGCAGCCGGACTACGTGGACGTGCGCGATGATCGGGTGGTGTTGTACGGCACCGCGCTGCGTGATGTAGGCACTTTCGTGTACCGCGTGCGCGCCACCAACGCAGGGACGTTCAATACGCCACCGGCCTACGCCGAAGGCATGTACGAAACCACCCTGCAAGGGCGCGGCAAAGTAGGCCAGCTTGAAATTACCAAGCCTTAAACGCCTGACGCCGCTGCTTGCAGCGGCGCTGCTCGTTACAGGCACGCTGGCGGGGCTGCGATGGTGGCCCCATGCACCGCTGGAACAGGCCGTCACCTCGTCCCGCGTGGTGTTGGCCGACGACGGCGCGCTGCTGCGCATGACCTTGGCGCAGGATGGGCAATACCGCCTGTGGCTGCCGCTGGAACGCATGTCGCCGTCACTGGTCGAGGCTTTGCTGCTTAAGGAAGACCGCAATTTCTATTGGCACCCGGGCATCAACCCCCCGGCGTTGCTGCGCGCGGCCATGGCCACCTACAGCGGGGGCCAGCGCCAGGGCGGCTCGACCTTGAGCATGCAGCTGGCGCGGCGCTTGTGGGACCTCAACACCCGCCGAGTGCCGGGCAAATTGCAGCAGATGGCCCTGGCGCTATGGCTGGAAGCGCGCTACAGCAAGCACGATATTCTTGAGGCTTACCTGAACCTGGCGCCCATGGGCGGCAATATCGAAGGCGCCGAAGCCGCCAGCCGGATTTACTTTGGCAAGTCGGCGGCGCAGTTGTCGTTGTCCGAAGCGCTGGCGCTGGCGGTGATCCCGCAGCAACCGGGGCGGCGCGCGCGCTTCGGGCCGTCGCTGCAACATGCGCGGCTGCGCTTGATGGCCGACTGGCGCGAAACTTATCCACAGGACCCGCGTAACGACAGTTTGCTCGACTTGCCCCTGGAGGCGCGCAACCGCCAGCAGATCCCGTTTCTGGCGCCGCACTTAAGCGAACAACTGCTGGCGTCGCAGCCCGGCAACGAACTCAACACCACCCTCAACCTGCCGTTGCAGCAATTGCTCGAACGCCTAATCAGCGGTTTTATTGCCGAGCGGCGCAGTACCGGTGTGGAAAACGCCACGGCCATCCTTGTGGACAGCCGCGACCAGAGCGTCAAGGCGCTGGTGGGTTCGGCGGATTACTTATCCACAAGCATCCACGGCCAGGTCAACGGCGTGTTGTCGCGGCGCTCGCCGGGTTCGACGCTCAAGCCGTTTCTGTATGGGTTGGCGCTGGATCAGGGGGTTATCCACCCCATGAGCATCCTCAAGGATTTGCCCAGTAACTTCGGCTACTTCCAGCCGGAAAATTTCGACGGCAGTTTTGTCGGGCCGCTGACGGCGCGGGATGCGTTGATCCGTAGTCGCAATATTCCGGCGGTATGGCTCGCCAGCCAGGTGCAGTCGCCCTCGTTGTATGGCTTGCTGCAACGCGCCGGGATCAAAGGCTTGCGTGGGGAAAGTCACTACGGCCTGGCCCTGGCCTTGGGCGGCGGCGAGATGACGCCGGAGGAACTGGCGCGCCTGTATGTGATGCTGGCGGGTGACGGGCATTTGCGGCCTTTGCGCTATTTGCAGGAACAGCCGCAAACCACTGGCGCGCAACTGCTCACGCCCCAAGCTACGTTTATGGTGCGCGACATGCTGCGCCGCAACCCGCGCCCGGATGGCCTGCCTGGCCGCCACTGGCGCACGGCCTGGAAAACCGGCACGTCCTGGGGCTTTCACGATGCCTGGAGCGCGGGCCTGGTGGGGCCGTATGTACTGGTGGTGTGGGTGGGCAACTTTGATGGGCGGCCGAACCCGACGTTTATCGGTGCCAAAACCGCTGCGCCGCTGTTCTTCCGTATCGCCGACGCACTGCCACTGGCCTTGCCTAGTGTGGTGATCAAACCCGACAAGCCGCCCGCCGGGCTGGTGCGCATCGACGTGTGTGCGGCCTCCGGCGAGTTGCCCAACCGCTGGTGTCCGCAAACTCGCAAGACCTGGTACATCCCCGGCGTGTCGCCGATTCGCGTTTCCAATCTGCATCGCCCGGTACTGATCGATACGCGCACCGGCAAGGCCGCGTGCCCGCCGTTCGACCCGCAATACACCCGCGAAGAAGTCTTCGAATTCTGGCCCAGCGACGTACAGCGGCTGTACCGCGCCGCCGGCCTGCCCCGGCGCACACCGCCCAACGTGATGAAAAATTGCCAGCCCAACCGCATCAGCGACCAAAGCGAAGCGCCGCAGATTCGCTCGCCGCTGACCCAGGTGAGCTACCAGTTGCGCCTGTCCCAGCCGCAGGAAAGTATCCCGCTCAATGCCAACGCCGCCAGTGACGCGACTACGCTGTACTGGTTTGCCGACCAGACCCTGATCGGCCAAGGCCCGCCGCAAACCACGTTGAACTGGCGGCCTGGCAAGTCGGGCGAATACCGGTTGCGGGTCAGTGATGATCAGGGCCGCAGTGCGAGCCGTGGGTTACGAGTAGAGTTTGTACCTTAGGTCAACTCGGTATTGAAAACGCTAGCCACCAACGCCTGCAACGCGCGGATTTGGGTAATGGAAAAGATCAAAGCGACAATAATCACGCTCAGCCAGATCAAAAGGATCTTGAATGGATCGAACTCGAGCGCCACCAATGCCCACGTCACCAGGCCTCCACCGATCACGCCAACCACTCCCCAGGCGATAAGTATGGGCTGAACCCGCTTGTGGATATCTCGATAAAGAAACACCCGTGCAACGCACATCAGCACGAAAACTATGCCCATCCAACCGAAGGCAGCCAACAACGGCAGCGATAAACCTTGGCGCTGATACAACAAAGCCACCCCTTCATGGAATGACCCCAATCCAGCCATTTGCTGGAACGTATCGCGGCTGGGCAACTGCCACTGCATCCATTGCGCCGGATCTATAAGCAGTAGCGCCATACTGAACAACACCACCAAGGCACTGCATAACCCCAAGGCGCGCCACGCTGGCACAGCGAGACGATAGTTGTTCACATTGCGCAGCCGCTCCACACCAAATACCGTATCGGCCTCCTCACCCCGGACGATCACCGTTTTACCGTTACGCTGTATTGCAGTACCGATAACCATGACCTCCAGGCTTTCGCTGAGCAAGATTTCTCCTTGCTGGCGGCCCGGTCCTGCGGTGTAACGATAGTCCCCTAGCTGCGGCACTTGGCCTGAAAACAGCTCAATGCCTTCGGCGATGATATCCACAGTGCCGTGGGCATCCTTGAGCGCAAAGTCATTGCATTGCGCGTCAGTAAATACTGTCCGCCATGCATCCTTTTCGTCGCTGTCGCGGTAGCTCTCCTGGATCTGCAGTGAATACCCGGCACAGGGCAAGCCATCCACTGGGGATAAGCGCGCCTCTTTGAGCATCACAGTGCCACAGACTTTTACCAGACCAGGTCTCAGCGAGTACGAAAGGCTGAGCGGCAAGCGTTTATCCGCACGGTAAAAACCTCTGTTCATAGTGATGACACCCCTGTCTGGCTATCCATAAGCCTGCATTCTAGGGATAAGGTGGCCGCTAGTGCACATCAATGGGGCAGGGAGCATGGGGGGCTCGGCGGGCCGACCTGCGCTCCCAAACGAATCCGACCGCCTTGGTAAGTACTCGAAATAGCGCCAGCAGCGCTTACTCCACCGTCACCGACTTCGCCAGGTTACGCGGCTGGTCAACGTCAGTGCCCTTGAGCACAGCAACGTAATACGACAGCAGCTGCAGCGGGATGGTGTAGAGGATCGGCGACAGGGTGTCGTGGATGTGCGGCATGTTGATGACATGAGTGCCTTCGCCGTTGGTCATGCCGGCTTTTTCATCGGCAAACACGATCAACTGGCCGCCCCGCGCGCGTACTTCCTGCAAGTTGGATTTGAGCTTTTCCAGCAGTTCGTTGTTCGGCGCGACGGTGACCACCGGCATGTCGTCATCCACCAGGGCCAATGGGCCGTGTTTGAGCTCGCCGGCCGGGTAGGCTTCAGCGTGGATGTACGAGATTTCCTTGAGCTTGAGTGAGCCTTCCATCGCCACCGGGTATTGCGCGCCACGGCCGAGGAACAGGGTGTGGTTCTTGTCGGCGAACAGTTCAGCGACTTTTTCCACGGTGCTGTCCATGGCCAGGGCTTCGCCCAGGCGGGTCGGCAGGCGGCGCAGTTCTTCGACCAATGTCGCTTCGACGCCTTCGGCGAGGGTGCCGCGCACTTGGCCCAGGGACAGGGTCAGCAGCAACAGGCCAACGAGTTGGGTGGTAAAGGCTTTGGTGGACGCCACGCCGATTTCGCGACCGGCCTGGGTCAGCAGGGTCAGGTCGGACTCGCGCACCAGCGAGCTGATGCTGACGTTGCAGATCGCCAGACTGCCGAGGAAGCCGAGTTCTTTAGCGTTACGCAGCGCGGCCAGGGTGTCGGCCGTTTCGCCGGACTGGGAGATGGTCACGAACAGGGTGTCGGGCTGCACCACCACCTTGCGATAGCGGAACTCGCTGGCGACTTCGACCTGGCACGGGATACCGGCCAGTTCTTCGAGCCAGTAACGCGCAACCATACCGGCGTGGTAGCTGGTGCCGCAGGCGACGATCTGCACATTGCGCACTTTGGCGAACAGTTCGGCGGCTTGTGGGCCGAAGGCGTTGACCAGTACTTGGTTCTGGCTCAGGCGGCCTTCGAGGGTGCGTTGCACCACGGACGGTTGCTCGTGGATTTCCTTGAGCATGAAGTGGCGGAATTCGCCTTTATCAGCGGCCTCGGCACCATCACGGTATTGCACGGCTTCGCGCTCGACCGGCACGCCGTTGACGTCCCAGATCTGCACGCTTTCACGGCGAATGTCGGCGATGTCGCCTTCTTCCAGGTACATGAAGCGGTCAGTGACCTGGCGCAGCGCCAGTTGGTCGGAGGCGAGGAAGTTTTCGCCCAGGCCCAGGCCGATTACCAACGGGCTACCACTGCGCGCAGCCACTACGCGGTCGGGTTGGCTGGCGCAGACCACGGCCAGGCCGTAGGCGCCGTGCAGTTCCTTGACGGTGGCCTTGAGGGCGACGGTCAGGTCGCCAAGGTCCTTGAGCTTGTGGTTGAGCAGGTGAGCGATGACTTCAGTGTCGGTGTCCGAGGTGAACACGTAGCCCAAGCCTTTAAGCTGTTCGCGCAGCACTTCGTGGTTTTCGATGATGCCGTTGTGCACCACGGCCAGGTCGCCGGAGAAATGCGGGTGGGCGTTACGTTCGCACGGCGCACCGTGGGTGGCCCAGCGCGTGTGGGCGATACCCAGACGACCCACCAGCGGCTCGCCGAGCAAAGCTTGTTCCAGCTCGCTGACTTTGCCTGGGCGACGCATGCGCTCGAGCTTGCCGGCGTTGGTAAATACGGCTACACCGGCGCTGTCATAGCCGCGGTATTCCAGACGCTTGAGGCCTTCAAGCAGGATGGCGGTGACGTTGCGTTCAGCGACTGCGCCTACAATTCCACACATGGTGTATCTCCTAGATGATTGCCGCGCATATCAGCGTAATGCCGCGGGCTTGGATCTGGTCGCGGGCCTCAAGCGGCAGGCGATCATCGGTAATAAGGGTATGGACGCTGCTCCAGGGCAGCTCCAGATTGGGGATCTTGCGGCCGATCTTGTCGGATTCGACCATCACCACCACTTCACGGGCGACGTCGGCCATTACACGGCTCAGGCCCAGCAGTTCGTTGAAGGTGGTGGTACCACGTTCCAGATCGATGCCATCGGCGCCGATAAACAACTGATCAAAATCGTAGGAACGCAGCACTTGTTCGGCGACCTGGCCCTGGAATGAATCCGAATGCGGGTCCCAGGTGCCGCCGGTCATCAACAGCACCGGCTCATGTTCCAGCTCGCTCAAGGCGCGGGCCACGTGCAGGGAGTTGGTCATCACCACCAGGCCGGGCTGCGGGCCCAACTGGGGAATCATGGCGGCGGTGGTGCTGCCACTGTCGATGATGATGCGCGCGTGTTCACGCAGCCGCATCACGGCCGCACGGGCGATGGCGCGCTTGTAGGCCGAGATGGGCTGGGCAGCGTCGCCGACCAGTTCCTGGGGCATGGTGATCGCGCCACCATAGCGGCGCAGCAGCAGGCCATTGCTTTCGAGGGCGGCGAGGTCCTTGCGGATGGTCACTTCCGAGGTTTCGAAACGCTTGGCCAATTCGTCCACGCTGACTTCGCCCTGTTCATTGAGCAGGGTCAGAATGTTGTGGCGCCGTTGGGGTGTATTTCGTTTCGACATGGTGATGATAAGTTTCGTTTCGAAAGATAACGAAGGCAATCAAAACCTATTGGTAGGAAATCGTCAAGCAGATCGAAAATTTTTTTGCACAACACTGAGCAAAATGTAGGAGCGGGCTTGCTCGCGAATACGGTGTGTCAGTCACCTTTTCAGTGCCTACCCGACGCTTTCGCGAGCAAGCCCGCTCCCACATTTGAACTGTATTGATTTCGAGGTTGTGGATAACTCAGGTCTATTTGATTTTGACCGGGCGTTTCCAGCCGTCGATGTTGCGCTGGCGGGCGCGGGCCACAGCCAGTTGGGACTTATCCACATCCTGGTTGATGGTCGAACCTGCCGCAGTGTTGGAGCCATCACCGATAGTGACCGGCGCAATCAGCGAGTTATTGGAGCCGATAAACACATCTTCACCAATGGTCGTCTGGTACTTGTTGGCGCCATCGTAGTTGCAGGTGATGGCACCGGCGCCGATGTTGCTGCGCGCGCCGATCACCGCATCGCCGAGGTAGGCCAAGTGACCGGCCTTGGCGTCGTCGCCCATTTTTGCGTTTTTAAGTTCGACGAAATTACCGACGTGCGCGCGGGCACCCAGCACGCTGCCGGGACGAAGGCGCGCAAACGGACCGGCATCGCTACCCTCGCCCATCACCGCGCCATCAAGATGGCTGTTGGCCTTGACCACCACACCTTTGCGCAAGGTGCTGTCCTTGATCACGCAGTTCGGGCCAATCACCACGTCGTCTTCAATGATCACGCGGCCTTCAAGGATCACGTTAATGTCGATCAGCACGTCGCGGCCAACCGTGACCTCGCCACGCACATCGAAGCGCGCCGGATCACGCAGGGTTACGCCCTGGGCCATCAGGCGCCGGCCTTCACGCAGTTGGTAGTGACGCTCCAGCTCGGCAAGCTGCTTGCGGTCGTTGGCGCCCTGCACTTCCATCGGGTCGTGGGGCTGCTCGGTGGCAACCAGCAGGCCGTCACATACCGCCATCTCGATGACGTCGGTGAGGTAATACTCGCCCTGGGCATTGTTGTTGGACAAACGGCTCATCCAGTCAGCCAGCTTGTTGGCCGGCACAGCGAGAATGCCAGTGTTGCCTTCGGTAATCGCACGTTGGGCTTCGCTGGCGTCTTTGTGCTCGACGATAGCCGCGACCTTGCCGTTGGTATCGCGCACGATGCGGCCGTAGCCGGTAGGGTCATCCAGCTCAACGGTGAGCAGGCCCATTTGGCCAGGTACTACGTGCTTGAGCAGGCGTTGCAGGGTCTCGACTTCAATCAGCGGTACGTCGCCATAGAGGATCAGCACGGTGTCGGCGCTGATGAACGGTACGGCCTGCGCCGTCGCGTGGCCAGTGCCCAGTTGTTTGTCCTGTAACACGAAATTCAAATCATCCGCCGCCAGGCGTTCACGCACCACGTCGGCGCCATGGCCGATCACCACGTGAATTCGCTGGGGGGCCAGTTGTCGGGCGCTGTGGATAACATGGCCAAGCATGGAATTGCCCGCGACCGGGTGCAGCACCTTGGGCAGGGCCGAACGCATGCGGGTGCCCTGGCCTGCGGCGAGAATGACGATTTCAAGAGACATGAATGGCTACCAATCCTGGGCGGTCCGACTTCAGACCTGAGAAGTGTTTTGCTGAAAAAGAAAAAGGGTAGCCGAGGCTACCCTTTTTAATCAATCGCGCTTGAAGCATTGCGGCTGGGCCGCTTACTTCTTGCGGATCTGCTGGAGCGTGCGCAGCTGAGCTGCAGCCTCGGCCAGACGTACAGCAGCAGCGCTGTAGTCGAAGTCCGCACCCTTTTCGTTCAGGGCCTTCTCGGCAGCCTTGACGGCTTCCTGAGCGGAGGCTTCATCCAGGTCGCCAGCACGTTGCACGGTGTCGGCAAGTACCTTGACCATGTTCGGCTGAACCTCGAGGAAACCGCCGGAGATGTAAAACACCTCACGTTCCCCGCCTTGCTTGGTCAGAGTGATCGGACCTGGCTTCAAGCTGGTGATCAACGGTGCGTGACCCATGGCGATACCAAGATCACCCAGATCGCCGTGTGCAATCACCATTTCTACCAGACCGGAGAAAATTTCCCCTTCCGCGCTGACGATATCGCAATGGACTGTCATAGCCATCTGATTGCCTCAACCTGATGAGCGCCCGTTTCCGGGCGCCGAGATTACAGTTTCTTGGCTTTCTCGATCGCTTCTTCGATGCCGCCGACCATGTAGAACGCTTGTTCTGGCAGGTGGTCGTAGTCACCGTTGAGGATGCCTTTGAAGCCAGCAATGGTGTCTTTCAGGGAAACGTATTTACCCGAAGCACCGGTGAAGACTTCAGCCACGAAGAACGGCTGCGACAAGAAACGCTGGATCTTACGAGCACGGTTTACCAACTGCTTGTCGGCTTCCGACAGCTCGTCCATACCCAGGATCGCAATGATGTCCTTCAGTTCTTTGTAACGCTGCAGCACGTACTGAACGCCGCGAGCGGTGTCGTAGTGCTCCTGGCCGATCACGTTCGGGTCCAGCTGGCGCGAAGTCGAGTCGAGTGGATCGACCGCTGGGTAGATACCCAGGGAAGCGATGTCACGGGACAGAACGACGGTGGCGTCCAAGTGGGCGAAGGTGGTCGCAGGCGACGGGTCAGTCAAGTCATCCGCAGGTACGTATACCGCTTGGATCGAGGTGATCGAACCTTCTTTGGTCGAAGTGATACGTTCTTGCAGAACGCCCATCTCTTCAGCCAGGGTCGGCTGGTAACCTACTGCAGAAGGCATACGGCCCAGCAGTGCGGATACTTCAGTACCGGCCAAGGTGTAACGGTAGATGTTGTCGACGAACAGCAGAACGTCGTTACCTTCGTCACGGAACTTCTCGGCCATGGTCAGGCCAGTCAGTGCTACGCGCAGACGGTTACCCGGCGGCTCGTTCATCTGACCGTAAACCAGTGCCACTTTGTCCAGAACGTTGGAGTCCTTCATCTCGTGGTAGAAGTCGTTACCCTCACGAGTACGCTCACCCACACCGGCGAACACGGAATAACCGCTGTGCTCGATGGCGATGTTACGGATCAGTTCCATCATGTTTACGGTTTTGCCTACACCGGCACCACCGAACAGACCGACTTTACCGCCTTTGGCGAACGGGCAAACCAAGTCGATAACCTTGATACCGGTTTCGAGCAGATCGTTGCCGCCAGCTTGTTCAGCGAACGAAGGTGCTGGACGGTGAATGCCCCAGCGCTCTTCGGTGTCGATCGGGCCAGCTTCGTCAATCGGGTTGCCCAGTACGTCCATGATCCGGCCCAGGGTCGCTTTACCGACCGGTACGGAGATGGCAGCGCCAGTGTCAAGCACACCCAGACCACGTTTCAGGCCTTCGGTGGAACCCATTGCAATGGTCCGTACCACGCCGTCGCCCAGCTGCTGCTGAACTTCCAGAGTGGTGCCGGCATCGCTTTGTACTTTCAAAGCGTTGTAGATGCTCGGTACGCTGTCGCGTGGAAATTCCACGTCGATAACGGCGCCGATGATTTGAACGATACGTCCGCTACTCATAGCTGGATCCTCTGAATATTTGAACCGTTAAACCGCGGCAGCGCCGCCGACGATTTCCGAGATCTCTTGGGTGATCGCAGCCTGACGCGCCTTGTTGTAGATCAGCTGCAAATCGCTGATCAGATCACCGGCGTTATCGGTAGCGTTTTTCATCGCGATCATCCGCGCCGCTTGTTCAGCTGCGTTGTTCTCGACCACCGCCTGGTACACCTGCGACTCCACGTAGCGCACCATCAAGCCGTCAAGCAGCTCTTTGGCGTCTGGTTCGTAGAGGTAGTCCCAGTGGTGCTTGAGTTCCTGATCCGGAGTCGCCACCAGTGGAATCAATTGCTCCACGGTTGGCTGCTGGGTCATGGTGTTGATGAACTTGTTGGATACCACGGACAGGCGGTCAATCCGGCCTTCCAGGTACGCATCCAGCATCACCTTCACACTGCCGATCAAATCATTGATCGACGGCTCTTCACCCAGGTGGCTGATAGCTGCAACGACGTTACCGCCGAAGTTACGGAAAAAGGCCGCACCCTTGCTACCAACAACACACAGATCGATCTCGACGCCCTTTTCGCGGTTTACCGCCATGTCCTTGACCAGGGCCTTGAACAGGTTGGTATTCAGACCACCGCACAAACCACGGTCACTGCTCACTACCACATAACCCACACGCTTAACTTCGCGGTCGATCATGAACGGGTGGCGGTATTCCGGGTTGGCGTTAGCCAAATGCCCAATTACCTGGCGGATACGCTCCGCATAAGGACGGCTAGCAGCCATGCGCATTTGTGCCTTGCGCATTTTGCTGACCGCCACTTTTTCCATGGCGCTGGTAATCTTTTGCGTGCTTTTGATGCTCGCAATCTTACTGCGAATCTCTTTTGCGCCTGCCATGTAACACCTATCAGGTTAGCAAGCGGGAGCCTTGCGGCCCCCGCTGCGGCTTACCAGGTTTGGGTGGCCTTGAACTTCTCGATACCGGCTTTCATGCCAGCGTCGATTTCGTCATTGAAGTCACCCTTCACGTTGATCTTGGCCAACAAGTCGGCGTGATCGCGGTTGAAGTAAGCAATCAGCGCTTGTTCGAAGCTGCCGACCTTGGTGATTTCGACGTCAGTCAGGAACCCACGCTCAGCGGCATACAGCGACAACGCCATGTCAGCGATCGACATTGGGGCGTATTGCTTCTGCTTCATCAGCTCGGTAACGCGCTGACCATGCTCAAGTTGCTTACGGGTCGCTTCGTCCAGGTCAGAAGCGAACTGGGCGAATGCCGCCAGTTCACGGTACTGAGCCAGAGCGGTACGGATACCACCGGAGAGCTTCTTGATGATCTTGGTCTGAGCGGCACCACCCACACGGGATACCGAAACACCGGCGTTCACAGCAGGACGGATCCCGGAGTTGAACATGGCCGATTCCAGGAAGATCTGACCGTCGGTGATGGAAATCACGTTGGTCGGAACGAACGCGGAAACGTCGCCAGCCTGGGTTTCGATGATCGGCAGTGCGGTCAGGGAACCGGTTTTGCCGGTTACTGCGCCGTTGGTGAACTTCTCTACGTATTCTTCCGAAACGCGGGATGCGCGCTCCAGCAGACGGGAGTGGAGATAGAACACGTCGCCTGGGTAAGCTTCACGGCCTGGTGGACGGCGCAGCAGCAGGGAAATCTGGCGGTAAGCCACTGCTTGCTTGGACAGATCGTCATAAACGATCAGCGCGTCTTCACCGCGGTCGCGGAAGAATTCACCCATGGTGCAACCGGAGTACGGTGCCAGGAACTGCAGCGCAGGAGATTCCGAAGCACTGGCAGCCACGATGATCGTGTTGGCCAGGGCGCCGTTCTCTTCCAGCTTGCGAACCACGTTGGCGATGGTCGATTGCTTCTGACCAATGGCTACGTAGACGCAGAAAATGCCGCTGTCTTTCTGGTTGATGATCGCGTCGATCGCCAGAGCGGTTTTACCGATCTGACGGTCACCGATGATCAGCTCACGCTGGCCACGGCCGACTGGGATCATGGCGTCGACAGCCTTGTAGCCAGTCTGTACAGGCTGGTCTACCGACTTACGCCAGATCACGCCTGGAGCAACTTTCTCGACCGCGTCGGTCTCGGTGTTGCCCAGTGGACCTTTACCGTCAACAGGGTTACCCAGTGCGTCGACTACGCGACCCAGCAGTTCCTTACCAACCGGAACTTCCAGGATGCGGCCTGTGCACTTGGCGCTCATGCCTTCAGCAAGAGACTGGTAAGCGCCCAATACAACGGCACCTACGGAGTCTTGCTCCAGGTTGAGGGCCATACCGTAGACGCCGCCCGGAAACTCGATCATCTCGCCGTACATTACGTCGGCCAGACCGTGAATCCGCACAATGCCGTCAGATACGCTGACGACAGTGCCTTCGTTACGGGCTTGGGAGGTCACATCGAGCTTGTCGATGCGGCCCTTGATAATTTCACTTATTTCGGAAGGATTGAGTTGCTGCATTGCTCTGCTGCCCCTTCAAACTCAAGATTTCAATGCTTCGGCAAGTTTCGCGATTTTGCCGCGAATCGAGCCATCGATAACCAGGTCGCCGGCACGGATAACAACACCACCAATCAGGGATGCGTCCTCCGAAGCTTGCAGGCGCACTTCCCGATTGAGTCGTGCACTGAGAACCTTGGCGAGTTTGTCTTGCTGTTCTTGGTTCAATGCAAAAGCACTGGTCACTTCAACGTCTACCGATTTCTCTTCTTCGGCCTTGTACAGGTCGAACAGAGCGGCGATCTCCGGCAAAAGCGGGAGACGGTCGTTCTCGGCAACGACGTGAATGAAGTTCTGTACCTTCACATCAAACTTGTCGCCGCACACTTCAATAAAAGTGGCGGCCTTGTCTGCGCTCGTCAGTCGCGGGGCCTTGAGCACGCGCTGCATGGTGTCGTCTTGCGACACTGCTGCAGCCAGGCCGAGCATGGCTGACCAAGAGGCCAGCTGCTGGTGGGCCTGGGCGTGCTCGAAGGCTGCCTTAGCGTAAGGTCGGGCCAACGTGGTCAATTCTGCCATGATCGCCCTCGCTTAGATTTCAGCAGCCAGTTTGTTAACCAGCTCCGCGTGCGCGTTTTGATCGATTGTGGCACCCAGGATCTTCTCAGCACCGCCGACGGCCAGAGCACCCAGTTGGGCACGCAGCGCATCTTTGACACCGTTCAATTCCTGCTCGATCTCGGCCTGAGCCTGAACCTTCACACGGTCAGCGTCGATACGGGCTTTTTCAACAGCCTCTTCAACAATCTGATTACCGCGTTTCTTGGCTTGCTCAATGATTTCAGCTGCCTGTGCCTTAGCATCGCGCAGTTGATGGCCCGCTTTCTCTTGGGCCAACTCCAGGTCGCGAGCTGCACGGGTGGCAGCGTCCAGTCCATCCGCGATCTTCTTCTGACGTTCGTGCAAAGCTGCGATGACCGGAGGCCATACGAACTTCATGCAGAAAACGACAAAAATCAAGAACGCTAAGGACTGACCAATAATGGTTGCATTAATGTTCACGCCAATACCTCGCTCGTTCGTTGCACAACACACCAATCACTCGAAAAAACGAGTGATTAACCGGCGAGTTGACCAACGAAGGGGTTCGCGAAGGTGAAGAACAGAGCGATACCAACACCGATCATGGTCACGGCGTCGAGCAGACCGGCAACGATGAACATTTTAACTTGCAGCATTGGAACCATTTCTGGCTGACGCGCTGCGCCTTCCAGGAACTTGCCGCCCAGCAGGCCGAAACCAATGGCAGTACCCAGGGCGCCCAGGCCGATCAACAGTGCAACAGCGATAGCGGTTAGACCAACTACAGTTTCCATCTTTCCTCCCGACTTTTACGTCGTATGGTTTAGGTTTTTTAGATTTTAAAGCGGTAAAACAAATCGTTTCATAGCCCTGGTGGGCCACCTTCCCGTTTCACCGGGAAGGACATCAGACTAGTCGAGACTGGTCTTAATGGTTCTCTTCGTGCGCCATCGACAGGTAGACGATGGTCAGCATCATGAAGATGAAGGCCTGCAGGGTGATGATCAGGATGTGGAACACAGCCCACGCCCACTGCAGAACAATGCCCAGGCCGCTAAGCCAGAGCAGACCACTGCCGAACATCACAGCGATCAGAATGAACACCAGCTCGCCGGCATACATGTTGCCGAACAGTCGCAGAGCCAGGGAGATCGGCTTGGCGATCAGGGTGACGAATTCCAGCAGGAAGTTCACCGGGATCAGCAGGGCTTGAACGAAAATGTTCTTGCTGCCGAACGGGTGCAGGGTCAGTTCGCCGATGAAGCCGCCGATGCCCTTGATCTTGATGCTGTAGAAAATGATCAACGCGAATACCGACAGGGCCATGCCCAGGGTAGCGTTAGGGTCAGTGGTCGATACGGCACGGAATGGAATGTGCGGGTCGCCGCTGATCGCCATGGCGAGCTGAGGAATCCAGTCGACCGGGATCAGGTCGACGGCGTTCATCAGGAACACCCAGACGAAGATGGTCAGTGCCAGCGGTGCGATCACCGGGCTACGGCCATGGAAGCTGTCTTTCACGCTGCCATCGACGAATTCGACCAATACTTCAACGAAATTCTGCAAAGCACCTGGCTGACCGGAAGTCGCCTTTTTTGCCGCCATGCGGAAAATCAGGACGAAAATCAGACCCAATGCGACCGACCAGCCCAGAGTATCCAGGTGGAAAGCCCAGAAACCCATTTCTTTGGCTTCTGCTGCGGTGTGGGCAAAGCCCCAGCCGCCGTTGGGAAGCTGACCGAAGGTCAGGTTCTGCAAGTGGTGCTGGATATAGCCCGAAGCGGTTGTTTCTGCCATGGTTGCCTCAAACGCCCTAAGGTTTCGAAAGTCTTGTTTTCATTAGCAGGGGAGCGAACCAGCTGACCAGTTGGGTCAACACGAAGACGCCGAATACAGCCAGCGGCGCCAATGGCTTCACACCTGCAAAGGTCAGTGCAAACAGCACTGCCGTCAAAATCAGTTTCCCCGCCTCGCCGGCATAAAATGACCGGACGATAGCCTGGGCTGCTCGGGCGCCGGAAAACCGAAAGGCCCTGTGAGCAAAATACATATTGGGCAGCAAGGCTATCAGGCCTCCGCAGAGTCCTGAATATCCGGCTACGACTCCATGCCAGTACCAAAGCGCCAACGCAGCGATTAATAAAATGACAAATTGAGCCAATAAAACCGGAAAAACGGCCAAGCGATGGAACGGCAACGTGTTTGGCGTGCGGGTTTCCATCACTCTTGCTCCTCAATGGTCGGCTGCCGAGAATCAATAACTTGGCATAATTTGTGCCGACAAAATGCGCGCAGAGTATAGGGGCGGTTCAGCCCCTATTCAACTGTCGGGTAGTGTTTTCCGATCGCGCGCTACATAAGCAAATGTTTCAGCGGATGTGGGCAAGGACGCCCTGAAGCTCGTCAAGCGAGTTATATCCGATGACCAATTGCCCTTTGCCCTTCTTGCCGTGACGAATTTGTACCGCAGAGCCCAGCCGCTCGGCCAGGCGCTGCTCGAGGCGTGCGATATCCGGATCAGGTTTGGCGGTTTCGACCGGTGCAGGTTTGCCGCTCAGCCACTGGCGAACCAGCGCCTCCGTCTGACGCACCGTAAGCCCCCGTGCGACAACGTGTCGCGCCCCTTCAACCTGTTGATTTTCCGGCAAACCGAGCAAAGCACGGGCGTGCCCCATTTCCAGGTCACCGTGGGACAACATGGTCTTGATGACTTCCGGCAACGCGATCAGACGCAGCAAATTGGACACGGTGACGCGGGATTTACCCACCGCGTCGGCCACTTGTTGCTGGGTCAGCTGGAATTCCTGCTGCAAACGCTGCAACGCAATCGCTTCTTCGATCGGGTTGAGGTCTTCACGCTGGATGTTTTCGATCAACGCCATGGCGATGGCGGTTTCATCCGGTACATCGCGCACCATTGCCGGGATGGTTTCCTTGCCGGCCTGCTGGCTCGCGCGCCAGCGGCGTTCGCCGGCGATGATCTCAAACCGACCGCCGCCAATCGGGCGCACCACAATCGGCTGCATCACGCCCTGGGCCTTGATCGAGTTGGCCAGTTCTTCCAGCGCCTGGGGGTCCATGTCCCGGCGTGGCTGGTATTTGCCACGCTGGATCAGGTCCAGCGGCAGGTGTTGCAGCTCGCGCTCGTCGGCCTGCACCGCTTGTTCTTCAAGCGAAGTGACAGTCGGACCACTCAGCAGTGCATCCAGTCCACGTCCGAGACCTCGTTTCTTGACGGCCATGGGGATTCCTTAAGTTGGCTGGGCTGCAGCGGTGCGTGAGTTGCGGCGTTGACGACGAACCATCTCGCCGGCCAGTGCCAGGTAGGCAATGGCACCACGCGATGATTTGTCGTACGCCAGCGCGGGCATGCCGTAGCTTGGCGCTTCGGCCAGGCGGATGTTGCGTGGGATCACCGTGTCGTAGAGCTGATCACCGAAGTGTTCCTTGAGCTGCGCCGACACATCGTTCATCAGGCTAAGGCGCGGGTCATACATGGTCCGCAGCAGGCCTTCGATTTGCAGGTTCGGGTTGAGCAACTCGGCGATACGCTTGATGTTATCCACAAGGTCACTCAGACCTTCCAGCGCGAAGTACTCGCACTGCATGGGGATAATCACCCCATCGGCGGCCACCAACGCGTTGAGCGTCAGCATCGACAGCGACGGTGGGCAGTCGATCAAAATGTAATCATAGTTCTCGCGAATTGGCGCCAAGGCGCTGCGCAGACGGCTTTCTTTCATCTGCATTTCGAGCAGCACCACTTCCGCCGCAGTCAAATCGCGGTTCGCCGGCAGCAGTTGATAACCACCGTGCTCGGAGTAGTGCATGGCCTGGGCCAGGTCACACTCGCCAATCAGCAAGTCGTAGACTGAATTTTCCAGGCCGTGTTTATCCACACCGCTACCCATGGTGGCGTTGCCCTGTGGATCAAGATCGATCAACAGCACCCGACGCTTGGTGGCGACCAGGGATGCTGCGAGGTTGATGCAGGTGGTGGTTTTGCCCACGCCACCTTTCTGGTTCGCTATCGCGAATACCTTAGCCATTCTTGCTTGTGTTCCCAATCATGCCGTGCGGCGCAGTATCAGCAGATGGCGTTGGCCTTGGCAACCGGGTACGGCCAAGGCGTGTTCGCTATCGAGGTGGAAGTCTGTCGGCAATGCTAACAGCTCGTCGCTTGGATGAACGCCCTTCATTGCCAGCCAGCGCGTGTCGAGGTCGCCCAAGTGGCGCGTCCAGTTGCTGAAGTTCTCCATGCTGCTGAAGGCCCGGGAAACAATTCCGTTGAAGGGCAGTTCAGGTGTGAACTCTTCTACGCGACTGTGGATAACTTGCAGGTTGTCCAGTTTGAGCTCGAGTTTTACCTGGGTCAGGAAGCGGGTTTTCTTGCCGTTGCTGTCCAGGCACGTCACTTGCGACTCGGGAAACAGGATCGCCAGCGGAATGCCTGGCATCCCACCGCCACTGCCAACATCAAGCCAACGGCCGTTTTCGACAAACGGCATCACGCTCAAGCTGTCGAGCAAATGCCGCGACACCATTTCGTCAGGGTTACGCACCGCAGTCAGGTTGTAAGCCTTGTTCCACTTGATCAACAGGGCCAGATAGCCCAGCAGCAATTCGTGCTGGGCTGCGGTCAGGTCCACGCCCAACTGGCGTGCACCTGTGGATAACTCTTCGGCGTGTTGCGAGGTGACCAACGAACTCAAGCGCTTTGCTCCAACTGACGGCCCGCGCCGCGTTTTTTCAAATGAATCATCAACAGCGAAATGGCTGCTGGTGTGACGCCGGGAATACGCGAAGCCTGGCCCAGCGTCTCCGGCCGAGTTATCCCCAGCTTGCTTTGGATTTCTTTCGACAACCCGGAAATCCCGGTGTAATCGATATCCACAGGCAGCTTGGTGTTTTCACTGGCGCGCAGACGAGCGATCTCGTCCTGTTGGCGGTCAATGTAACCGGCGTATTTGGTCTTGATCTCGACCTGCTCGGCAACCTGCGGGTCTTCTGCTCCCTGGCCGGTCACTTCGACCAGACCAGCGTAGTCGATTTCTGGACGCGACAGCAGGTTCAGCAGGTTGTATTCGTGGGTCAGCGGCGTGCCGAATTTTTCCGCAATCGCATCGCCCTGCTCAGTGCCGGGGCGAACCCAGGTACTTTTCAGGCGTTGCTCTTCGAGCGTGATGCTTTCGCGTTTTTTGCAGAAGGCTGCCCAACGCGCGTCATCGACCAGACCCAGTTCGCGACCTTTTTCGGTCAGGCGCAGGTCGGCGTTGTCTTCGCGCAGGATCAAACGGTATTCCGCCCGGGAAGTGAACATCCGGTACGGTTCCTGGGTGCCAAGGGTAATCAGGTCATCAACCAATACGCCGATGTACGCTTCATCGCGACGCGGGCACCAGCTGTCTTTGCCCTGCGCGCGCAATGCAGCGTTGGTCCCGGCCAGCAAACCTTGGGCGCCGGCTTCTTCGTAACCGGTGGTGCCATTGATTTGGCCAGCGAAAAACAGACCGGCGATGACTTTGGTTTCGAGGCTGTACTTCAGGTCACGCGGGTCGAAGTAGTCGTATTCGATGGCGTAGCCCGGACGCACGATGTGCGCGTTTTCCATACCGCGAATCGACTGCACGATCTGAATTTGCACGTCGAACGGCAAGGATGTGGAAATCCCGTTCGGGTACAGCTCATGGGTGGTCAAGCCTTCCGGCTCGATGAAGACCTGGTGGCTTTCCTTGTCGGCAAAGCGATGGATCTTGTCTTCGATCGATGGGCAATAACGCGGGCCGATACCTTCGATCACCCCGGAATACATCGGCGAACGGTCGAGGTTCGCGGCAATGATTTCGTGGGTGCGGGCGTTGGTATGGGTAATCCAGCAGCTCACCTGTTTCGGGTGCTGTTCTTTGTTGCCCATGAACGACATGACCGGGATCGGTGTATCACCGGCTTGCTCGGTCATTACCGAGAAATCCACAGAACGCCCGTCGATACGTGGCGGGGTTCCGGTTTTTAGGCGACCGACACGCAGCGGCAATTCACGCAGGCGCTTTGCCAAGGCAATCGACGGCGGGTCACCGGCGCGACCGCCGGAATAGTTCTGCATACCGATGTGGATAAGTCCGCCGAGGAATGTACCGGTGGTCAACACCACGGATTCTGCGAAGAAACGCAGGCCCATCTGGGTAACAACACCCTTCACCACGTCCTGTTCGACGATCAGGTCATCGGCAGCTTGTTGAAATATCCACAGGTTCGGCTGGTTTTCCAGGGTTTCACGCACCGCAGCCTTGTAGAGGATGCGGTCGGCCTGTGCCCGAGTAGCGCGTACGGCCGGGCCTTTGCGGCTGTTGAGCACGCGAAATTGAATACCACCTTTGTCAGTAGCCATGGCCATGACACCGCCAAGGGCATCAATTTCTTTAACCAGATGGCTTTTGCCGATCCCACCGATCGCGGGGTTGCAACTCATGGCACCGAGGGTTTCCACGTTATGCGTCAGCAACAGGGTTTTAACGCCCATGCGTGCTGACGCCAGTGCTGCCTCGGTACCGGCATGACCGCCGCCGATGACGATCACTTCAAAACGGGAAGGGAAATCCACCACGCACCTCGTGCCTGCTTATGTAGGTAATCAGGAATTGTTTGTTGAAAGAGTTTTAGAGCTTTGGCGGCAAGTATAGGGACTTAGCCCTTCCTAAAGAACCCTTTGCACAAAATTTAACCAGCTGTGGATGAATCACAGACAATAGAAATTAAAAAAGAAGAAATTTATAAGATCTTTGTTTTTATGTTTATTTCTACTGAGCATCATTTCTGTGGATAGATCTCTACAGGCCTTTATTTATCTTGTGTACAGAGATTCAAAAGTCTGTGGTCATGTGCCAATGAGGCCCTTGGATAAGTGCTTTAAGCCTGTGGATTAAAGGGGTGGTTATCCACAGAGGGGTTTTTACTCAGGTTTCAGGCCCTGTTATCAACTGGGCACAGGTGCGGTTATTCACAGGGCTTAATCCACAGAAATCCCGCCTTGAGGTCATGGCAAGGCCACCAAAGCTTTCGATTCGGTGCATGGATCTAAAAAAAGCAGAGCTATTGTGAGAATTCAGCGGCGCAGTTAATAATAGCGATTATCATTAACCTATCCTGTCGCGCCCTATGCCCTTTCCTTCACACACGGCTGCCGTCCAGCACATCTATGAGCAGCACCATTCATGGCTGCACGGGTGGCTTAAAGGCAAGTTGCACAACGCTTGCGATGCAGCCGATGTGGCACATGACACCTTCGTGCGTATCCTGGGCGGTCGCCATGCAGGGCAAATCCTCGAACCGCGTGATTACCTGGCCACAATCGCCAGGGGTTTGGTGATTGACCGCTATCGTCGATCGGCCATTGAACAGGCTTATAAACAGTCATTGGCCGAGCGTCCTGAAGCCACAGCCATCAGTGAAGAAGACAAGGCAATCATCATCGAAACCCTGGTGGCTGTGGATAAAGCCTTGTCGGAATTGGGGCGGCGGACACGCCATATTTTCATGCTGTCGCAGATTGAAGGTCTGACTTATCAACAGATCGCCCAGCAGTTGCAGGTATCGCTGACGACGGTCAAGAAGCACATGATCCGTGCGCTCACCGAATTCTCATTGATCATGGCGACCCTATAATGCCCGCGCCGGATCGCAAGGTTTTCGAGGCGGCTGCCAGCTGGTATGTGCAGTTTCAAGCGCAGGTGCCTACCCCGGCCGAACGGCATGCCTGGCAGCAATGGCTCAACCGCGACCCCTCTCACCAAGCGGCATGGAACCAGTTGGAGCAATTACAGCGCAGCCTCGGCGCCCTGCCCCAGGATTTCACGCGTCGCGCTTTATCGGCTACGCAACAACGGCGCCAAGTGCTCAAGTGGATGTTGGTATTGGGCGCCACCGGCTGTCTGGGCTTCAATGTCCAACAACACACGGCTGTGGGCAATTTCTGGGCGGATTATCGAACACGCGTCGGTGAACGCCGGCGCATCGAGCTGGCTGACGGTACTCAGATTGATCTGAACACCAGCACTGCAATTGATGTGGTGTTTGATCAACGCCAGCGTCTGATCCGCCTGCGCGACGGTGAAGTACTTATCCACACCGGCAAACCAGGTGGGCAAACGCCTTTTTACGTCGAAACTCGCGAAGGCCGGGTCCAGGCATTGGGGACTCGGTTTACCGTGCGTCAACTAACGGGCTCAACTCGGGTGGGTGTGCTGGAAGACCAAGTGAGTCTCTCGCCTGCCGACACGCCGGATCACAAGCGATTACTCAGTGCCGGTGAGAGTGCTGACTTCGATCGGGAAAATGTGCGGCCCAGTCATTTCTATCGCCGCACGCAAGCGGCGTGGGTCGATGGTCAGGTCATCGTTCTCGACGCTCGCCTTGGGGATCTGCTTGCCGACCTTGCGCGCTACCGCCCTGGCGTTCTGCGATGCGATTCGGCTTCGGCACGCTTGCGAGTCTCCGGGACGTTCCGCCTGGATTCCACCGACGCGGTACTGGCTAACCTGCAAGCCACGCTGCCGATACAGGTGAAATATTTCAGCCGCTATTGGGTCGCGGTCACGCACCTGGGCTGAAAGAAAAAATAATCCACAGGGGGTTATCTTTTTTATACCTGGCCCGGCCCTACAGGTAATCACGACGCTACCTACAGGGCTTCACCACCTATGCGCCTTCCTATCAAGCTACGCCAACGCCTTTCCTACCATGGCATGACCTACGGTTTATTACTGTGCTCGGCCGCCGCCGCAGGTTTATTGCTGCCAGCCGGTGCCATGGCCGCCAGCACAGCGCAGCACTTCACCATCACTAGCGGGCCGCTGGACGCCGCACTCAGCCAGTTTGCTGCCAGGGCCAATGTGATCCTGTCGTTTTCCCCTGAGCAAACCGCAGGTTTAAACACGCCAGGGCTGGAAGGTGATTACTCGGTTGATCAGGGCTTTGCACTGCTGCTGCAAAACTCGGGGCTGCAGGTTGTGGCGCAAGCGCCCGGTAGCTATGTGTTGCAAGCCGCGCCTGCCGGGCAACTGACGTTGGCACCCACGACCGTCAGCACGTATCAACAACTGGGTTTTAACCAGGATAGTGCCGGTGATGTTGGCTACAAGGCACAAAACAGCCGTATCGGCACCAAGACCAGTACGCCGCTGTCGGAAACGCCCCGGTCGGTGTCGGTGGTCACCGGCCAGCGCATCAAGGACCAGAAGTCGCAGACGCTGACTGAAGTCTTGGGTTATGTACCAGGGATCTTCGCTCCACCCTTCGCCGCTGGCGATGGCCTGGCCGGTGATCTGTTCTTCATTCGCGGCTTCAACGCCACGGATTATGGCTACGGCCTGTTGCGCGACGGCCTGCGTGTTCAAGGTAACCGGTATGACACCACCAGCGAGCCCTATGGCCTGGAGCGCGTGGAAATTTTCCGCGGCCCTTCATCCCTGCTCTATGGCGAAAACGCACCGGGTGGCTTGGTGAACCTGGTCAGCAAACACCCGACTGCCACGCCGCAAGGCGAGGTGCAATTGGGCTATGGCTCCAACAATCGGCGCCAATTGGGTGTTGATCTCTCCGGGCCGCTCAATGACAACGCCAATGTGCTTGGCCGCGTGGTCATGCTGGGCCGCAAGTCCGACACCCAGACCGACCATGTACCCGATGATCGCCTGTATATCGCGCCATCCCTGACCCTGAACTTCGACGACTACAACACCCTGACGCTGCTGGCCAACTACCAGAAGGACCACACCAACCTGGAACTGGGCCTACCGGCCGCCGGCACGTTGCTCAATAACCCCAACGGCAAGCTGTCCAAACACACCATGCTTGGCGATCCGGATTGGAACACCTTTGAACGCGAAGCCTGGAGCACCGGTTACGAGTTCAGCCACAGCTTCAATGACGATTGGCAGTTCCGTCAGAACTCGCGTTACATGCAGTCGCGCATCAACCGCCATGAAACCTGGCCCAGCGCCTTGAATAATCGCGGCTTTGGCACCCAACTGAACATGACCGCCTACGACCGTTACAACAAGTCGATGGTGTATTCCCTGGATAACCAGCTCGAAGGTAAATTCCAACTGGGTGACCTGCAAAACACTGTGCTGTTCGGCGCCAGCTACGACCGCACCTCGTTCAATCAGGATTGGGACGCAGGGTTTGCCGGCACTATCAATGTGTATAACCCGGTGTATCTGCGTGACCCACTCACGCCGATCGCGGTACAGAACACCTTGCTTGAGCAGCAGATGAAAGGGGTTTATGCACAGGTGCAGAGCAAGTACGACCATTGGCTGTTCCTGCTGGGCGGTCGCCAGGACTGGGTCAACAGTGATTTTCGCGACAAGGTAAACAAAGCCAGCAACACCGGCTCTGAGGACAAGAAATTCACCTATCAAGGCGGAGTGATGTACCAGTTCGACAACGGGCTGACCCCGTATGTCAGCTACTCCACCGCCTTCGTCCCGGTGCAGCAGATTTCCAACGCCGGCTCACCGTTAAAGCCGATTACCAGCCGCCAATACGAAGTGGGTGTTAAATACGAGCCGATCGGCTGGGACACCGCGATGACATTGTCGGTGTATGACCTGCGCAAGCAAGACGACACCTACCTGGACGCCACCACCAACAGCTATCGCCAAGTCGGTGAAAGTCGCGCCAAAGGTGCAGAAGTCGAGATCAACAGCAATCTCACACCGAATCTGAATATCACCGCGGCCTACACCTATACCGACGCAAGGATTACCAAGGATTCTGCGACGTCACTGGTTGAGGGCCATCAGATGACAGGGGTTCCACGCAACCAGGCTTCGGTGTGGAGCAAGTACCGCTTCCTCGATGGCCAGCTCAAGGGTTTGTCCCTGGGTGGCGGCGTGCGTTACTTCGACAGTACTTTTTCTTACACCGCCCCCACGCTATACGGCAAGTTGGATGCGGGAAGCGTGACGTTGGTGGATGCGGCCGTGGGTTATCAGATCAACCCGCACTGGTCGGTGGATCTGAACGCCAAGAACCTGTTCGACAAGGAATATGTATCCGGTTGCAACGATGCCGGGCGTTGTTACTGGGGTGACAGCCGTACCTTGCTCGGCACGGTGTCCTACAACTGGTAAGGCGCTGTGGATAACTTGGCTACTTACCAATACAGAAGCTGGAAAAGATCCGTCCCAACAAATCATCGGAGCTGAACGCACCGGTGATTTCCCCAAGCAGCTGCTGCGCCTGGCGCAAATCCTCAGCCAGCAGCTCGCCAGCCCCCGCCAAGGTCAGTTGAGCCCGACCGTGTTCCAATGCCGCACTGGCATGGCGCAGCGCCTCCAGGTGCCTGCGGCGTGCGCTGAAGCTGCTTTCGGAGGTCTGCTCATAGCCCATGCAGGCCTTGAGGTGGTCGCGCAGCAATTCCAGCCCATCGCCAGCCGACTTTGCGCTCAGGCTGATGGTGACGTGGCCATCGTCGCTGGTCTGGATGGCAATGGCTTCCCCGGTTAAATCCGCTTTGTTACGGATCAAGGTAACTTTGGCCGGGTCTGGCCGCTGCTCGAGGAATTCCGGCCACAGGGCAAAAGGATCCATAGCCTCTGGCGCAGTGGCATCCACCACCAGCAATACACGGTCCGCTTCACTGATCGCCTTGAGCGCCCGTTCCACGCCGATCTTTTCCACCTGGTCGTCGGTATCGCGCAAGCCGGCGGTATCGACCACGTGCAGCGGCATACCATCGATGTGGATATGTTCGCGCAAGATGTCCCGGGTGGTGCCGGCAATCTCGGTGACAATCGCAGCTTCTCGGCCAGCCAACGCATTGAGCAGGCTGGACTTGCCAGCATTCGGGCGCCCGGCGATCACCACTGTCATGCCGTCACGCAACAAAGCACCCTGCCCGGCCTCGCGCAGCACGGTGGATAACTCATCACGGACTTTATCCAGCATCGCCAGGACGTGGCCATCAGCGAGGAAGTCGATTTCTTCCTCTGGGAAGTCAATCGCAGCCTCAACGTAGATACGCAGACTGATCAACTGCTCGGTCAAGTTATGCACACGCAGGGAAAAAGCCCCCTGCAGCGAGCGCAGCGCATTGCGCGCCGCCTGTGCAGAACTGGCTTCGATCAAATCGGCAATCGCCTCGGCCTGGGCCAGGTCGAGTTTGTCGTTGAGGAATGCCCGCTCGCTGAATTCGCCTGGGCGCGCGAGACGGCAGCCCAATTGCAGGCAACGCTGCAGCAACATATCCAGTACCACCGGGCCGCCATGGCCCTGCAGTTCCAGAACATCTTCACCGGTGAACGAGTTAGGGCCGGGAAAATACAGCGCCAACCCTTCATCCAATACCGTTTCATCCGCATCCAGGAATGGCCCGTAATGGGCATATCGGGGTTTCAACTCACGGCCGCTGATGGCCTGGGCTGCCACGCTGGCCAGCGGCCCGGAAATTCTAACGATACCGACACCGCCGCGACCTTGAGCGGTAGCGACAGCAGCGATGGTTTCACGAGGAGCGCTCATCAGCAGGTTCCAGAACAAAAGTGACAGAAAGCAAAACGCCCCACTAGGGGGCGTCTTGAGTGGTTATCCACAGAGTAAATTACGCCGCAGCTTTTTTGGTAGCCGCTTCGATTTTACGTGTGATGTACCACTGTTGAGAGATCGACAACACGTTGTTGACCACCCAGTACAGCACCAGACCAGCAGGGAACCACAGGAAGAAGAAGGTGAAGATGATTGGCATCATTTTCATTACCTTGGCCTGCATCGGATCCGGCGGAGTCGGGTTCAGACGCTGCTGGATAAACATGGTCGCGCCCATGATGATCGGCAGAATAAAGAACGGGTCTTTAATCGACAGGTCAGTTATCCACAGAATGAACGGTGCCTGGCGCATTTCGACGCTTTCCAGGAGCACCCAGTACAGCGACAGGAATACCGGCATCTGCACCAGAATCGGCAAGCAACCACCCAGCGGGTTGATCTTCTCTTTCTTGTACAGCTCCATCATGGCCTGCGACATTTTCTGCCGGTCGTCACCATGTTGCTCTTTCAGAGCGGCCAGTTTTGGCGCAACGGCACGCATACGCGCCATCGACTTGTAGCTGGCTGCCGACAGCGGGAAGAAGATCCCTTTGATCAGCATGGTCAGGAAGATGATCGAGAAGCCCCAGTTGCCCACAATGCTGTGGATATGTTGCAGCAGCCAGAAAATCGGCTGGGCAATGAACCACAGAATGCCGTAATCCACAGTCAGTTCCAGACCTGGGGACAACTCTTTGAGCACCGCCTGGCTTTTCGGGCCGGCGTACAGGGTAGTGCTGGTTTCAGCCTTGGCACCTGGAGCGACGGTCAACGCCGGGCCAGTAAAACCAATGATGTAGTTGCCTTGGCTGTCTTTGCGGGTTTGAACCAGGTTGGCGTCACCCTTGTTCGGGATCCATGCGGTCACGAAGTAGTGTTGCAACCAGGCAACCCAGCCGCCTTGGACGGTTTCTTTCAGCGTGCCCTTGTCGATATCTTTCATCGACACTTTTTTGTACGGCTCGCTACTTGTCCACAGGGCGGCGCCCAGGTAAGTCGCGGTGCCGGTGGCGGTGCTGGAAGAAGGGTCGGCGCTGTTGTCACGCTTGAGCTGGGCAAACAGGTTGCCGGTCCATGGTTTGGCGCTTTCGTTGTCGATCAGGTAAGTGACCTTCAAGTCGTACAGACCACGGGTGAAGCTGAAACGCTTGATGTAGTTGACGCCGTCGAGGCTGAATTTCAGGTCGACATTCAACTGGTTCTGGCCATCGGCCAGTTGATAAGTCTTCTGTTCGGTCGAATAAACCGGACGACCGGTAGCACGAGCATCCGGACCGTCAGTGCCGGTCAGGCCGCTTTGCGCCAGATAAGTACGTTCACCACCGTTATCGAACAGTTGGAACGGAACATCCGGATGGTCTTGGCGACGTGGATACAGCGGCAGTTTCAACTGCGCGATATCACCACCTTGTGGGTCGATAGCCAGGTCGAGCACATCCGTTTTCACGTGGATGAGGTCTTTATTGGTGACCACTGGCGTTTCTAGAGGGGCGCTTGTCTCGCCATTCGCGCTGGGAACATCGGCACTCGCGGACGCATTGTTACCCAACGGGGTGTCCGGAATAGCCGGCGCAGCCTGGTTGGTAGCAACATTCTGAGTCGGCAGGGCAGCCTGGCCGTAGTCCTGGTTCCACTTAAGAACCATGACGTAGGACACGATTGCCAGGGCGACGATCAGGATCGTGCGTTTAATATCCATGATTACTCGGCCATCGAAGAAGAACGGGAGGTAGGGATAGGTGGAACCGGGTCGAAACCACCGGGATTCCACGGATGACAGCGGCCTAAACGACGAAAGGCCAGCCAGCCACCGCGCAGAAGACCATGATTTTCTATGGCTTCTAACGCGTAGCAGGAACAGCTGGGGTAGAAACGACAGTGGTCTGCCATCAGAGGACTAATGGCATAACGGTAAAACTGGATCGGAACGAGTGCCAGTTTACGCATTGGTGCTGTCTACCCCTACAGTTTCGGTGCTGACTGCTGGTGCTGGCTTGTTGGTACGCGCCAAACGTTTCCAGAGCTTGCCGAAATGCTGAATCAATTCGGGGTTTTCTACATCCCCCAAGCCTTTGCGCGCGACGATAACAATATCCCAACCAACCAGAGTGTCCTGGTGGAGGCGAAACGATTCGCGCATCAGACGCTTGAGGCGATTGCGCTCAACGGAGAGCTTTACGCTCTTCTTGCCGATCACCAACCCGAGACGGGGGTGATCCAGATCGTTGTTACGCGCAAGGAGCAGGAGATTTTTCCCCGGAACCTTGCCGGTGGGGGAGTCAAAGACTGCCTTGAAATGCCGGGGGGTTAGCAGACGCTTTTCCCGACTGAAGTCCTGACTCACCACCAGTACCGGATTATCAAACTGCCAGACGCGCACGACCTTTGGCGCGGCGACGCGACAGGACAGCACGGCCGTTCTTGGTAGCCATGCGAGCACGGAAGCCGTGAGTACGGGCGCGTTTGATGGTGCTTGGTTGGAAAGTACGTTTCATGGCGTTGTTACCTGGTTCGTCCACAACGGGCCGGAATGGCCCCCGTTTTAAGAGACCGGCGATTCTAGAGAAAGCAAGCCTCTAGGTCAATTTCCAACCAGCTTTTCCTTCAATTAGATCTTCTATGGGTAATCGGTCCTTTTCTGTGCGCCGTGCTTTCACGAGCAATGCCATAGATATAAAAATAAAGAAGGAAGTTATTTAAAGCTTTTCTGTAAAGCTTATAAAAGTTAGGCAGGCGATCATCTGTGGATAACTGCCTTGAGGCCATATTCCACCTGATGTACAGAGAATGACAAGTACGGGGGAAAACGGTGCTCTGCCTGTGCTGCGCTGTCGGATAAGCTGTGGGTGGAATGGGTTGTTATCCACAGGCCAGTTACCCACAGAGTTTCGACCCCACTTGTACAACGGGCTTAGGTGCGTTTATCCACAGAGCTTATGCACAGACCATTGGTCGGCTTTTTTGCACTTAACACATTGATTTTGGCTGCCCTGTGAGCAACCTACATGTGGATAAGTGGACGGCTGGCCGCTACAATGGCGGCTGTTTTTGCCTCACCGGCTTTCAACTTAGGGGATATCCGTGTCAGTGGAACTTTGGCAGCAGTGCGTGGAGCTTTTGCGCGAAGAGCTGCCTGCCCAGCAATTCAACACCTGGATCCGTCCGCTACAGGTCGAAGCCGAAGGCGACGAGTTGCGTGTCTACGCGCCGAATCGTTTTGTTCTCGACTGGGTCAACGAAAAATACCTGAGCCGCGTTCTCGAATTGCTCGATGAACATGGCAACGGCATTGCGCCCGTGCTTTCCTTATTAATAGGCAGCAAACGCAGCTCCGCACCTCGCGCTGCGCCGAATGCGCCTTTGGCTGCTGCTGCGTCGCAAGCCCAAGCGGCACCGGCACCTGTTAATAACTCGTCGGCGCCCGTTGCCCAGGCACCGTCGAAATCCTCATCGCAGAAAAACGCGCCTATAAATGAAGAGCCGTCGCGTGACAGCTTCGACCCGATGGCCGGCGCCAGCTCCCAGCAAGCACCGGTTCGCGCCGAACAGCGCACCGTGCAGGTGGAAGGTGCGCTCAAGCACACCAGTTACCTGAACCGTACGTTTACCTTTGAGAACTTCGTCGAAGGTAAATCCAACCAGTTGGCTCGCGCAGCCGCCTGGCAGGTCGCTGATAACCCCAAGCATGGTTACAACCCGCTCTTCCTTTATGGTGGCGTTGGCTTGGGTAAGACTCACTTGATGCACGCTGTGGGTAACCATCTATTAAAGAAGAACCCGAATGCCAAGGTTGTGTACCTGCACTCGGAGCGCTTCGTCGCTGACATGGTCAAGGCCTTGCAGCTCAACGCAATCAACGAATTCAAGCGCTTCTACCGTTCGGTGGACGCCCTGCTGATCGATGACATTCAATTCTTCGCTCGCAAGGAACGTTCCCAGGAAGAGTTTTTCCACACCTTTAACGCCCTGCTCGAAGGCGGCCAACAGGTCATCTTGACCAGTGACCGTTACCCGAAGGAAATCGAAGGCCTGGAAGAACGCTTGAAGTCGCGCTTTGGCTGGGGCCTGACCGTTGCGGTAGAACCGCCGGAGCTGGAAACCCGCGTGGCGATCCTGATGAAAAAGGCCGACCAGGCGAAAGTCGACCTGCCCCACGATGCGGCCTTCTTTATCGCCCAACGCATTCGTTCCAACGTGCGTGAGTTGGAAGGCGCGCTCAAACGGGTCATTGCACACTCGCACTTCATGGGCCGCGACATCACCATCGAGTTGATTCGCGAATCCCTGAAAGACTTGTTGGCCCTGCAAGACAAGCTGGTGAGTGTGGATAACATCCAGCGCACCGTGGCTGAGTACTACAAGATCAAGATTTCCGACCTGCTGTCCAAGCGCCGTTCGCGCTCGGTGGCACGTCCACGTCAGGTGGCGATGGCGCTCTCTAAAGAGCTGACCAACCATAGCCTGCCGGAAATCGGTGATGTGTTTGGCGGTCGCGACCACACCACGGTCTTGCACGCGTGCCGCAAGATCAATGAACTTAAGGAATCCGACGCGGATATTCGCGAGGACTACAAGAACCTGCTGCGTACACTGACTACCTGATGGCACCAGCGCAGCTTATTAAGGCAAGGGACTAGACCATGCATTTCACCATTCAACGCGAAGCCCTGTTGAAACCCCTGCAACTGGTCGCAGGCGTCGTCGAGCGCCGACAGACCTTGCCGGTGCTCTCCAACGTATTGCTGGTGGTCGAAGGCCAGCAATTGTCCCTGACCGGTACCGACCTGGAAGTCGAACTGGTGGGTCGTGTGCAGCTGGAAGAACCGGCTGAGCCCGGCGAAATCACAGTGCCAGCACGTAAGCTGATGGACATCTGCAAGAGCCTGCCCAACGACGCGCTGATCGACATCAAGGTTGATGAGCAGAAGTTGGTGGTCAAGGCCGGTCGCAGCCGTTTCACGCTGTCGACCTTGCCGGCCAATGACTTCCCTACCGTCGAAGAAGGCCCAGGTTCGCTGACCTGCAGCCTGGACCAAAGCAAACTGCGCCGTTTGATCGAGCGCACCAGCTTCGCCATGGCCCAGCAGGACGTGCGTTACTACCTCAACGGTATGTTGCTGGAGGTCGCTGAAGGCGTTATCCGTGCAGTGGCCACCGACGGTCACCGCCTGGCCATGTGCTCGATGCGTGCAGATATCGGCCAGCCGGACCGTCACCAGGTCATCGTGCCGCGTAAAGGCATCCTGGAACTGGCGCGTCTGCTCACCGAGCCGGATGGCAACGTCAGCATCGTCCTGGGTCAGCACCACATTCGCGCTACCACCGGCGAGTTCACCTTCACGTCCAAGCTGGTCGACGGCAAATTCCCGGATTACGAGCGTGTGCTGCCAAAAGGTGGCGACAAGCTGGTGATCGGTGATCGTCAGGCGTTGCGTGAAGCGTTCAGCCGTACCGCGATTCTGTCCAACGAAAAGTACCGTGGTATTCGTCTGCAACTGGCCAACGGTCAGCTGAAAATCCAGGCCAATAACCCGGAGCAGGAAGAAGCGGAAGAAGAAGTCGGCGTTGACTACAACGGCGGCTCGTTGGAAATCGGCTTTAACGTGAGCTACCTGCTGGACGTACTGGGCGTGATGACCACCGAACAGGTTCGCCTGATTCTGTCGGACTCCAACAGCAGTGCCCTGGTGCAAGAATCCGACAACGACGACTCGGCTTACGTTGTTATGCCGATGCGCCTGTAATCATGCTCAGCAGAAGCTAGATGTCCCTCAGTCGCGTCTCTGTCACCGCGGTGCGCAATCTGCACCCGGTGACCTTCTCCCCTTCTCCCCGCATTAACATCCTTTACGGCGCTAACGGCAGCGGCAAAACCAGCGTGCTGGAAGCCGTCCATCTGCTAGGGCTCGCCCGTTCCTTCCGTAGTGCTCGCTTGTTACCGGTGATTCAATATGAACAGCCAGCTTGCACAGTGTTTGGTCAAGTTGAACTGGCAGAAGGTGGGCATAGCGCCTTGGGGATATCCCGTGATCGAGGCGGTGAGTTCCAGATTCGTATTGACGGGCAAAATGCCCGCAGTGCCGCGCAATTGGCAGAAATCCTGCCGTTGCAGCTGATCAACCCAGACAGCTTTCGCTTGTTGGAAGGTGCGCCGAAAATCCGCAGGCAGTTCCTTGATTGGGGAGTGTTCCACGTGGAACCGCGCTTCATGGCCACTTGGCAGCGCCTGCAGAAGGCCCTGCGGCAGCGGAACTCATGGCTGCGGCATGGTACACTTGACGCCGCTTCACAAGCGGCCTGGGACCGGGAACTGTGCCTGGCCAGCGACGAAATAGATGAATACCGCCGTATCTATATCAAAGCCTTGAAACCAGTCTTTGAGCAGACCTTGAGTGAGTTGTTGGAACTCGAGGGGCTGACGCTGAGCTACTACCGTGGTTGGGATAAAGAACGTGAGCTGAGCGCAGTGCTCGCCACGTCTTTGCAGCGGGATCAGCAAATTGGCCATACCCAGGCAGGCCCACAACGTGCTGACTTGCGTCTTAGATTAGGCGCACACAATGCCGCGGATATCTTGTCCCGCGGTCAGCAAAAGTTGGTGGTGTGTGCACTGCGTATTGCCCAAGGGCATTTGGTTAGCCAAGCCCGGCGCGGTCAGTGTATTTATCTGGTGGATGACTTGCCGTCCGAACTCGACGAGCAGCACCGCCGCGCGTTATGCCGCTTGTTGGAAGACTTACGCTGCCAGGTGTTTATCACCTGTGTAGACCACGAATTATTGAGGGAAGGCTGGCAGACGGAAACGCCAGTCGCTTTGTTCCACGTGGAACAGGGCCGTATCACCCAGACCCACGACCATCGGGAGTGAAGGCATGAGCGAAGAAAACACGTACGACTCGACCAGCATTAAAGTGCTGAAAGGTTTGGATGCCGTACGCAAACGTCCTGGTATGTACATCGGCGACACCGATGATGGTAGCGGTCTGCACCACATGGTGTTCGAGGTGGTCGACAACTCCATCGACGAAGCTTTGGCCGGTCACTGCGACGACATCAGCATTATCATCCACCCGGATGAGTCCATCACTGTGCGCGACAACGGTCGCGGCATTCCGGTCGATGTGCACAAAGAAGAAGGCGTATCGGCGGCAGAGGTCATCATGACCGTGCTTCACGCCGGCGGTAAGTTCGACGACAACTCCTATAAAGTCTCCGGCGGTTTGCACGGTGTAGGTGTGTCGGTGGTGAACGCCCTGTCCGAAGAGCTGATCCTGACGGTTCGCCGTAGCGGCAAGATCTGGGAACAGACCTACGTCCACGGTGTTCCACAAGAGCCGATGAAAATCGTTGGTGACAGTGAATCCACCGGTACGCAGATCCACTTCAAGCCTTCGGCAGAAACCTTCAAGAATATCCACTTCAGCTGGGACATCCTGGCCAAGCGTATTCGTGAACTGTCGTTCCTCAACTCCGGTGTGGGTATCGTCCTCAAGGACGAGCGCAGCGGCAAGGAAGAACTGTTCAAGTACGAAGGCGGCCTGCGTGCGTTCGTTGAATACCTGAACACCAACAAGACTGCGGTCAACCAGGTGTTCCACTTCAACATCCAGCGTGAAGACGGCATCGGCGTTGAAATCGCCCTGCAGTGGAACGACAGCTTCAACGAGAACCTGTTGTGCTTCACCAACAACATTCCACAGCGCGACGGCGGTACTCACTTGGTGGGTTTCCGTTCCGCACTGACGCGTAACCTGAACACCTACATCGAAGCGGAAGGCTTGGCCAAGAAGCACAAAGTGGCCACTACCGGTGACGATGCGCGTGAAGGTCTTACCGCGATTATCTCGGTGAAAGTGCCGGATCCAAAGTTCAGCTCCCAGACCAAAGACAAGCTGGTGTCTTCCGAAGTGAAGACCGCAGTGGAACAGGAGATGGGCAAGTACTTCTCCGACTTCCTGCTGGAAAACCCGAACGAAGCCAAGCTGGTCGTCGGCAAGATGATCGACGCTGCGCGTGCCCGTGAAGCGGCGCGTAAAGCCCGTGAGATGACCCGCCGTAAAGGCGCGTTGGATATCGCTGGCCTGCCGGGCAAACTGGCTGACTGCCAGGAGAAGGACCCTGCCCTCTCCGAACTGTACCTGGTGGAAGGTGACTCTGCTGGCGGTTCCGCCAAGCAGGGTCGTAACCGTCGCACCCAGGCCATCCTGCCGTTGAAGGGTAAGATCCTCAACGTCGAGAAGGCTCGCTTCGACAAGATGATTTCCTCTCAGGAAGTCGGCACCTTGATCACGGCGCTGGGCTGCGGTATTGGCCGCGACGAGTACAACATCGACAAGCTGCGTTACCACAACATCATCATCATGACTGATGCTGACGTCGACGGTTCGCACATTCGTACCCTGCTGCTGACGTTCTTCTTCCGTCAGTTGCCGGAGCTGATCGAGCGTGGCTACATCTACATCGCTCAGCCGCCGTTGTACAAAGTGAAAAAGGGCAAGCAAGAGCAATACATCAAAGACGACGACGCCATGGAAGAGTACATGACGCAGTCGGCCCTGGAAGATGCCAGCCTGCACTTGAACGACGAAGCCCCGGGCATTTCCGGTGAGGCGCTGGAGCGCCTGGTTAACGACTTCCGTATGGTAATGAAGACCCTCAAGCGTTTGTCGCGCCTGTACCCTCAGGAGCTGACCGAGCACTTCATCTACCTGCCTTCCGTGAGCCTGGAACAGTTGGGCGATCATGCACATATGCAGGATTGGCTGGCTCAGTACGAAGTGCGCCTGCGCACCGTCGAGAAGTCTGGCCTGGTGTACAAAGCCAGCCTGCGTGAAGACCGTGAACGTAACGTGTGGCTGCCAGAGGTCGAACTGATCTCCCACGGCCTGTCGAACTACGTCACCTTCAACCGCGACTTCTTCGGCAGCAACGACTACAAAACCGTGGTCACCCTCGGCGCGCAATTGAGCACCCTGTTGGACGACGGCGCTTACATCCAGCGTGGCGAGCGTAAGAAAGCAGTCAAGGAATTCAAGGAAGCCCTGGACTGGTTGATGGCCGAGAGCACCAAGCGCCACACCATCCAGCGATACAAAGGTCTGGGCGAGATGAACCCGGATCAATTGTGGGAAACCACCATGGATCCTGCTCAGCGTCGCATGCTGCGCGTGACCATCGAAGACGCCATCGGCGCAGACCAGATCTTCAACACCCTGATGGGTGATGCGGTCGAGCCTCGTCGTGACTTCATCGAGAGTAACGCTTTGGCGGTGTCTAACCTGGACTTCTGATCAGGCTACCCGCTAAAACAAAAAGGCCAACGCTTAGCGTTGGCCTTTTTTATTGCGTGAGACTAAAGGGTTTTACAATTGCTCCACGTGGAACATCAGCGTTTTTAACCTTGGGCCGCCGCCACACTCTCCAACCGGTAGCCGTATCCATAGATAGTCAGCAGCTGCCAACCTCTGTCGGCGGTCAACCCCAGCTTGTTACGCAGCCGATAAATATGCGTATCCAGTGGCCGTGAGGAGACCATTTCTTCATGACTCCAAAATCGCTCATACAGATATTCCCGAGACAGTGGCCGTGCAAGGTTGGCGAACAAGCAACTGGCGAGGCGGTATTCACGCTCGGTGAGATTGATCGGCTTACCCGCGCGCGTCACCGTCAGCTCTGCATCGTCAAAGGTCAGGTCGTTGAAACTCTGAACCTCGTTGGTGGCTGGCTTTTGCAGCCCATGGCGGCGTAGTACAGCGTTAACCCGAGCCTTAAGCTCATTCGGTCGAAACGGCTTGCTGACGTAATCGTCCGCCCCGCTGTTGAGTGCGGTGACGATATCGCTCTCGGCATCGCGGCTGGTCAACATGATCACGGCGGGTGGTGAGTCCATGTGCTCGCGCGTCCAGCGCAGTAATGCGATGCCCGTAATGTCGGGCAGTTGCCAGTCGAGTATCAACAGGTCAAAGGTTTCGCGGCGCAGTTGGCGCAGCAGGTCTTCTCCGCGCTCGAAAAAATGCAGGGACCAGGGTTGCTCTGCGGTGCTGGGGATCTGTCGCAGCGTCTGTTCAACCCGACGCAATTCAGCGGGTTCGTCGTCCAGTATTGCGACACGCATGGGTGGGTCCTTTCTACAAAAAATACGACAGCCGACGGCCTGTTCAATCGCGTAGGTAATGCGCAGATGCCTGTGGTTGAATCTGAAGAATTGTGGCCAGACTCAACGTTCACAGGATCTATCGGTACGCTGATATCAAAGGGCCGTAAACCCGTTTAAAGTCGTTCGTACCTGCTAGTCGAAAGATACCGGCTCCCACCCCTGAGGAAAAGGATCAGCCGACACATGCGCTGCCGTAAACCTCTACGTGCCGAGTTCAGATGCCGTCTGAAACTACCCGGGTGATGAGCACCATGACCTGTTCTGCCTATCGATTGTGTTGTGCCCTACCTGCGTTGCTGGCCATGGTCATCGGAACCACACAGGCTGCCACGCCCTATCGCCCCGCTTATATCGACGAGCCTTTCCAGTGCCGCGCACAACCGCTGCCGGCCGTTGTGCAGCATTTGACGGGTGAAGCCTGGAAGCTTGATGCCAAAGGCAGGGCACAGCCCCTGCTGGAAGGGATGAGCATTGATGAGCAAGAAGGCGTGAAGACGTCGACATCAGCTTTTGTCAGCCTGCGCTTGGGTGATGGTTCCAGCGTGGTGCTGCCCTCCAGTTCACAGGTACGCCTGCACCTTGTGGAGAAACAGGCGATGCCCCAGGTCATTCTGGAACAGGGCCAGGTTGAGACCTATGTGATCAAGCGGTCCAGTGACTACGACCGTTTCCAGATCGTGACGCCCGTCGGCGTTCTGGGCGTGCGCGGCACGCACTTTCGCGTGCGCAATGACGGCGAGCAATCTGTGCTCGAAGTGCTTAATGGTCAGGTAGCGGTTAACCGCGCAGCAGGCAGCGCCGCAGCCGAAGTGAAGGTGGACGCACGCCAAGGTCTGCTGATCAAGCAACAAGGTGAACTCAAGACCGTGGAGCTTTTGCCCGCGCCTGTATTGGTTGGCCAGGACGGCCAGAAAGGCCAGTCGCCGGTCTGGAGCCTGTACCTAAGGCCATTAGCCGGTGCACAGCGCTACCGTGCCCAAGTGGCGACCGACTCAGCCTTTATGAACATCAAGCAGGAAAACTTTTCCAGTGAGCCGAAAATGCGCTTCACTGGGCTCAAAGCATCGTTTTACCACGTGCGTTTGTCCGCCTATGACGCGCAGGGCCTGGAGGGAGAAACCGGGGTTTATGACATCTTCTATTACCCACCCGCCACTCAGGTCCAGGCCAATGGTGGTTAACCCATGATGCTTTGGCGCAAGGCCGAGAAACGCCAGCCCACCCATGCCCAGCGCTTGTTCCACGGCCTGGTGCGCGAGTGGTTGTGGATAGGTTTGCTGTTATTGCCAATGACCGCTTACCTCTCGTTGAGCCCGGGCCTGGCTCTTAACAACCCGCTGTATGACAGCCTCAGGCGCCTGGCGCCATTGCCGGTAGACCCGCGCATCGTGCTGGTGACCATCGACGATCCCAGCCTGAAAGAGTTGGGCCGCTGGCCCTGGCCGCGCAGTTTGCACGCCGACCTGATTAACCGCCTGAGCGCCGCACAACCGGCGGCCATCCTCTTCGATGTGATCTTCAGTGAGCCTGGTGTACCCGCCAACGACCAACGCCTCGCGGCCGCCGTGTGCAACGCCGGCAACGTGGTACTGCCACTGTTGCGTGAGGAAGCGGCCAGCTACAGCGCACCGGACGCGCAAGTCCTGCCGCTGCTCAAATGCGCCAAAGGTCTCGGGCATATCAATGTCGAAGCGGACAGTGACGGCGTAGTGCGCAGCCTTTTTTTGCGTGAAGGCCCACCCGGTGACACCACGCCGCAGTTGGCGTGGATGGCCTACGCATTGAGCGGCCAGCCGTCTGAGATGCCAGGGGAACCCCTGCCGCAAATCAACCCTTCGTGGCATCGCGAGCACGCCATTCGGATCCCGTTCATCGCTGCCGACACCCGTTTTCCTACAGTCTCTTACGCCAGCGTTCTGCGCGGTGAGGTCGACCCTGAACGCTTGCGGGGCCGGCTTGTTCTGGTAGGTGCCACGGCGTCCGGCATGGGCGATCGTTTCGTTACTCCGCTCTCCTCGACTGTCGGCACCACGGCGGGTGTGGAGATCCAGGCCAACGTGCTCAATGGTCTGCTGCAAGGGCGCAGCATTGTTGACCTACCCGGCGCAGTGTCGGCACTGATGGCGACTATCTGGGTGGCATTGTTACTGGGCCTGTTGTTGTATCGCCCCCGCTACGCGCTCTGGATGACCCTGGGCTGTATGGCCACCGCATTGCTTGGCGCGTGGGTGTTATTGCGCCTGGGCCACTGGTGGTCACCGGCTGCGTGTCTGATCGGTTTGCTGCTCAGCTACCTGATATGGAATTGGCGGCGCCTCAGCGTGATCCTGGCCTACTTCGGCTGGGAACTCGCGCGCCTGGATAATGAACCCAAAGTGCTTCCCGAGCGTCGTCGAGCGCCTGCGAGCAAGGGCGATGTGCTGCAAGCGCGGATCTTTGCCCTGGAACAGGCGGTAAGCCGTACACGCGATACTCGCAGGTTTATGGCCGACGGCCTGGAGTGCCTGCCGGTGGCCACGCTGATTACCGACCCCAGAGGCAGCATCCTGCTGGCCAACCGGATTGCACGTGACGTGTTCAGTAATGAGTTGGTCAACCAAAACCTGCTCGAACAACTCGCCGATCTGGGTTATCCGCCGCTGCACAATGGCGTGCGCCCTGCTCTCTCTGGGTTGGAACTGGTTGAGTTTCGCGACATCCATCAGCGCAGTCTGCGCATTGAGCTTGCCCCTTTGCTGCCGGCTGAAGGCGACGTCGCCCTCGGCTGGCTGATGAGCCTTACAGACCTGAGCAAAGAGCGCGAAGCGCAGCAGCACCGCGAAACCATGCTGCGCTTCCTGTCCCATGACCTGCGTGCGCCGCACTCGGCGATCCTGGCGCTGCTGGACGTGCATAACGGTGAGTCGCCGGTGTTTGCTCAGATCGAGCAACAGGTCAGGCGCGCGCTGAGCCTGACTGAATCCTTCGTGCAACTGGCCAAAGCCGAGGCCGATGGCTACCAGTTTCAGCCTACGCTGTTTGCCATGCTGGTCATGGATGCTTTCGATCAAGTGGCAGTCATTGCCCAACTCAAAGGTATTCAACTGGTCCATGACCTGGACGAGGCCGATGAAGGCATGGTGTGCGCCGACCAGTCGCTGCTGACGCGTGCGTTGTTCAACGTGCTGGAGAATGCGATCAAGTATTCCCCTTCCGGCACCACCGTTACCTTGAGCCACGGCAGCACGCAAGGGTGGCTGGAATGTCGTATCAGCGATCAAGGACCTGGCATTGCGCCAGAGGATTTACCGGAATTGTTCAGCCAGTACCGACGCTTTGACTCGGCCCAGGGCAGTGAGGGCCTGGGGTTGGGATTGACCATGGTCAAGGCAGTTGTGGAGCGCCACGGCGGTCGCATTCTGTGTGAAAGCGTGGTGGGTAAAGGCTCGGCTTTCAGCGTGCAACTGCCGCTGCTCGAAGAATGAAAAACGTACTTTTCTGCTGTGCATAAAAAACCGGTCACAAGGACCGGTTTTTTTATGCTGAAAAAACTTATGCACGTTTTTCGCGATTTTATGAGCTTGAGAAATATGTAAGTAAATCAGCTTGTTATGAAGCAAAAACGTCAATTCGCCAACAAACCGTACACAGGTTATCCACAGATCGCTAAATCACCGGTGTCTCGATTACAACGGGCTCAGGCGGCAGCGAACCCATGGCCCGTTGCTGCGCTTCATTCCACGCCTGTGCGCGGTCATTGAGTGCGGCAATGGCACGTGGTCCTTCACCTTCGGCGTACATGGGCTCGCCAATGATCACGGTGATTGTGCCTTCGCGTTTGGCCCAACCGGTCTTCGGCCAGAACTTGCCGGCGTTATGCGCAATCGGCAGCACGGGCAGATGGGCGTTGACCGCCAATGCAGTACCGCCACGCGAGAACTTGCCCACGGTGCCATACGGCACACGCGTACCTTCCGGGAAGATCAGCACCCAAACGCCATCCTTGAGCAGTTCGTCACCTTTCTTGGCCACGTGCTTGAGCGCCGCCTTGGGGTTGTCACGGTCAATGGCGATCGGCCGCAGCATGGCCATTGCCCAGCCGAAGAACGGCACGTACAGCAGCTCACGCTTAAGCACCTGACTCAGCGGCGAGAAGTACGCCGACAGGAAGAACGTTTCCCACGTGCTCTGGTGATTCGACAGAATCACGCAGGGCTGGTCAGGGACGTTTTCAGCGCCCTTGACCTCGAAACGGATGCCCAGGAATACCTTGGTCAGCCACAACGCACAGCGGCACCAATAGACGTTGATAAAGCGATAGCGCGCTTTGAATGGCAGGAACGGCGCGATAAAAAAGCTCAGGGTGCACCACAGAAACGAACTGGTGCCCAGCAGCAGGTAAAAGAAGAAGGTTCTGATGGCCTGCAAAATCGACATGGCAGCATTTACCGTTGCGGGACATGGCCCGCCTGCTAAAAGCACACTCCCGAGCAATCCTTGTTCAGGAAGTCGAGGGCGGCTAGTTGTTAATAAGTTCTGCGGCAACCGCCGCCAGATCGTCAAAAATCAAAGTGCCTACCGGCAGGTCTTTCGCCTGGGTCTTTTCGCCTTTCCCGGTCTTAACCAAAACTGGCTGAGAGTCGACGGCTTTGGCCGCCTCCAGGTCACCGAGGCTGTCCCCGACGAACCATAGCCCAGCCAGTGGCACCTTGTAATGTTCTGCAATAGTTTTCAACATGCCAGGCTTGGGTTTGCGGCACTCGCAGCCCTCATCCGGCCCGTGGGGGCAGTACACCACCAGCCCCACCTCACCGCCCTGCTCGGACACCAGCGTGCGCAAACGCGCGTGCATGGCGTCCAGGGTGGCGATGTCGTAGTAACCGCGGGCGATGCCGGACTGGTTGGTGGCGATGGCCACCGTCCAGCCGGCTTTGCTCAACTGCGCGATGGCCTCGATCGAGCCGGGCAGCGGGATCCATTCCGCCACCGACTTGATGTAAGCGTCGGAGTCGTAGTTGATCACCCCGTCCCGATCGAGAATCAGCAGTTTCAACATGGTCAGCCCAGCACGGAAATGTCAGCGATATTGATGAACAAGCCGCGCAGGCGCGCCAGCATGGCGTAGCGGTTTTTCCGCACGCCGGCATCTTCGGCATTGATCATCACCGCTTCAAAGAACGCATCCACCGGCTCACGCAAGGTGGCCAGGCGCGCCAGGGCTTCGGCGTAGTTGCGTTCGGCGAGCAGCGGCTTCACGGCGTTTTCCGCTTTGGCGATGGCCGAGTTCAACGAGAACTCCTTGGCATCGGCAAACAGGCCAGGGTCGACTTCGGCATTGCCGAGGTTGTCGGCCTTGCTCAGCAGGTTCGACACACGCTTGTTCACGGCGGCCAGGGCGTCGGCTTCCGGCAGCTTGCGGAAGGCTTGTACGGCCTGTACGCGCTGATCGAAGTCCAGCGCCGACCCCGGTTGCAGGGCACGTACCGACAGGTAGACGGAAACGTCCACGCCTTCGTCTTCATAACGCGCACGCAGGCGGTCGAACACAAATTCCAGCACTTGCTCGGCCAAGCCGGCTTGCTTGACCTTGGTGCCAAACTGGCCGACTGCAAACACCACAGCCTGGGTCAGGTCGAGGTCGAGCTTTTTGTCGATCAGGATACGCAGCACGCCCAGGGCCGCACGGCGCAGGGCATACGGGTCTTTGCTGCCGGTAGGCAACATGCCGATACCGAAGATACCGACGAGGGTGTCCAGCTTGTCTGCGATGGCCACGGCCGCACCGGTCAGGGTGCTTGGCAGCTCAGCGCCAGCGCCGCGCGGCATGTACTGCTCGTTCAGTGCCAGGGCCACATCGTCCGGCTCGCCGTCGTTGAGGGCGTAGTAGTAACCGGCAACGCCTTGCATCTCCGGGAACTCGCCGACCATTTCGGTGGCCAGGTCGCACTTGGACAGCAAGCCAGCGCGGGCTGCCCAGGCAGCGTCGCCGCCAATGCGCGGGGCAATGTAGGCGGCCAGCTTGGAAACGCGCACGGCCTTGTCGTAGACGCTGCCGAGTTTTTCCTGGAACACCACGTTCTGCAGGCGCAGGTTGAAGTCTTCGAGCTTCTGCTTCTTGTCTTGCTTGAAGAAGAACTCGGCGTCGGTCAGGCGCGGGCGAACGACTTTCTCGTTACCGGCGATGATCTGCTGCGGGTCCTTGCTCTCTATGTTGGCCACGGTGATAAAGCGCGGCAGCAACTTACCGTCCACGTCCAGCAGGCAGAAATACTTCTGGTTGTCCTGCATGGTGGTGATCAGCGCTTCTTGCGGCACGTCAAGGAAACGCTCCTCGAACGAGCACACCAGCGGCACCGGCCATTCAACCAGCGCGGTCACTTCGTCGAGCAGGCTTGGCGGCACGATGGCGGTGCCTTCCTGCAGGCGGGCCAGCTCTTCGGTGCGCTTGCTGATCAGCTCGCGACGCTCATTGGCATCGGCCAACACATAAGCGGCACGCAGGTCGGCGGCATAGTTGGCCGGCGAGGTGATGCGCACGGCTTCTGGATGGTGGAAGCGGTGACCACGGGAATCACGACCAGCCGTCTGGGCGAGGATGGTGCAATCGATGACTTGGTCACCGAGCAACATCACCAGCCACTGAGTTGGGCGCACGAACTCTTCCTTGCGCGCACCCCAACGCATGCGCTTGGGGATCGGCAAGTCGTTCAGGGAGTCTTCAACGATGGTCGGCAACAGGCTCGCCGTTGGCTTGCCGGTGATGACTTGGCTGAAGCGCAGTTTCGGGCCGCTCTGGTCGATCTCGCTCAGCTCGACGCCACACTTCTTGGCAAAACCAAGGGCGGCTTGAGTCGGATTGCCTTCAGCGTCGAAAGCCGCCTGACGCGGTGGGCCGTCGAGGTTGATGCTGCGGTCCGGCTGCTGGGTTTCCAGCGCGGTCAGCAACACCGCCAGGCGACGTGGCGCGGCGTAGACTTTTTTCGCAGCGAATTTCAGGCCGGCGGTGTGCAGGCCTTTTTCGATACCGGCCAGGAACGCCTCCGCCAGGGTGTTGAGTGCCTTGGGTGGCAGCTCTTCGGTGCCCAGTTCAACCAGGAAATCTTGAGCACTCATTGTGCAGCCTCCAGCTTAGCCAACACTTCATCACGCAGGTCCGGGGTTGCCATCGGGAAGCCCAGCTTGGCGCGAGCCAACAGGTAGGCTTGGGCGACGGAACGCGCCAGGGTGCGTACACGCAGGATGTATTGCTGGCGCGCGGTCACCGAGATGGCACGGCGGGCGTCCAGCAGGTTGAAGGTATGGGACGCCTTCAACACCATTTCATAGCTCGGCAACGGCAGCGGCTGGTCGAGTTCGATCAGGCGCTTGGCTTCGCTTTCATAGAAGTCGAACAGTTCGAACAGCTTGTCGACGTTGGCGTGTTCGAAGTTGTAAGTGGACTGCTCCACTTCGTTCTGGTGGAACACGTCGCCGTAGGTGACTTTGCCGAACGGGCCGTCAGCCCACACCAGGTCGTAGACCGAATCCACGCCTTGCAGGTACATGGCCAGGCGCTCGAGACCGTAGGTGATTTCGCCGGTTACCGGGTAGCACTCGATGCCACCGGCTTGCTGGAAGTACGTGAACTGTGTCACTTCCATGCCGTTTAGCCAGACTTCCCAGCCCAGGCCCCAGGCGCCCAGGGTTGGCGACTCCCAGTTGTCTTCGACGAAACGGATGTCGTGCACCAGTGGGTCCAGGCCGACATGCTTCAGCGAGCCCAGATACAGTTCCTGGAAGTTGTCCGGGTTGGGCTTCAGTACCACCTGGAACTGGTAGTAGTGCTGCAGACGGTTCGGGTTTTCGCCGTAGCGGCCGTCAGTCGGGCGACGACTGGGCTGCACATAAGCGGCGTTCCAGGTTTCCGGGCCGATGGCCCGCAGGAATGTTGCGGTGTGGAAAGTGCCGGCGCCTACTTCCATATCGTAGGGCTGAAGTACCACACAACCTTGCTCGGCCCAGTATTGCTGGAGGGCGAGGATCAAGTCTTGGAAGGTACGCACGGCTGGCGTAGGCTGGCTCACGAAATTCACCTGTTACTTGGGCTGCGATTTAAAGAGCGGGAGTATACCCGATTCGGCCCCGCCACCACTCCCTGGAGCCTTATGCCACGCTGCTTTTGGTGTTCTGAAGATCCGCTGTACATGGCTTATCACGATCAGGAGTGGGGAACGCCGCTGCGCGATGCGCAGGGCTTGTTCGAGTTGCTTTTGCTCGAAGGGTTCCAGGCGGGCCTGTCCTGGATCACCGTTTTACGCAAACGCGAGCATTATCGAAAGGTCTTGTTCGGCTTTGATGCGCAGCGTTTGGCGCTGTTGACCGATGAAGAGATCGAAGCGCTGATGCTCGACCCGGGCATCGTGCGCAATCGCCTCAAGCTCAACGCCACTCGCCGCAATGCCGCCGCCTGGCTGGCGCTGGAGGATCCGGTGGGCTGGCTCTGGTCATTTGTCGGCGGCGTGCCCAAGGTCAACCACTTCACCGATCGCAGCCAAGTCCCGGCCATTACGCCCGAGGCCGAAGCCATGAGCAAAGCGTTGAAAAAGGCCGGTTTCACCTTCGTCGGCCCGACCATCTGTTACGCGTTCATGCAGGCTTCGGGCATGGTCATGGACCACACTCAGGACTGCGACCGTTACGCGGACTTGGCCAACGCCGGTTAGAATGCCCGCTTTGCGCACCACACACGATCAGGAGTGACCTGTGGAAAAGTTTAAAGGCGCCTTGCTGGTAGGCGCTCTCCGGTTGTTTGCCCTGCTGCCTTGGCGCGCTGTCCAGGCCGTAGGCACGGCGATTGGCTGGCTCATGTGGAAAACCCCCAACCGCTCGCGCGACACGGTGCGGATCAACCTCTCCAAATGCTTCCCGGACATGGACCCGCCCGCCCGCGAGCGTCTGGTGGGCCAAAGCCTGATGGATATCGGCAAGTCGTTGACCGAAAGCGCCTGCGCCTGGATATGGCCGGCGCAGCGCTCCATCGACCTGGTGCGCGAAGTCGAAGGCCTGGAAGTGCTGCATGAGGCGTTGGCCTCGGGCAAAGGCGTGGTCGGCATCACCAGTCACCTGGGCAACTGGGAGGTGTTGAACCACTTCTATTGCAACCAGTGCAAACCGATCATTTTCTACCGCCCGCCCAAGCTCAAGGCGGTGGATGAGTTACTGCAAAAACAGCGCGTGCAACTGGGTAACCGTGTGGCGGCTTCCACCAAGGAAGGCATTCTCAGCGTGATCAAGGAAGTGCGCAAAGGCGGCCAGGTGGGCATTCCCGCTGACCCGGAGCCGGCGGAATCTGCGGGCATCTTCGTGCCGTTTTTCGCCACCCAGGCGCTGACCAGCAAGTTTGTGCCGAACATGCTGGCAGGCCATAAAGCCGTCGGCGTGTTCCTGCATGCCCTGCGGCTGCCGGACGGTTCGGGTTACAAAGTGATTCTGGAAGCGGCGCCGGAAGATATGTACAGCACCGACACCGCCACCTCCTGCGCGGCGATGAGCAAGGTGGTGGAGCGTTATGTCGGGGCCTACCCGAGCCAGTACATGTGGAGCATGAAGCGCTTCAAGAAACGCCCGCCGGGTGAGGCGCGCTGGTACTGATGCGCGGCTGACACAGGTTTATGCGAAACCAATGTGGGAGCGGGCTTGCTCGCGAATGCGGTGTATCAGCTACATATTCAGTGACTGACACTTTGCATTGGCGAGCAAGCCCGCTCCCACATTTTGATCTCCATTCAGGCCTGGCGGTCGAGTTTCTTCAGAAACACTGTCATCTCTTTTTCGGCCTGTTTGTCGCCATGTGCCAGGGCTGCTTCTATGCCCTTTTCCCAAGCTAACCGTGCTGCAGCGTTATCACCCTGCCCTTGCTGAGCCTTGCCCAACAGCTTCCACGCCGCCGAATACTTTGGGTCGAACTCGACGCATTTCTGCAAATGCTCGGCCGCCTTGGCGTTGTCCTTCAAGTCCAGATAACCCTTGCCCAAGCCAAAGCGCAGCAATGAATTATCCACACCCTTGGCGAGCATTTTTTCCAGGGATTCGAGCATTTATTGTCACCTTGAGTGAAAGAAGGCTGTTGTGGCTGCCTAGAAAAAGCTCAGCCCCACGTGGAACAGTTTCTCCACATCGCGAATATGTTTCTTATCCACAAGGAACAAGATCACATGGTCACCCGTGGCGATCACCGTATCGTCGTGGGCGATGATTACCTCTTCATCACGAATGATTGCACCAATGGTGGTGCCCGGCGGCAGGCCGATATCGCGGATGGCCTTGCCGATCACCTTGCTCGACTTCGAATCACCATGGGCAATCGCCTCGATGGCTTCCGCCGCGCCTCGGCGCAGGGAGTGCACGCTGACGATATCGCCACGGCGCACGTGGGCCAGCAAGGTGCCAATGGTCGCCAGTTGCGGGCTGATGGCGATGTCGATATCACCGCCCTGGATCAGGTCGACATAGGCCGGGTTGTTGATGATGGTCATCACCTTCTTCGCCCCCAGCCGTTTGGCCAGCAACGAGGACATGATGTTGGCCTCGTCGTCGTTGGTCAGGGCCAGGAAGATATCGGCGTCGGCGATGTTTTCTTCCATCAGCAGGTCGCGGTCCGAGGCGCTGCCTTGCAAGACCACGGTGCTGTCGAGGGTGTCGGACAAATGTCGGCAGCGTGCCGGGTTCATCTCGATGATCTTCACCTGATAGCGGCTCTCGATGGCTTCGGCCAGGCGCTCGCCGATCTGCCCGCCGCCAGCGATGACGATGCGTTTGTAGCTCTCATCGAGCCGACGCATTTCGCTCATCACCGCGCGAATATTCGCTTTGGCAGCGATGAAGAATACTTCGTCGTCCGCTTCGATCACTGTATCGCCCTGGGGCAGGATCGGCCGGTCGCGACGGAAAATCGCCGCCACACGGGTCTCCACATTCGGCATGTGTTCACGCAACTGGCGCAGTTGCTGGCCCACCAGCGGCCCGCCGTAATAAGCCTTCACCGCCACCAGTTGCGCCTTGCCTTCGGCGAAGTCGATCACCTGCAAGGCACCGGGAATTTCGATCAGGCGCTTGATGTAATGAGTCACCACCTGTTCGGGGCTGATCAGCACGTCCACCGGAATCGCATCGTTGTCGAACAGACCGGCGCGGGTCAGGTAGGCGGCTTCGCGCACGCGGGCGATCTTGGTGGGCGTGTGGAACAGGGTATGGGCGACCTGGCAGGCGACCATATTGGTCTCGTCACTGTTGGTCACCGCCACCAGCATATCGGCATCGTCGGCACCGGCCTGGCGCAGCACCGTCGGGAATGACGCGCGGCCTTGCACAGTGCGGATGTCCAGGCGGTCGCCGAGGTTGCGCAGGCGCTCGCTGTCGGTGTCGACCACGGTAATGTCGTTGGCTTCGCTGGCCAAATGCTCGGCCAGCGTGCCGCCGACCTGCCCTGCACCAAGGATGATGATCTTCATCCGGTCACTCCCTTAAACCCATTAGCCGCGCGCGGCAGCAATCTTGATCAGTTTGGCGTAGTAGAAGCCATCGTGTCCGCCTTCCTGCGCGAGCAATTGGCGGCCGTGAGGTTGCTTGATACCGGCCGCTGTGGCGAGGTCCAGTTCCCGCGCGCCACTGGTGCGGGCGAGGAAGGCTTGGATCACCTCGGTGTTCTCGGTGGGCAAGGTCGAGCAAGTGGCGTAAAGCAGGATGCCGCCGACCTCCAGGGTTGGCCACAACGCGTCGAGCAGCTCGCCTTGCAGCACGGCCAGGGCGGCGATGTCGTCAGGTTGGCGGGTGAGCTTGATATCCGGGTGACGGCGGATCACACCCGTGGCGGAACATGGCGCGTCGAGCAAGATGCGCTGGAACGGTTTGCCGTCCCACCACGTGGCGGTGTCGCGGCCGTCGGCGGCGATCAGCTCGGCGCTCAGGCCCAGGCGTGCAAGGTTTTCACGCACACGCACCAGGCGCTTGGCCTCCAGGTCGACGGCGACTACACCGGCCAGGTCTTTTTCGACTTCCAGAATGTGACACGTCTTACCGCCCGGCGCGCAGCAGGCGTCCAGCACGCGTTGGCCTGGGGCCAGGTCGAGCAGGTCGGCGGCCAGTTGTGCGGCCTCGTCCTGCACGCTGATCCAGCCTTCGGCAAAACCCGGCAGGCTGCGCACGTCGGTGGCCACTTCCAGCACGATGCCGTCGACGCTGTACACGCACGGCGTGGCGCTGATGCCGGCATCGGCCAGCAATTGCAGGTAGGCGTCACGGCTGTGATGGCGACGGTTGACCCGCAAAATCATCGGCGGGTGCGCATTGTTGGCGGCGCAAATGGCTTCCCATTGCTCGGGCCAGAAGGCTTTCAGGGATTTTTGCAGCCAGCGCGGGTGCGCGGTACGCACCACGGGGTCATGTTCCAGCTCGGCCAGCAGCGCTTCGCTCTCGCGCTGGGCGCGACGCAGTACGGCATTGAGCAGGGCCTTGGCCCACGGCTTTTTCAGCTTGTCGGCGCAACCAACGGTTTCACCGATGGCTGCATGCGCGGGCACGCGGGTGTAGAGCAGTTGATAAAGGCCCACCAACAGCAACGCCTCTACATCGGCATCGGCGGCCTTGAACGGCTTTTGCAGCAGCTTGGCCGCCAGCGCCGACAAACGCGGCTGCCAGCGGGCGGTGCCAAAGGCCAGGTCCTGGGTGAAACCGCGATCACGGTCTTCAACCTTGTCCATTTGTGTAGGCAGCGAACTGTTCAGCGAAGCCTTGCCGTTGAGTACGGCAGCGAGAGCCTTGGCGGCGGCCAGACGCGGGTTCATTGAGCGACCGCCCCGAGAACCGTGCCCAAGGCGAATTTCTCACGACGGCTGTTGAACAGGTCGCCGAAGTTCAGTGCTTTGCCGCCGGGCAATTGCAGGCGGGTCAGGCACAGCGCCTGTTCACCGCAGGCGACCACCAGGCCGTCCTTGCTGGCGCCGATGATTTCACCCGGAGCGCCTTTGCCCTCCGCCAAGGTGGCGGCCAGCACTTTCAAGGCTTCGCCATTGAGGGTGCTGTGGCAGATCGGCCACGGGTTGAAGGCGCGTACCAGTCGCTCCAGCTCTACGGCCGGGCGGCTCCAGTCTATGCGGGCTTCATCTTTGTTCAACTTGTGCGCGTAGGTGGCGAGGCTGTCGTCCTGCACTTCGCCTTCCAGCGTACCGGCCGCAAGGCCAGCAATGGCCTGGATCACGGCGGGTGGGCCAAGCTCGGCCAAGCGGTCGTGCAGGCTGCCGCCAGTGTCTTCAGGCGTGATCGGCGTGGCAACCTTGAGCAGCATCGGGCCGGTATCCAGACCCGCCTCCATGCGCATCACGGTCACACCGCTTTCAAGGTCACCGGCTTCCACGGCGCGCTGGATCGGCGCCGCACCGCGCCAGCGTGGCAGCAACGACGCGTGGCTGTTGATGCAGCCCAGGCGCGGGATATCCAGCACCGCTTGAGGCAGGATCAAACCGTAAGCCACCACCACCAGCAAATCCGGCTTCAACGCAGCCAGTTCCGCCTGGGCATCGGCGTTGCGCAGGGTTGGCGGTTGCAGCACAGGGATGTTGTGTTCAAGCGCCAACTGCTTGACCGGGCTCGGCATCAGTTTTTGCCCGCGACCGGCCGGGCGATCCGGCTGGGTGTACACCGCCACGATGTCATAAGGGCTGGCAAGCAGCGCCTTGAGGTGTTCGGCAGCGAATTCGGGAGTGCCGGCAAAAACAATGCGCAGTGGCTCGGTCATGGGAGGTCTCGGTTAAAAACAGTCACAAAAGAAAAAGGCTTGCCGCAGCAAGCCTTTGGAAGAAGGGCATCAAGCTTGCTGGCGATGCTTTTTTTCCAGCTTCTTCTTGATCCGGTCGCGTTTAAGCGTGGACAGGTAATCAACAAACAGCTTGCCGTTGAGGTGGTCGCATTCATGCTGAATGCACACCGCCAGCAGGCCTTCGGCGATCAGCTCGTAGGGCTTGCCGTCACGATCCAGGGCCTTGATCTTCACGCGCAGCGGGCGTTCGACGTTTTCGTAGAACTCCGGCACCGACAGGCAGCCTTCCTGGTATTCGCCCATCTCTTCGGTCAGCGGTTCGAACTCGGGGTTGATAAACACCCGCGGCTCACTGCGATCTTCCGACAGGTCCATGACCACGACGCGCTGATGCACGTTGACCTGGGTGGCGGCGAGGCCGATGCCCGGGGCTTCATACATTGTTTCAAACATGTCATCGACCAACTGACGAACCTTGTCGTCCACTACGGCCACCGGTTTGGCGATCGTGCGCAGGCGCGAGTCGGGAAATTCGAGGATGTTCAAAATAGCCATAAGCGTAATTGCTGCACATGTGAGGTAGAGGCAAATCGGCGTTGGGATGGACCCAGACCGCCGGTGTGAAAGGTTCGAAAGCCGCTAAGGCTCTGGCATTTCACGCGAACGTACATAATAAAGGAGATTGACCCCATGAGGAAATCGCTACTCGTCTTGCTGTTGTGGGCGCCGTTCGCCATGGCCCTGGTTCCCCAGCCCGGCCCACGCCTGGAACAGGCCACGCAACAGGCCATCCGGCACTTTCTGCTGCACAACCGCATTTTCGATACACCCCAGGACCTGGACAACGCGCCTTACATTGTTGCCGCCGACGCAGGAAGAGTCCTGGGTGCCAACGGTGAGCGCGTGCATGCCCGCGGTGACCTGGACCCGACCCAACCGGACTATGGGATCTTTCGTCGCGGCAAAACCTACACCGACCCGCAAACCCAGGAACTGCTGGGCATCAATGCCGACGACATCGGCAGCGCGCGCTTTGTGATGGCAGGCGACCTCAGCACCCTGGCGGTGCAACGGGTAACCCAGGAAGTGCGCCCGGGCGACCGCTTGCTGCGCGCCGAAACGCCCGCCGAATGGGCCAACCTGGGGCCTGCGCCTTTCATCGAAGGGCACATTATCGATATTCCCAAGGGCGTCACCCAGATCGGCGTAATGGATGCCGTGACTTTGAACAAGGGCCGCCGTGACGGTCTTGCCGAAGGCCACCTGCTCACGGTGATCAAGGCGGGCGTGAGCGTACGCGACAGCCTCACGGGCGCCCCGACCCAACTCCTCGATGAAGATGCCGGCACGCTGCTGGTGTTTCGCACTTACGAAAAACTCAGTTATGGCCTGGTGCTCAGAGCTTCGCGTTCACTCGCGGTAATGGATCGATTCGAGACTGCCCGACAATCGCAATAAATAGCCTGCTAAATAAGTTACCAACAGAGTTATCCACAGCTTGTTCAGATCAAGGACGATCAAATGTATCCGACAAACAGCCCTGAAATTTCCCCTGCAGAACTGGAAGCCCGACTACGCTTGCACAGGCTGCCGGAACTGGGCCCCAAGCGATTTCGTGTATTGATCGAGGCATTTGGTTCTGCCTCCAAGGCCATCAGTGCACCGGCGAGTGCCTGGCGTTCTCTCGGGTTGCCACCCATTAGCGCCGATGCCAGGCGTAGCCCTGAAATTCGCGATGGCGCCAGTGCTGCGCTCGCATGGTTGGAGCGCCCGGCCCAGCATTTACTGATGTGGGACCAGCCTGAGTACCCTGCATTGCTGGCGCAGATTGACGATGCGCCGCCGTTATTATTCGTTGCTGGCGAGCCGAACATCCTCGAAAAACCGCAGTTGGCGATGGTCGGCAGTCGCCGTGCATCCCGCCCGGGGATGGACACTGCCGCCGCTTTTTCGCGCAGCCTGGCGAGCGCCGGTTTTGTCATCACCAGCGGCTTGGCCTTGGGCATCGACGGTGCTGCGCACCAAGCGGCATTAGATGTCGGGGGGCAGACAATCGGCGTGCTCGGCACCGGCCTCGAAAATTTTTATCCACAACGCCACCGCCAGCTCGCCGCAGCGATGATTGCCCAAGGCAGCGCGGTGGTTTCCGAGTTCCCGCTGGACGCCGCGCCCCAGGCCGCCAACTTCCCACGGCGTAACCGGATCATTAGCGGCCTGTCGCTGGGGGTACTGGTGGTGGAAGCCAGCATGGCCAGCGGTTCGCTGATCACGGCCAAGCTTGCCGCCGAGCAAGGGCGCGAGGTGTATGCGATTCCGGGCTCCATTCATCATCCGGGCGCCAAGGGCTGCCATCAGTTGATTCGCGATGGCGCCACGCTGGTGGAGTCCATCGAGCACATCCTGGACGGCTTGCGCGGCTGGCAGGCGTTGTCCCGCCCGGCGCCAATACCCGTCACCCATCCACTGGTGGCGCTGCTGCACGCGGCGCCCCATACCAGCGAGGGCTTGGCGATTGCCAGCGGGCGGCCTTTGTCCCACGTACTGGCGGCGCTCACCGAGCTTGAGCTTGAAGGGCAGGTGATCTGCGAAAGCGGTCGCTGGCTGGCGCGTGGCCCACTTATGTAATTAGTTTTTGCAAAGAACATCGGTAAACTGCCCATAGCTTTAGTCCGGAGAGTGAGCAATGGTCAACAGGTGGCGTGTGCTGGAAGCCGCACGAGAAATTCGCGCAGGCGCGGTGATTGCCTATCCGACCGAAGCGGTCTGGGGCCTGGGCTGCGACCCGTGGAATGAAGACGCGGTGGACCGGCTGCTGGCGATCAAGAATCGCTCGGTCGACAAGGGGCTGATCCTGGTGGCGGACAATATCCGCCAGTTCGATTTCCTGTTTGAAGACTTCCCGGACACCTGGATCGACCGCATGGCCAGCACCTGGCCGGGGCCGAATACCTGGCTGGTGCCGCATCAGGGCATGCTGCCGGAATGGGTGACCGGTGTGCATGACACCGTGGCGCTGCGGGTCAGCGATCATCCATTGGTGAGGGATTTATGCGCGCAGGTGGGGCCGTTGATCTCTACCTCAGCCAACCCGCAAGGTCGCCCGGCGGCGCGCACGCGGCTTCGTGTAGAGCAGTATTTCCGTGGCCAGGTCGATTTGGTACTGGGTGGTGCCCTGGGTGGGCGCAAGAACCCGAGCCTGATTCGCGATTTGGCGACGGGTGAGGTGGTGCGGCCGTCTTGAGACCGCGGTGCCTGCATTCGCGAGCAAGCCCGCTCCCACCTTTGATCGCATTCCAAATTTGGAACTGGGTCAAAGGTGGGAGCGGGCTTGCTCGCGAAGAGGCCATCACTGACCCCAGAGATAGATCGCCTTACGGCAGAAGAATGGTCGACCCGGTAGTCCGCCGCCCCGACAACTCCGTCTGCGCCTTCGCCGCATCCGCCAGCGCAAACCGCTGGTTGATATCAATACGCACCTTGCCGCTCTTGATCATCGAGAACAGATCATCGGCCATCGCCTGCAAGTCTTTCGGGTTGCTGGCGTAAGTCGCCAGTGTCGGCCGAGTGACATACAACGAGCCCTTTGCCGCCAAAATCCCCAGGTTCACGCCGTCCACCGCGCCGGATGCATTGCCGAAACTCACCACCAAGCCCCGTGGCGCCACGCTGTCCAGCGAGGTCAGCCAAGTGTCTTTGCCGACGCCGTCGTACACCACCGGCACCTTTTTGCCGTCGGTCAATTCCAGTACCCGTTGTGCGACGTTTTCCTTGCTGTAGTCGATGGTTTCCCAGGCGCCGAGGGATTTGGCCAGTGCGGCTTTTTCCGGCGAACTCACCGTGCCGATCAGCTTCACGCCCAGCGCCTTGGCCCATTGGCAGGCCAGCGAACCCACACCACCGGCAGCCGCGTGGAACAGAATGGTTTCGCCGCCCTTCAACTCGTAGGTCTGACGCAGCAGGTACTGCACGGTCAGGCCCTTGAGCATCGCGCCAGCGGCCTGTTCGAAGCTGATGTCGTCGGGCAAGTGCACCAGGTTGGCGGCAGGCAACACATGCAGCTGGCTGTACGCGCCCAGTGGGCCACTGCCGTAGGCCACGCGGTCACCGACCTTGAACTGCGTGACGTCGCTGCCGACGGCGTCCACCACGCCAGCGCCTTCCGCACCCAGGCCCGATGGCAAGGCTGGCGGCGCATACAGGCCACTGCGGAAATAAGTGTCGATGAAGTTCAGGCCGATGGCCTCGTTACGCACGCGAACCTGCTGTTGGCCAGGTTCTGCCGGGGTGTAGTCCACATACTCAAGCACTTCGGGGCCGCCATGGGCGCTGAACTGGATACGTTTGGCCATCTGCACTTCTCCTTAGGTCGAATCGCGTAGCCCACTATCCCACTCCTAAGCTTGATCTTCGTCAACTGCGGCGCGGTCGGGTGCAGTGGTATCCTGTGCGCCCATTTGCCGCCGACGCCCGATGGCCTCGCGTAGCTTTGCCCGATTCAAGGTGATGCCATGACTACCCGCACCGAGGCTGTAAAGGCCTACCTGCTTGACCTGCAAGACCGCATTTGCAGCGCCCTGGAAACCTTCGAGACGGACACTCGCTTTATTGAAGACGCCTGGACCCGGCCTGCCGGCGGCGGCGGTCGCACCCGTGTGATCGAAAATGGTTCGGTGATCGAAAAAGGCGGCGTCAACTTTTCCCACGTATTCGGCAGTGGCCTGCCACCGTCCGCCAGCGCGCATCGCCCGGAGCTTGCCGGTCGTGGCTTTGAAGCACTCGGCGTGTCGCTGGTGATCCACCCGCACAACCCGCATGTGCCGACGTCCCACGCCAACGTGCGTTTTTTCATCGCCGAAAAAGACGGCGAAGAACCGGTGTGGTGGTTCGGTGGTGGCTTCGACCTCACGCCTTACTACGGCAATGAAGAAGACTGCGTTCACTGGCACCGCGTGGCCGAGCAGGCCTGTGCGCCGTTTGGCGCGGATGTGTATTCGCGCTACAAGGCCTGGTGCGACACCTACTTCCATATCAAGCACCGCAATGAACCGCGCGGCATCGGCGGCCTGTTCTTTGATGACTTGAACGAGTGGGACTTCGACACCTGCTTCGCCTTCATCCGCGCCATCGGCGATGCCTATATCGACGCTTACTTGCCAATCGTGCAGCGCCGCAAGGCTATGGCTTACACCGAGCAGCAGCGCCAGTTCCAGGAATTCCGTCGTGGCCGCTACGTCGAATTCAACCTGGTCTACGACCGTGGCACCCTGTTTGGCCTGCAATCGGGCGGGCGTACCGAGTCGATCCTGATGTCGCTGCCTCCGCAAGTACGCTGGAGCTACGACTGGAAAGCCGAAGCCGGCAGCGAAGAGGCGCGCCTCACCGATTACTACCTGCAAGACCGCGACTGGCTGGGCGTGGCTGCGCCCAAGGCGGCTGTCTGATGGACCGTTATGTGGTGTTCGGCAACCCCATCGGCCACAGCAAGTCGCCGTTGATTCACCGCATGTTCGCCGAGCAGACCGGCGAGCAACTGGACTACAGCACCTTGCTCGCGCCGCTGGAGGGTTTTACCGGCTGTGCCCGTGAGTTCTTTGCACAAGGCCGTGGCGCCAACGTCACCGTGCCGTTCAAGGAAGACGCCTACCGCCTGGCCAACAGCTTGACCGAACGCGCCCAGCGCGCAGGCGCGGTGAACACCCTGAGCAAACTCGCCGACGGCACCCTGCTGGGCGACAACACCGACGGTGCCGGGCTGGTACGCGACCTCACGGTGAATGCCGGGTTGAGCCTGCAAGGCAAACGCATCCTGCTGCTGGGCGCCGGTGGCGCGGTACGCGGCGCGCTGGAGCCCTTGTTGGCTGAGCAGCCCGCCTCGTTGATCATCGCCAACCGCACCGTGGAAAAGGCCGAACTGCTTGCCGAGCTGTTCGACGATCTGGGGCCGGTGTCTGCCAGCGGTTTCGATTGGCTGCGCGAGCCAGTGGACGTGATCATCAATGCCACGTCCGCCAGCCTGTCAGGCGATGTACCGCCGATTGCCGGCAGCCTGATCGCGCCGGGCAAGACCTTTTGCTACGACATGATGTACGCCAAGGAGCCGACCGCGTTCTGTCGCTGGGCCACCGAGCAAGGCGCGGCGGTGGCGATGGATGGTTTGGGTATGTTGGTGGAGCAGGCCGCAGAAGCCTTCTACCTGTGGCGCGGCGTGCGCCCGGAGTCGGCGCCGGTGTTGGCTGAGTTGCGTAGACAATTGGCCTGACACAAATCTAAATGTGGGAGCGGGCTTGCTCGCGAAAGCGGTGTGTCAGTCAATTATTACTTAACTGAGCCACCGCATTCGCGAGCAAGCCCGCTCCCACAGTTTTAACCGCATTCAGTCTTCGAAATGGATGGGGCATTTTTCGGCTCCTTCCAACTTTTTCAGTTCCTCGACGACCTGCGGCCGCGCCCGGCGCAACGTCAGGCTGCGCCCCAAACCGACCAACCGCCGCGCCTCCTGGTGCAGCATCTCCACACCGGAATAGTCGATAAAGTTAATCTGCTGCGCCTCGATCACCACCCGCTCGCCCTGCAGGCTTTGCAGCCGCACTTGCAGGTAATGGCTGGCGCCGAAAAAGATCGAACCGCCCACCCGCAACACATCCTCATCACCGTCGCGCCATTGCTGAACCCGCGGCTGCGAGGTGCGTTTGAGGTAGAAAAACAATGACGCCAACACGCCTGCGTAAATCGCCGTTTGCAGCTCCAGCAGCAAGGTCGCGACGCAGGTCAGGCTCATCACTACAAACTCGGCGCGGCTGACGCGGAACAGCGCGCGAATGCCACGATGATCCACCAGGCCCCAGCAAATCAGCAGGATGCTTGCGGCCATGCTCGGGATCGGGATGTGCGCGATCAAGGCCGCGCCGAACAACGCAAACAATGCCACCCAGAGCGCGGAAAACACGCCCGCCAACGGCGAGCAGGCGCCTGCTTCATAGCTCAGGCCAGAGCGGGTAAAGGAGCCGGCCGACAAGTACCCGGAGAAAAAGCCGCCGACGATATTGGATAAACCCTGCGCGCGGACTTCCTGATTAGCGTCGAGCAATTGCTGCGAACGTGCCGACAACGAACGCGCAATCGACAGGCTGGTGACCAGCCCGAGCATGCCCACCGCCACGGCGCTGGGCAGCAGGCGCAGCAGCATGTCCAGGTCCATCGGCAGCGGGCTGAACGGCGGCAGTTTGCCAACAAACGAACTCACCAGTGCCACATGCCCAAACATCGCCGGCCACAGCCACGCCACCAGGCTGCCCAGCGCCAGTGCAATCAACAGCGTTGGCCAACGCGGGACCAGGTATTTGAGCAATGCGCCCACCAACAGAGTGCCCAGGCCCAGCGCCAGTGAAGCTTGGTCCCATTCGCCAGCATGGTCCACCAGTGCCAGCAAGCTATTGATCGCCGTGGCCTGGCTGGGCAAATCCAGCCCCAGCAAGTTGGGCAATTGCCCCAGGGCAATCACCACGGCAGCGCCCAGAGTGAAACCCAGCACCACCGAATGCGAGACGAAATTCACCAGCGCGCCGAAGCGCAGCATGCCCAGCAACCACTGGAACACACCGGCGAGAAATGTAAGCAACAGGATCAACGTGATGTAGTCCTGCGAGCCAGGCACGGCCAGCGGACTGACGCTGGCGTACAGGACGATGGAAATTGCCGCCGTCGGCCCACAGATCAGGTGCCAGGATGAGCCCCACAGGCAGGCGATCAACACCGGGATGATGGCGGCATACAGGCCGTATTCGGGTGGGAGCCCGGCGATCAGCGCGTAGGCAATCGACTGCGGCAAGGCGAGCACGGCGCCGCTGAGCCCGACAATCGCATCCCGGCCGACGCTGGCGCGGGTTTGGCGCGGCAGCCAGGCGAGGAAGGGCAAGAGAGTGTGGCGGTTGGGCCGGGGCATCGTGAGCTCGGGTTGGAAGGTTTGAGCCAGAATATCAGTACACATTGGTCCCTGTGGGAGCGGGCTTGCTCGCGAATGCGGTGGTTCAGCCAATGAATCTATCAACTGACATACCGCATTCGCGAGCAAGCCCGCTCCCACATTCGGATTGCATCAGACCTTAGAGTTTGGCTTTTACTGCCGCCAGCGCATCCTTGCCGTCCACGGTTTTCACGCCATCGAGCCACTTGTCCAATACCGCCGGGTTGGCTTTGATCCACGCCTTCGCCGCGTCGGCATTGCTGACCTTGTTGTTGACCACCTGCGCCATGATGCTGTTCTCCATCTCCTGGGTAAAACTCAGGTTGGTCAGCAACTTTCCTACATTCGGGCAGGCCTGTGCATAACCCTTGCGGGTCAAGGTATACACGCTGCCGGTGTCACCAAAATATTTCTCGCCGCCTTTGAGGTAGTGCATTTTTAGCTGCACGTTCATCGGGTGCGGCGTCCAGCCGAGGAAGGTCACGAACTTCTGTTTTTTCACCGCTCGCGACACTTCGGCCAGCATCGCCTGCTCGCTCGACTCGATCAGCTTCCACTGGCCCAGGTCGAAGTCATTCTTCTTGATGATTTCCTGCAGCGAAATGTTCGCCGGCGCGCCGGAGCCAATGCCGTAGATCTTCTTGTCGAACTTGTCGGCAAATTTGTTCAGGTCGGCAAAATCATGCACACCGGCGTCCCACACATAGTCCGGCACGGCGAGGGTGAACTCGGTGCCGTCGAGGTTTTTCGCCAGTTGCACCACATCGCCATTGGCCACGAACTTGTCGTAGAAACCCTGCTGCGCCGGCATCCAGTTGCCCAGGAACACATCCACCTGGCCATCCTTGAGCCCGCCAAACGTGATCGGCACCGCCAGGGTGTCGACCTTGGCCTTGTAGCCCATGCCGTTCAACAGGAAACCGGTGATGGCATTGGTGGCGGCGATATCGCTCCAGCCTGGATCGGCCATTTTTACCGTTTCGCAGCTAGTGTCTGCGTACACATTGGCGCTGCCCAGCACCAACATACTCAGTACCACGGTCAACTTTTGCATGGCCTTCCCTCTGTCTATTTATTGGTTTTGGCAGGGTTGTGGATAACGTGCCTTGCGCTCCAGGTCGTCGAGGTCGATATGGTTGCGCATGTACTGCTGACTGGCGTCCACCAGTGGCTGGTGATCCCAGCTCTTCAGCTTGCCTTGGGTCAGCGCCTCAAACACCAGGCGGCGACGGCGTTGGCTGGCGAGCACCTGCTGGTGGATCGCCGGGATGTCCCATTTGGCCCGCGCCTCTTTCAAAAACGCCTCGAACAGTGGCCGGTGTTCCGGTGACTGGCTGAGGTCTTCCCGCTCGTGCGGGTCGTTGTGTACATCGAACAGTAGACAAGGGTCGTCTTCGCTGTAGATGAATTTGTAGGCACCGCGCCGAATCATCATCAGGGGGCTGATGGTGCCTTCGGCCATGTATTCGCCAAACACTTCGTCGTGCCCGCCCTGCCCTTGCAAGTGCGGGACCAGCGAGCGCCCGTCCAGCGCCAGGCGCGGGTCCAGTTCGCCGCCGGCCAGTTCCACCAGGGTGGGCAACAAGTCGGCGGTGGACACGGCTTTGCTCACGCGGCCCGCCGCGAACTGGCCTGGCGCACTCACCAGCAACGGTACGCGGGCGGCCATTTCGAACCAGTGCATTTTGTACCAGAGGCCACGCTCGCCGAGCATGTCGCCGTGGTCACCGGAGAAGATGATGATCGTGTCGTCGGCCAGGCCGGTGTCTTCCAGGGTTTGCAGGAGTTTGCCGACATTGCTGTCGATATAGCTGCACGCGCCGAAATACGCGCGGCGCGCATCGCGGATCTTGTCCACAGGCAGCGGCTTGTCCCACAGGTCGTAAACCTTGAGCAGGCGCTGGGAGTGCGGGTCGAGATCGCCTTGCGCGGGGGTTGCTGGCATTGGGATGTCGCTGTCGTCGTACAGGTCCCAGAACGGCTTGGGAATGGTGTACGGGTCGTGCGGGTGCGTCATCGACACAGTGAGGCAGAACGGCTGGTCGCCGTCTTCACGGATATGGTCGAACAGATACTGCTGAGCCTTGAACACCACCTCTTCGTCGAAATCCAGCTGATTGGTGCGCACGCACGGCCCGGCTTGCAGCACCGACGACATGTTGTGGTACCAGGTGGGGCGCACGTCCGGCTCATCCCAGTTCACCGCCCAGCCATAATCGGCCGGATAGATGTCGCTGGTCAGGCGTTCTTCATAGCCGTGCAACTGGTCTGGCCCGCAGAAATGCATCTTGCCCGACAGCGCCGTGCGGTAACCCAGGCGGCGCAGGTAGTGGGCATAAGTCGGTACATCGGCGGGAAAGTCTGCCGCGTTGTCGTAGGCGCCGATCTTGCTCGGCAACTGGCCGCTGACCAAGGTGAAGCGTGAGGGCGCGCACAATGGGCTGTTGCAATAGGCCGCGTCGAACACCACTCCTTGTGCAGCCAGGCGGCTCAGGTTCGGCAACTTGATCGGGGAAGGTCCGTAGAACGGCAGCATCGGCGCGGCCATTTGATCGGCCATGATGAAAAGAATGTTCTTGCGCTTCATGATCTATCGGCATTCCATAGGCGGTGTTTATGCGAATGAGCATGCAGCCCATGGAAAATGGGGTAAAGCCCATGAAAAGCAATGTCTAGGATAAGCACAGCTTATGTATGAAGCCCTCGGTGACCTGTCCCTCGACCTGCTGCGTGCCTTTGAAGCAGCGGCGCGCCATCGCAGCTTTACCGCCGCCGCGATGGAGTTGGGCACCACGCAGCCGGCCATCAGCCAGCAGATCAAGCGCCTTGAAGAACAGCTGACGATCCGCCTGTTCGATCGCATCTACCGAGGCATCGAACTGACGGATGCGGGCGCGCTGTTGTTTGAACAGGTGCAAGGTGGTTTGCAGGCCATCAACCAAGGCCTCAGCGCGATCACCCAGCAAGACCAGCACGAAGTGCTGCAAGTGGCCACCGACTTCGCTTTCGCCGCCTACTGGTTGATGCCGCGCCTGCATCGCTTTCACCAGGCCAACCCGCAGGTGGATGTCAGCCTGGTGACCAGTGAGCGCAACCACGCCACGTTGCGCAGCGATATCGACGTGGCGGTGTTGTTTGGCGATGGCCGTTTCAAGCAGGGCGAAAGTCTGTGGCTGTTCAACGAGGAAGTGTTTCCGGTGTGCAGCCCGCAATGGCTCAAGGCCCAGTCCACGCCATTGACTGTACAAAATTTGCACGATTACCCGCTGCTGCACCTGCGTCAGGAAAACAACAGCCAGTGGTTCGACTGGAGCGGCGTGTTTCGTGAGTTGGGCATCACCACGGCGCCTACGCCTGGGCAATTGCGCTTCGACAATTACACCCTGCTGATCCAGGCCGCGATTGCCGGCCAGGGCGTGGCCATCGGCTGGCGGCATTTGGTGGATAACCTGCTGGAGCAGAACTGGCTGTGCCGGCCGATCAGCGACACGGTGATCTCGCGCTTCGGTTATTACGTGGTGCAACCCCAGCGCAAACGCCGGGGGCAACTGATCGAGCGCTTTGTCGATTGGCTGGTGGCCGAGCAAGCCAGCAGCGCGCAGTCGTTGACTGGGCTAGCCCTGCCGTCGATTGCGGTCTAGGATCGGCGCATATTGGATCCGGATTTCGCCATGCAACGTATCAAGGGCTACCACGCCCATATCTACTTTGACGCCAGCACCATCGACCAGGCGCGCAAGCTCTGCGAAGACGCGGCCAAGCTGTTCCCGCTGCGCATGGGCCGTGTACACGAAAGGCCGGTTGGCCCGCACCCGGACTGGAGCTGCCAGCTGGCGTTCGAGCCGGAATACATCGGCGTGGTGTTGCCGTGGCTGGCGCTGCATCGCGACGGGCTGGTGGTGTTCATGCACCCGGATACCGGCGATGACTTGAAGGACCACACCGATTATGCGATCTGGATGGGCGCGATGCGTGAGCTGAACCTGTCTATTTTTTAACCACTGTTGCAACTAATCCCATCGCCCTGTGCAAAGGCGATGGGATTTTTTATTACAAAAACCCAATATATGGGACTGTTATTTATATATTGAGATATCGCCAGTCATAGGTTTATATTCGCCCATCTGCTTTTTTCAGCACCCACTCATTTCAGGTGAAGCGATGCAGGCGCAATTGATCGCGCTCGACTGGGGGACCAGCTCCCTTCGTGCTTACAAACTCGGCCCAGCGGGCTGCGTGCTCGAACAGCGCGCGTTGGCGTTCGGCATCATGCACCTGCCCAGTGAGCCTCGGGTCATTGCCGGGGAGCTTTGTAGTGACGGCTTTGAGTTGGCGTTCGATGCGGCCTGTGGCGACTGGCTCGACGCGCAGCCTGGCCTGCCGGTGATTGCCTGCGGCATGGTTGGCAGCGCCCAGGGCTGGAGCGAAGCCGCTTATCGCAAAACGCCCGTTGACGTCGCCAGCCTCGGCCAGGCATTGCACCCAGTGCGTAGCGTGCGCGGGGTGCAGGTGCACATTGTACCGGGTGTGATTGAGCGAGTCGGCTTGCCCAATGTGATGCGTGGCGAAGAAACCCAAGTGCTGGGTGTGCTGCAGAGCCTGGGCGCCGACGTGTTGATCGGCCTGCCGGGCAGCCATTCCAAATGGGTCGAGGTGGTTGAAGGCTGCATCACCCACTTCGACACGTTCATGACCGGCGAGGTGTTTGCGGTACTCAGCAAGCACAGCATTCTGGGGCGTACCCAGCAACCGTCCGAAAAATTCCAGGGCGAGGCCTTTGATCGTGGCGTGCGCGTGGCGCTCTCGGAGGATGGCCAGCGCGGCGTGCTGTCGACGTTGTTCAGCGCCCGCACGCTGGGCTTGACCGGCGAACTGGCACCTGACGAGCAGCCCGATTACCTGTCTGGCCTGTTGATCGGCCACGAACTCGCCGGCTTGCCACAGCAGGCCAAACACAAGCCTATCGTGCTGGTCGGCGCTGCCAACCTCTGCGCCCGCTACCAACGCGCCCTCGCCCTCTGCGGCTTCGCCCACGTCAGCCTCGCCCAGGAAGCCACCGCACGCGGCCTGTGGCAATTGGCCGTCGCCGCTGGGCTCACTCAACCTGTACTGGAGGCCTGACATGCTCAAGCAAGCACTCGCACACAACGGTTTGATCGCAATTTTGCGCGGCGTGCGTCCGGATGAAGCGCAGGCGATTGGCCAGGTGCTTTATGAGGCCGGTTTTCGCGTGATCGAAGTGCCACTGAATTCGCCGGAGCCTTACACCAGCATCCGCACCCTGCGCGACACCTTGCCCGCCGATTGCCTGATCGGCGCGGGCACCGTGCTGACCCCGGAACAGGTCGAGCGGGTCAAAGCCGCCGGCGGCCAAGTCATCGTCATGCCCCACAGCGATGCCAAGGTATTGCGGGCCGCCAAAGCGGCGGGCCTGTTCCTGTCGCCGGGTGTGGCGACGCCGACCGAGGCCTTCGCCGCGTTGGCCGAGGGCGCCGACGTATTGAAGCTGTTTCCGGCCGAGCAAATGGGCCCGGCGGTGATCAAGGCGTGGCTGGCGGTACTGCCGACCGGCACCTTGCTGCTGCCGGTGGGCGGCGTGACCCCAGGCAACATGCAGGTGTATTTCGACGCGGGCGCCAAGGGCTTTGGCCTGGGTTCCGGGTTGTTCAAACCGGGCATGTCGGTGGACCAAGTGGCGAGCAATGCCCAGGCCTATGTCGCGGCCTGGAACGCGCTTAACTGAACTCAAGGTTTGCGCCCCTGGCGCTGCATCGATAAGAGAGATAAGAAGATGAAAATCACCAAACTGACCACCTTTATCGTCCCGCCGCGCTGGTGCTTCCTCAAGGTCGAGACCGACCAGGGTGTGACCGGTTGGGGCGAACCCGTAGTCGAAGGCCGCGCCCACACTGTGGCCGCCGCCGTTGAAGAGCTCTCTGACTACCTGATCGGCAAAGACCCACGCAATATCGAAGATATCTGGACCGTGCTCTATCGTGGTGGCTTTTACCGTGGCGGCGCGGTGCATATGAGCGCCCTCGCCGGTATCGACCAGGCGCTGTGGGACATCAAGGGCAAGGCGCTCGGTGTGTCGGTCAGCGACCTGTTGGGTGGCCAGGTGCGTGACAAGATCCGCGTGTATTCCTGGATCGGCGGCGACCGCCCCGCCGACACCGCCCGCGCCGCCAAAGAGGCCGTGGCCCGTGGCTTCACCGCCGTGAAGATGAATGGCACCGAAGAATTGCAGTTCGTCGACAGTTTCGAAAAAGTCGACCTGGCACTGGCCAACGTAGCCGCAGTGCGAGATGCCGTCGGGCCTAACGTCGGCATCGGCGTCGACTTCCATGGCCGCGTGCACAAGCCCATGGCCAAGGTGCTGATGAAAGAGCTGGACCCGTACAAGTTGATGTTTATCGAAGAGCCGGTGCTCAGCGAAAACTACGAAGCGCTCAAAGAGCTGGCGCCGCTGACCAGCACGCCGATTGCCCTGGGCGAGCGGCTGTTTTCGCGTTGGGACTTCAAGCGTGTGCTCAGCGAAGGTTATGTCGACATCATCCAGCCGGATGCGTCCCACGCCGGCGGCATCACCGAAACCCGCAAGATCGCCAACATGGCCGAAGCCTACGACGTGGCCCTGGCCCTGCACTGTCCGCTGGGTCCGATTGCCCTGGCGGCGTGCCTGCAATTGGACGCGGTTTGCTACAACGCGTTTATCCAGGAGCAAAGCCTGGGCATCCACTACAACGAGAGCAACGACCTGCTCGATTACGTGCGCGACCCAGGCGTGTTCGACTATGACAAAGGCTTCGTGAAGATCCCCAACGGGCCGGGTCTGGGCATTGAGATCAACGAGGAATACGTGATCGAACGCGCCGCCATCGGCCACCGCTGGCGCAACCCGATCTGGCGGCATGCCGACGGCAGCTTCGCCGAGTGGTGATTGCTCACTGAAGGAACCGGATCAACTGTGGGAGCTGGCTTGCCTGCGATAGCGGTCCGCCTGTGCCAGATCAGTTAGCTGATGCACCGCCATCGCAGGCAAGCCAGCTCCCACATTGACCGCGCCCAGTCCTCAATAATCATAAGAAGAGGCAACCCCCCATGCACCCTGAATCCTTCACCGGGCAGGCTTCTCTCATCACGCCCAGCAGAAAGCGTTTCTTCATCATGGTGCTGCTGTTTATCACCGTGGTAATCAACTACCTCGACCGCAGCAACCTGTCGATTGCCGCCCCGGCGCTGACCAGCGAACTGGGGATCGACCCGGTGCATGTCGGGCTGATCTTCTCCGCGTTCGGCTGGACCTACGCCGCCATGCAGATTCCCGGCGGCTGGCTGGTGGACCGCGTGCCGCCGCGCATTCTCTACACCGTGGCGCTGCTGTTGTGGTCCATCGCCACGGTGATGCTGGGGTTTGCTGCCAGCTTTATTGCGCTGTTCGTGCTGCGCATGGCCGTCGGCGCCCTGGAAGCACCGGCCTACCCGATCAACAGCCGTGTGGTCACCACCTGGTTTCCCGAGCGCGAGCGTGCCACCGCCATTGGTGTTTACACCTCCGGGCAGTTTGTCGGGCTGGCGTTCCTCACGCCGGTGCTGGCCTGGCTGCAACATGCGTTTGGCTGGCACATGGTGTTTGTCGCCACCGGTGGCGTCGGCATTCTGTGGGCGTTGATCTGGTACGCGGTGTACCGCGAGCCGAAGGACTTCAAAGGCGCCAACGCGGCAGAAATCGAGCTGATCCGCGAGGGCGGCGGCCTGGTGGATATGCAGGCGAAAGCGGTCAAGGCGCCGTTCAGTTGGGTCGACCTCGGGATAGTGCTGAGCAAGCGCAAGCTGTGGGGCATTTACCTGGGGCAGTTCTGCCTGAACTCGACACTGTGGTTTTTCCTGACGTGGTTCCCGACCTATCTGGTGAAATACCGCGGCATGGACTTCATCAAGTCCGGGCTGCTGGCGTCGCTGCCTTTCCTCGCTGCGTTTATCGGCGTGCTGTGTTCGGGGATTTTTTCTGATTGGCTGATTCGCCGGGGTACGTCGGTAGGTTTTGCGCGCAAGCTGCCGATCATTGGTGGGCTGCTGATTTCCACGGCGATCATCGGCGCCAACTATGTGGACTCGACGGCCTGGGTGATTGCGTTTCTGGCAGTGGCGTTCTTTGGCAATGGCCTGGCGTCGATCACCTGGTCATTGGTGTCGACTTTGGCGCCAGCGCGGTTGCTGGGGCTGACGGGTGGGGTGTTTAACTTCATCGGCAACTTGTCGGCGATTACTACGCCGATTGTGATTGGCTTTCTGGCCAGTGGAGATTCGTTTGCGCCGGCGATTACCTATATCGCCGTGCTGGCGTTGCTCGGGGCGCTTTCCTACGTGTTGCTGGTGGGCAAGGTCGAGCGCATCGAGCTGTAGATAAAAACCTGTGGCGAGGGAGCAAACTCCCTCGCCACAAAAGCATCTCGGGGCTAGTAGAGGGCGCCATCCAGTATTTGGTAGACGATGCTGGTGCCGATGGCGATCAATACGATATCGCCGCCGGACCGGCGCCATTCATACCCTGGGTATTGCGGCAGATGGGCCAAGGCGCGGTTGTCGAGGCGTTCGCCGTAGTAGTTGCGTGGCAGCGGCTGGCCCCGCACCAGGCGTACGCCTGGAGGTGGTGGCGCGCCACGGCGGAAGTCGTTGTGGTTGTCACGAATCACCTGGCGCACCGGGCCAAAGTCTTGCGGCGGGCCACGACGGTTATCCTGTGGGCCGCGATGGTCGTCGCCGCGTTGCTCGTACTGGCCTTGCGGGCCGCCACGGCCTGGGCCATCGCCGCGTTGGTCGGGCGGCGCGGCTTGCGCCAGGGCGCTTGCGCCGAGCATCAACACGCCAAGACCTGCGATCAAGCGTTTAGGCATTTTCATGGGGCTTTCCTCAGTACTGCGCGAACAAAAAAGGGATTTCGAACGAGGCTCGAAATCCCTTGGTCTTGTCAGTTTAGGTACTGGATTACCCAGATGATTCCTCTGTATCAGGAACTTTACCCATTGCTACACGCCGCTTACTTACGGGCGTTACGGACACCTTCCGACAGTGCCGCACACAGGCTCAAAACACCATCGATTGCTTGCTGATCATTTTTCGCAGTGGCGATGTGATCGATCAGCGCTGAACCGACCACCACACCGTCTGCCAGACGCGCGATAGCGGCGGCTTGTTCCGGTGTACGAATACCAAAGCCGATGCTGATTGGCAGGTCGGTATGCCGACGCAGGCGGGTCACGGCTTCTTCGACGTGCTCCAGGGTGGCGGCACCGGCGCCGGTCACACCGGCCACCGACACGTAATACACAAAACCGGAGCTGCCGTTGAGCACGGTTGGCAGGCGCACGTCGTCGGTGGTCGGCGTGGTCAGGCGGATAAAGTCGATGCCTGCGGCCTGGGCCGGGTCGCACAGCTCGCCGTTATGCTCAGGCGGCATGTCGACCACGATCAGGCCGTCTACGCCGGCTTCTTTGGCGTCGGCGATGAACTTAGGCACACCGTATTTGTGGATCGGGTTGAAGTAACCCATCAGCACCAGCGGCGTGTCCTGGTTGTCTTTGCGGAACTCGCGGACCATCTGCAGGGTTTTCAGCAGGTTCTGTTTGGCTTCCAGCGCACGGATGTTGGCCAGTTGAATCGCCGGGCCGTCGGCCATCGGGTCGGTGAAGGGCATGCCCAACTCGATCACGTCGGCACCGGCGGCGGGCAAGCCCTTGAGGATCGCCAGCGAAGTGTCATAACCCGGGTCGCCGGCGGTGACGAAGGTCACCAGAGCGGCGCGGTTTTGTTCTTTCAGTTGCGCAAAACGGGTTTGCAGGCGGCTCATCAGTGTTTCTCCTGCTTTGACTGCTCTTGTTGAGAGTGTTCCATATGGTGCATCACGGTCTGCATGTCTTTGTCGCCACGGCCGGACAGGTTCACCACCATCAGGTGATCTTTCGGCAAGGTCGGTGCGCGCTTGAACACTTCAGCCAGCGCATGGGCGCTTTCCAGCGCAGGAATAATCCCTTCCAGGCGGCAGCATTTGTGGAAGGCTTGGAGGGCTTCGTCGTCGGTCACCGAGGTGTACTGAACACGGCCGATATCATGCAACCAGGCGTGTTCAGGGCCGATGCCTGGGTAGTCGAGGCCGGCGGAAATCGAGTGGGCGTCGATGATCTGGCCGTCGTCGTCCTGCAACAGGAAGGTGCGGTTGCCGTGCAGCACGCCGGGTACACCGCCGTTAAGGCTGGCGGCGTGCTTGCCGGTTTCGATGCCGTGGCCGGCGGCTTCAACGCCGATGATTTCGACGCTGGTGTCATCCAGGAACGGGTGGAACAGGCCCATGGCATTGGAGCCACCGCCGATGCACGCCACCAGGCTGTCCGGCAGGCGGCCTTCCTGGGCTTGCAGTTGGTCGCGGGTTTCCTTGCCGATCACGGCCTGGAAGTCGCGCACCATCGCAGGATACGGGTGTGGGCCGGCCACGGTGCCGATCAGGTAGAAAGTGCTGTCGACGTTGGTCACCCAGTCACGCAGGGCTTCGTTCATCGCGTCTTTAAGGGTGCCGGTGCCGGCCACGACCGGGATTACTTCGGCGCCCAGCAGCTTCATGCGGAACACGTTGGCCTGTTGGCGCTCGATGTCGGTGGTGCCCATGTAAATCACGCAATCGAGGCCAAAGCGCGCCGCCACGGTGGCGGTGGCCACGCCGTGCATGCCCGCGCCGGTCTCGGCGATGATGCGTTTTTTGCCCATGCGCCGCGCCAGCAGGATCTGGCCGATGCAGTTGTTGATCTTGTGCGCGCCGGTGTGGTTGAGCTCTTCGCGCTTTAGGTAGATTTTGGCGCCGCCGCAGAACTCGGTCAGGCGCTCGGCGAAGTACAGCGGGCTTGGGCGCCCGACGTAGTCACGTTGGAAGTAGGCCAATTCTTCGTTGAAGGCCGGATCGATCTTGGCCGCTTCGTATTCACGGGCCAGGTCGAGGATCAACGGCATCAGGGTTTCAGCGACGTAGCGGCCGCCGAACGCGCCAAACAGGCCGTTGGCGTCGGGGCCGTTGCGAAGGTCGGTCTGGGACTGAGTCATGGGGCGCTCCAGGAAAGAAGGTGAGGAGAGGCAATGACGGCCACTCTACCCCTGACGCTCGACGCTGAAAACCGATAAGATCGCCACAACCTGTCAGGAAAACTCACAGATGAGCCGAGACCTTCCACCCCTCAATGCCCTGCGTGCGTTTGAGGCCACCGCCCGCTTGAACAGCGTCAGCCAGGCAGCTGAGCAACTGCATGTGACCCATGGTGCAGTCAGTCGCCAGTTGAAGGTGTTGGAAGAGCATCTGGGTGTCAGCCTGTTCGCCAAAGATGGGCGCGGCCTTAAACTCACAGATGCAGGCGTTCGGCTCAGGGATGCCAGTGCCGAAGCGTTCGAGCGTTTAAGGGATGTGTGCGCCGAGCTGACCCAGGCCAGCGCCGACGCGCCTTTTGTGCTTGGCTGCTCGGGCAGTTTGCTGGCGCGCTGGTTGATTCCGCGCCTGGGCCGCTTGAACGCAGATTTGCCCGACTTGCGTCTGCACCTGTCGGCGGGTGACGGCGACCTCGACCCACGGCGCCCCGGCCTCGATGCCCTGCTGGTCTTCGCCGAGCCGCCGTGGCCAGCGGACATGCAGGTGTATGAGCTGGCCAGCGAGCGCATTGGCCCGGTCATGAGCCCGCGTTTTGCCGGTTACGAACGCCTGCGCCAAGCGCCGCCCCAGGCCCTGTGCGGTGAAGCCTTGTTACACACCACCTCGCGCCCGCAAGCCTGGCCCAGTTGGGCGCAGCAGCACGGCATCGAGCCCGGCGCGTTGAAGCACGGCCAGGGTTTTGAGCATTTGTATTATTTGCTGGAGGCGGCGGTGGCGGGTTTGGGTGTGGCGATTGCGCCCGAACCGCTGGTGGCAGAGGACCTGCGTGCGGGTCGCCTGGTGGCGCCGTGGGGTTTCAGTGAAACCCCGGCGCACCTGGCGTTGTGGCTACCCAAGCGCGCCGCAGACGGGCGCGCGGGTCAGTTGGCGCAGTGGCTCAAGGCTGAGCTGTTGCGCCAGCCCGTTTAGTCACCGCGTTTGCACAGCAGGTAAGCAGCCAGCAGGCCCAGCGCGCCAACGGCAACGCCGGCGGTAGTCCATGGGTGCTCTTGTGCGTAGTCGCGGGTTGCCGCACTGGTTTCGCGGATTTTGACTTTGCTTTCTTCGTAGGCGTCGCTGATCAAGTGGCGGGAATGCTTGAGGGCATTCTCGGCATTGCTTTTCAGGGCCTTCAGCGTTTTGCGCGACTCATCGGACGCATCGTCCTTGAGGCTCTCAAGGGACTTGAGCAGGCTCGAAATCTCGGCTTCCATGCTTTCCAGCGACGCTTTGCGTAAAGAAGTGTTGGCCATGTGGAACTCTCCTGAAGTGATTGAGTGGCATGTGTAGATACCGACTCCACGGTTTTCAGAAAGTGCAGTAAATCTGAACTTTCGAGTGGGATTGGTCGCCAGAAGCAGTACGAAGATTCACTGCTACGCTCACTAGAGACCTCAGGAGAAACGTTATGTCTGATCATCACACCTACAAGAAAGTCGAACTGGTCGGCTCCTCGACCACCAGCATCGAAGATGCCATCAACAACGCCATCGCCGAAGCTCACAAGAGCATCAAGCACTTGGAGTGGTTTGAAGTGACCGAAACCCGTGGTCACATCAAGGACGGCAAGGCCGCGCACTTTCAGGTCACGCTCAAGGTGGGATTCCGAATTGCCAGTAGTTGATCCCGTGAGTTGAACTTGCTGACTGGCCGATTGCCATAACCTGCGCTACACCCATTGGGTGCCGATGCCAAAAGCGTCGGCACGCTCTTTTCGATCAGCGCAAGGAAAGTAACGGATGAAGAAGTTCCTGTTAGCGGTAGGTTTGTTGAGCATTGCGGGCACTGCGATGGCGGCGGGCAAGCCTTGTGACGAACTGAAAAGCGAAATTGCAGCGAAAATCGACGCCAAGGGCGCCTCGGGTTACTCGCTGGAAGTGGTAGATAAAGGCGCGGCACCCAGCGACCACGAAGTCGTTGGCAGCTGCGAAGGCGGCACCAAGGAAATCGTCTACAAGCGCGGTTAATCCCGTGTTGCAGACATAAAAAACCGACGCGAGTGCGTCGGTTTTTTTTCGCCTGCGGGTTATCAGCCCTTCATCACCTGTGCCAGCAGCTCGTAGGAATGAATCCGATCGGCATGCTCATACAGGTCGCTGGTAAAGATCAGCTCATCGGCGCCGGTCTGCTCGATCAGCACTTCCAACTTCGCGCGAATCTTCGCCGGGCTACCGACCATGGCCAGGCCGAGGAAGCTGCCGACTGCGTCTTTTTCATGGGGCAGCCACAGGCCGTCCATGGTTTTCACCGGCGGGCGCTGCACCAGGCTCTGCCCGCGCATCAGCGCCAGAATACGTTGGTACACCGAAGTGGCCAGGTAGTCGGCCTGCTCGTCGGTATCGGCGGCCACCAGCGGAATACCGAGCATCACGTAGGGCTTGTCCAGCACGGCTGAAGGCTTGAAGTGATTGCGGTATACGCGAATCGCCTCATGCATCAAGCGGGGTGCGAAATGGGAGGCGAAGGCGTAGGGCAAGCCGCGCTCACCGGCCAGTTGCGCGCTGAACAGGCTGGAACCGAGCAGCCAGACCGGCACGTTGGTGCCGGTGCCGGGTACGGCGATAATCCGTTGGTCGGGCGTGCGCGGGCCCAGGTAGGCCATCAGTTCGGCCACATCTTCTGGAAACTCGTCAGCGCTGCCGGAGCGTTCACGGCGCAGGGCGCGGGCGGTCATCTGGTCGGAACCGGGCGCGCGGCCCAGGCCCAGGTCGATGCGGCCGGGGTACAGGCTTTCCAGGGTGCCGAACTGCTCGGCAATCACCAGCGGCGCATGGTTGGGCAGCATCACGCCGCCGGAGCCGACGCGAATCGTCGAGGTGCCGCCGGCCAAATAACCCAGCAGCACCGAGGTGGCCGAGCTGGCGATGCCGTCCATATTGTGGTGTTCAGCTACCCAGAAACGGTTGTAGCCGAACTTTTCCACATGCTGGGCCAGGTCCAGCGAGTTGCGCAGCGACTGTGCGATGCTGCCGTTGGCGCGCACGGGCACGAGGTCGAGGGTCGAGAACTTCACGTCGGACAGCGATTTCATAAGCCTGCTTCTCCATTAGGTGCGCAGGCTTACTAGACGAACCAAAACCTGCCGCTTCATGTGCATGCTCTATGCAATGAGGGCATATACCCGAGATTCAATAGCAGCTTGTGAAATTTCCTACTGAAACGCTAGGTTTCTCCGACAAGATGAACTTTGCCGGGCCGTCTATCCTCAGAACCCTTACTGACGCAAAACCACCGTTCGAGGAGAAAGCTATGAGTATCGTTAAAAAAGCATCCGCGCATTGGGAAGGTGATCTGAAAACTGGGCTGGGTTCCATTTCCACGGAAACCGGCGTGCTGCGCGAAGCACCCTACGGCTTCAAGGCGCGCTTCGAAGGCGGCAAGGGCACCAACCCTGAAGAATTGATCGGCGCGGCCCACGCAGGCTGTTTCTCCATGGCGTTTTCCATGATTTTGGGCGATGCGGGCCTTAAGGCTGACAGCATCGACACCCAGGCCGAAGTGACTCTGGACCAGGTGGACGGCGGCTTTGCGATTACCGCCGTGCATCTGGTGCTGAAAGCCAAGATTCCGGGCGCAAGCCAGGCGCAGTTCGAGGAACTGAGCAAAAAGGCGAAGGAAGGCTGCCCAGTGTCGAAAGTGCTGAACGCAAAAATCAGCCTGGATGCCACGCTGGTCTAACTGACACAGCGAGATCCCCTGTGGGAGCGGGCTTGCTCGCGAAAGCGGTTTTCCAGTCAATATTTCAGGTGACTGATCCACCCCCTTCGCGAGCAAGCCCGCTCCCACATTTAGTTCTGCGTTAAATCAGAACTCGCGTTTCCAAAATGTGGTCGAATAGCCTAGGCGCACACCCGTGCGCAGTGCATTCAGGGAGCTTCACACATGAAACGTTTTGCCTTGGCGATCATTTGCGGTGTATTGGCCACTTCGGCTGTGGCCGCGCCAAAAGATTGTGAAGAGCTCAGGAAAGAAATTGAGGTAAACATCCAGGCAAAGGCGATTCCGTCATACACCCTGGAAATCATCACCGAGGAAGAAGCCAAAAACCACGATAGCGCCATGATCGTCGGCTCCTGCGAAAACGGCTCCAAGCGCATCCTCTACCAGAAAAACAACGACTGATCAGATGCAATTAACACTGCGCTCCTCAGCCAACAGCTGACGCGCCGTGTCGTACAGCCGGATATTGGGCGTAAAAGCCAGCGAGCGCCCTTCCAGCACATAGCGCTGGCCTGCCTGGAAGTTGTCGTATTGCAGGGTCATGAAGCAGGTTCGGTCATGGGTCTGGTCCAGGCCGCCAAAGCCGGTCCCGGTGTTCACTTCGAAATCAAAGCGCACCATCAGCTCATGGCTGCCGGGTGGCACTTGGAAGAAACGTCCGTCATTGAGGTTCTTGCCGTCCAGGCGCTGGGCCATCACCAGTTTGGCGCCGGGTGTCGGCGTGGCGAAATCGATCCAGGCCTGGTGCGGGTCGACCGGCGGGATGGGGGTCGAAGCGCAGGCGCTGAGAAACAAGGCGGTGACGGGTAGCAACAGCTGGCGCATGGCGGGCACTCAACGGTGGGTAAGAATTGAACCTGGCTGCCTGTGGCAACAGACTCTGTATCAGTATAAACACGCCACGGCATGGAAAAATTCAGTGCAGGCAGGATAGTCTGGCGGGCAATTAACCCAGGGGCGGTCGGTGCATGGTCAGGCGTTTTCTTCCAGGGTTGATGGTGTTGCTGCTAAGCGGCTGTTCCAGTGTGAGTTACTACAGCCAGTTGGCCAGCGGCCAATGGCAGTTGCTGCGGGCTCGGGAGCCGGTTGCCGAGGTCATCGCCGACCCTGCTCGCCCACAGGCGTTGCGCGAGCACCTGGTGCAATCGCAAAAGGCCCGCGCCTTTGCCAGTGAGCACCTGCACCTGCCTGACAACCAGAGCTACCGCCTGTACGCCGACATTGGCCGGCCTTATGTGGTCTGGAACGTGTTCGCCACGCAGGAGTTTTCCCTCTCGCCCCAAACCCACTGCTTCCCCATCGCTGGGTGTGTGGCCTATCGCGGTTATTACAATCAGGGCGCAGCACGCGGCGAAGCGGCGTTGTTGCAGCAACAAGGCATGGACGTGTCGATTGGCGGCGTCGAGGCCTATTCCACCCTGGGCTGGTTCAACGACCCGATCATGAGTTCGATGATGAGTTGGGGGGATGAGCGCCTGGCCACGCTGATCTTCCACGAACTGGCGCACCAACGCTTTTATGTGAAGGACGACACCGAGTTCAACGAATCCTATGCCAACTTCGTCGAGCAGGAAGGCACCCGCCAATGGCGCGCAGCGCGGGGTTTGGCGCCGCTGAGCAATGCGGCGTTGCGGCAGCGTGATCAATTTATCCGGTTGGTGCTCGATACCCGCAAACGCCTGGAGGCGTTGTACGCCCAGCCCTTGGCGGTGGATGTGATGCGCCAGGCCAAGGCGGCAGAGTTCGAGCGCCTGCGCAGTGAGTACCGGCACATGCGCGACAGCCAATGGGGCGGCGACAAGCGTTATGACGTGTGGATCAACCAGCCGCTGAACAATGCGCGGCTGTTGCCGTTCGGGCTGTATGACCAGTGGGTGCCGGCGTTTGCGGCGTTGTTTGCGCAGCAAGGCGGGGATTGGGTGAAGTTCTTTGCGGCGGTGGAGACGCTGGGTGGGTTGCCGGTTGAGCAGCGTAAGGCGGCATTGCGGCAGTTGGAAGGTGGTGGCCAGTAGGGCCTCATCGCAGGCAAGCCAGCTCCCACAGTTTGAAGTGTGAACACGGTCAAATGTGGGAGCTGGCTTGCCTGCGATAGCGGTCTCAAGGGCGCTGCAAAAACGCCTGGTGCATCTGCTCCAGCGTCTCAAAATGCCAAGTCGGCGCCTCGGCATTCAGCTCTTCAAAACTGCCAAACCCATACCCCACCGCCGCCGAATCCAGCCCATTGCTGCGCGCCCCGATCAAGTCATGCTTGCGATCACCAATCATCAGGGTAGTCGCCGGGTCCAAGCCCTCTTCGCTCATCAGGTGCGCAATCAGCTCAACCTTGTTGGTGCGCGTGCCATCCAGCTCGCTGCCGTAGATCACCCTGAAGTGCTTGGCAAAATCAAAATGCCGGGCAATCTCACGGGCAAACTCCCACGGTTTGGATGTGGCCACATACAGCTGGCGGCCCTGGCCATTCAGTTCCTCAAGCAACGGCATCACGCCGTCGAATACGCGGTTTTCATACAGGCCGGTGACCTTGAAGCGCTCGCGATAAAAATTCACCGCTTCCCAGGCTTTGGCCTCATCGAAGCCATAGAACTGCATAAAGGCTTGCAGCAATGGCGGGCCGATAAAGTGTTCGAGCTTGGTCAGGTCGGGTTCATCAATGCCGAGTTTGCCGAGGGCGTACTGGATCGAGCGGGTGATGCCCTCGCGCGGGTCGGTCAAGGTGCCGTCCAGGTCGAACAGCACGGCGGAGTAGTTCAGGCTCATCGGTCGAATCCTTGCGCCAGGTGCAGGTCTTTGAGCTTCACGTAGTTCGCGGCGCTGTAGGTGAAAAAGGCACGCTCTTTGTCAGTCAATGGGCGGATCTGTTTAACCGGGCTGCCCACGTACAAAAAACCGCTTTCCAGTTTCTTGCCGGGTGGCACCAGGCTGCCGGCGCCGATGATCACGTCGTCTTCGACCACCGCGCCGTCCATCACGATGCTGCCCATGCCGATCAGGATGCGATTGCCGACGGTGCAGCCGTGCAGCATGACTTTGTGGGCGATGGTCACGTCATCGCCGATCAGCAGCGGGAAGCCGTCCGGGTTGAACGGCCCGGCGTGGGTGATGTGCAGCACACAGCCGTCCTGCACGCTGGTGCGTGCGCCGATGCGGATGCGGTGCATGTCGCCGCGAATCACGGTCAGCGGCCAAACCGAGCTGTCGGTGCCGATTTCGACATCGCCGATCACCACCGCCGAAATATCGACAAAAGCCCCGGCGCCCAGGGTTGGCGTGTGATTCTGATAGGTGCGAAGGGTCACGATAGCCTCTCTCTTATAGGTTGATAGCTGCGGTGGGTGTTGATTGTAATTAAGATGGCCCCATCTTTGTCTTATCAGTTTCTTCAGCCAAGGTACCCACCGTGAGCGCGAACAACCCACTTTTGCAGTCCTACGACCTGCCGCCGTTCTCGGCGATCCGTGCCGAGCACGTGCAGCCGGCCATCGAACAGATCCTCGCCGACAACCGCGTTGCCATCGAAGGCATCCTGCAAAGCCAGGGTAAAAACCCTACGTGGGCCGGTTTGGTACTGGCCATGGACGAACTGAACGACCGCCTGGGCGCCGCCTGGAGCCCGGTCAGCCACCTCAACGCCGTGTGCAACAGCGCCGAACTGCGCGAAGCCTACGAGGCTTGCCTGCCGGCCTTGAGTGCCTATTCCACCGAGATGGGCCAGAACCGCGAACTGTTCCAGGCCTTCGAAGCCCTGGCCAACAGCCCGGAAGCCGCCGGTTTTGACGTGGCGCAAAAAACCATTCTGGAACATTCGCTTCGCGATTTCCGCCTGTCGGGTATCGATTTGCCGCCAGAGCAGCAAAAACGCTACGCCGAAGTGCAGAGCAAACTGTCTGAGCTGGGCAGCAAGTTCTCTAACCAACTGCTGGACGCCACCCAGGCGTGGACCAAGCACGTTACCGACGAAGCCACCCTCGCCGGCCTGACCGACTCGGCCAAGGCGCAGATGGCTGCCGCCGCCCAGGCCAAAGGCCTCGATGGCTGGTTGATCACCCTGGAGTTCCCAAGCTACTACGCGGTAATGACCTACGCCCACGACCGCGCCCTGCGTGAAGAAGTCTACGCGGCCTACTGCACCCGTGCGTCGGACCAAGGCCCGAATGCCGGTAAGAACGATAACGGCCCGGTGATGGAACAGATCCTCGACCTGCGTCAGGAGCTGGCCAAGCTGTTGGGTTACGCGTCGTTCTCCGAGCTGAGCCTGGCCACCAAAATGGCCGAGTCCAGCGACCAGGTGCTGAGCTTCCTGCGCGACCTGGCCAAGCGCAGCAAGCCGTTTGCCGCCCAGGACCTGCAACAGCTCAAGGCTTACGCCGCCGAACAAGGCTGCGCCGACCTGCAAAGCTGGGACAGCGGTTTCTATGGCGAAAAACTCCGCGAGCAGCGTTACAGCGTGTCCCAGGAAGCGTTGCGCGCCTACTTCCCGATCGACAAAGTGCTGGGCGGCCTGTTTGCCATCGTGCAGCGCCTGTACGGCATCGAAATCGCCGAGCAAAAAGGCTTCGACACCTGGCACCCGGATGTTCGCCTGTTTGAAATCAAGGAAAACGGCCAGCACGTCGGGCGTTTCTTCTTCGACCTGTACGCCCGCGCCAACAAGCGTGGCGGCGCGTGGATGGACGGCGCGCGCGATCGCCGCCGCACTGTCGACGGCGTGCTGCAAAGCCCGGTGGCGAACCTGGTGTGCAACTTCACCCCGGCCGACAGCGGCAAGCCTGCCCTGCTGACCCACGATGAAGTGACCACGCTGTTCCACGAATTCGGCCACGGCCTGCACCACCTGCTGACCCGCGTTGAACACGCGGGCGTGTCCGGCATCAACGGGGTGGCCTGGGATGCGGTGGAACTGCCGAGCCAATTCATGGAGAACTGGTGCTGGGAGCCGGAAGGTCTGGCGCTGATCTCTGGCCACTATGAAAGCGGCGAGCCGCTGCCTCAGGACCTGCTGGAAAAAATGCTCGCGGCGAAGAACTTCCAGTCCGGCCTGATGATGGTGCGTCAGCTGGAATTCTCGCTGTTCGACTTCGAACTGCACGCCACCCACGGCGATGGCCGCACGGTAGCGCAGGTGCTTGAAGGTGTGCGCGATGAGGTCTCGGTGATGCGTCCGCCTGCCTACAACCGCTTCCCCAATAGCTTTGCGCACATTTTTGCCGGCGGTTATGCGGCGGGTTACTACAGCTATAAGTGGGCGGAAGTGCTGTCGGCAGATGCCTTCTCCAAGTTTGAAGAAGACGGCGTGCTCAATGCCGAAACCGGCCGCGCATTTCGCGAAGCGATCCTGGCGCGCGGTGGCTCACAGGCGCCGATGGTGCTGTTCGTCGACTTCCGCGGACGTGCGCCGTCGATTGACGCACTCTTGCGCCACAGCGGCCTGAGTGAGGACGCAGCAGCATGAGTGATGGGCCTGTGGTGAGCAAAAAGCAATTTATCGCCGGTGCGGTCTGCCCGGCGTGCGAAGAGTTGGACAAGTTGAAAATGTGGACCGAAGACGATGTGCCGCACCGCGAATGTGTAGCCTGCGGTTATTCGGACACGCTGAATGAACAAGGCAATTCGGTGCCCAAGGAATTGGGCACGCGGGTCAATACGTCGGCGTTGAAAGCGCCCGCGGACCCGAAGGTGCAGGCGGTGCAGTTTTTTCCTAATCCCAAGCTGAAAAAGGACTGATACCTGCTTAAGGTGTGAGCACTAATTCGGTGTCTTTCTTTGGGTCGACACGGCTGCTACCGGCCGTGTTGATCCAGCTTTTCATAGAGCACAACGCAAACTCACTGGTGCTGCAGTCGCCATTGGCCAACGCAGTACGCAACTTGTCGACATCAGCCTTCATCATGTAGCGAACGCCGTCTTTAAAGCCGTTACTGGAACCGAAGCCGCCCAGCGTCATTTCGTTCAGCGCATCCTCCTTGCTCCAACCCTGAATCACCACTCGATACATCGCCGCCATCAGGCCAGTGCGATCGGAGCCGTGTTTGCAGTGCATCAGCACCGGGCCCTGGGTTTCGGCTTCCTGGATGGCCCTGAGTGCCGCCAGCACGTCGGCATCGTCGACATGGTTGGTGCGATACGTCAGCTGCACCTGTTTGATACCAGAAGTCTCCAACCACGGCGCATCAGATTCCGGCAGGAAGTTGATCACCGTGCCGATCTTCAGATTTTGCAGCACAGGCAACGCAGTGCTGTCCGGCAACGCGCTGCGATACAGCGTGGGCGTCATCTGGTGCAGGTTGAATTGGTTGCCCACCGGCTGTGCCCATTCAGGCGAGCGGATCCTCGTAGCCTCGTCGGCCTGGGCCTGCAGCGTGCCGAGCAGTGCCATGAACGCCAGGCCAAGGGCGGGCAGTAATCGAATCGTGAACATGTGCGTTGAGACCAAATGGGATAGGGCTGATGGGCCACAGAGTCGTCTACCGGGGGTCAATGCCGCGTGAGGTGGCTGTCAAAGAATCGTGAATCCGCCCATCTGATCCGCTGTTTTTTGCGCTGAATCGATTCCTCTAATGCTTAGGCTGCTATCATTTGTAACTATTGATTGCCAGTGTGTTCTATCCATTTGGGATCCAATGCCCTGGCCAACCTTCACGCTGCTCCTAGAAGCGGCGGATAAACCCGTGACCACATGATGAGGTGCACCTATGTCTGATCAAGATCAGGACAACCCGCGGCGTGACTTTTTACGCAAATCCTTGACCTTGATCCCGGTGGTCACGGTTGCCAGCACTGGCCTTGGCGGCTCGATGTTGATGGCTACACCGGAACCGGCACAGGCCGCTCCCGCCAAAACGCCCGTCAGCGACAAAGCCTACGAACCTAGCTACTTCACGGCTGAAGAGTGGGCATTTATCAACGCCGCCGTCGCCCGTCTGATCCCGGCTGATGCCCAAGGCCCAGGCGCCCTGGAAGCCGGCGCGCCGGAGTACATCGACCGTCAGATGAACACGCCGTATGCCGCCGGTGCGTTGTGGTTCATGCAAGGCCCGTTCAACGCCGATGCGGCGCCAGAGATGGGTTGGCAGAGCAAATTGGTGCCCAAAGACATCTATCGCCTGGGCATTGCTGCCACGGATGCGTGGTCGAAGGCGTTCAACGGTAAAGCTTTTGCTGCGCAAGACAGCGCTACCCAGGATGACATGCTGCGACGTATGGAGGCGGGCGGCGGCGAGATGACCGCCCATTTCGAGGCCGTACCGGCAAAGATGTTTTTCAACCTGCTGCTGCAAAACACCAAGGAAGGCTTCTTCTGCGACCCGATCCACGGTGGCAACAAAGGCATGGTCGGCTGGACCATGATCGGCTTCCCTGGCGCCCGCGCCGACTTCATGGACTGGGTTGAACGCAATGAGCAATACCCCTTCCCGGCTGTTTCCATTCGCGGCGAGAGGGCATAAACGTGGCGACCATCATGAAGAAAGTGGATGCGGTGATCGTGGGTTTCGGCTGGACCGGCGCGATCATGGCCAAGGAACTGACGGAAGCTGGCCTCAACGTGGTAGCGCTGGAGCGCGGCCCGATGCAGGACACCTACCCGGACGGCAACTATCCCCAGGTCATCGACGAACTGACCTACAGCGTGCGTAAAAAACTCTTTCAGGATATCTCCAAGGAGACGGTGACCATTCGCCACAGCGTGAATGACGTCGCCTTGCCCAACCGTCAGTTGGGTGCGTTTTTGCCCGGCAATGGCGTGGGTGGCGCGGGCCTGCACTGGTCAGGCGTGCATTTTCGTGTCGATCCAATCGAGCTGCGCATGCGCAGCCACTATGAAGAGCGCTACGGCAAGAACTTCATCCCCAAGGACATGACCATCCAGGACTTCGGCGTGAGCTATGAAGAGCTGGAGCCGTTTTTCGACTACGCCGAAAAAGTCTTCGGCACCTCCGGCCAGGCCTGGACCGTAAAAGGCCAGTTGGTGGGTGAAGGTCGTGGCGGCAACCCTTATGCGCCGGATCGCTCCAACCCGTTCCCGCTGGAATCGCAGAAAAACACCGTGTCTGCGCAGTTGTTTCAGAAAGCGGCTACCGATGTCGGCTACAAACCCTATAACCTGCCGTCCGCCAATACTTCGGGGCCGTACACCAACCCCTACGGCGCGCAGATGGGGCCGTGCAACTTCTGTGGTTTCTGCAGTGGCTATGTTTGCTACATGTATTCCAAAGCCTCGCCGAACGTAAACATCCTGCCGGCGCTGCGTCAGGTGCCGAACTTCGAGCTGCGGGCTAATTCCCATGTGCTCAAGGTCAACCTCGACAGCACCAAGAGCAAAGCCACCGGCGTGACTTATATCGACGCTCAGGGCCGCGAATGCGAGCAGCCGGCGGACCTGGTGATCATCGCCTCCTTCCAGTTCAACAACGTGCGCCTCATGTTGCTCTCGGGCATCGGCAAACCTTACGACCCGATTACCAATGAGGGCGTGGTGGGCCGCAACTTTGCCTACCAGAACATGGGCACCATCAAGGCCTTCTTCGACAAGGACACCCACACCAATAACTTTATCGGTGCGGGCGGCAATGGCGTGGCCATCGATGACTTCAACGCGGACAACTTCGACCACGGCCCGCACGGCTTTGTGGGCGGCTCTCCGATGTGGGTCAACCAGGCCGGCAGCCGGCCGATTGCCGGTACGTCCAACCCGCCGGGCACGCCGGCGTGGGGCAGCGCCTGGAAGCGCGCCACCGCCGATTACTACACCCACCAAGTGTCGATGGACTCCCATGGCGCGCATCAATCCTACCGGAGCAACTACCTGGATCTGGACCCGGTTTACCGCGATGCCTACGGCCTGCCGTTGCTGCGGATGACGTTCGACTGGCAGGAAAACGACATCAAGATGAACCGCTTCATGATGGAGAAAATGGGCAAGGTCGCCGCGGCGATGAACCCCAAGGCCATTGCTGTGCTGGGCAAAAAAGTCGGTGAGCAGTTCAACACCGCGTCCTACCAGACCACCCACCTCAATGGCGGCGCGATCATGGGCACCGACCCGAAAACCAGTGCGTTGAACCGTTACCTGCAAAGCTGGGATGTACACAACGTGTTTGTTCCGGGTGCATCGGCTTTCCCACAAGGCCTGGGTTACAACCCAACCGGCCTGGTGGCAGCGTTGGCCTACTGGTCGGCGCGGGCGATCCGCGAGCAGTACCTGAAAAACCCCGGCCCACTGGTTCAGGCATAAGGAGCGATGACCATGAAAGCACTTGTTATCGCCAGTTTTGCCCTGTTCAGCAGTTGCTCTGTAAGCGCGGCTGAGACCGATTTGATCAAGCAGGGTGAATACCTGGCCCGCGCCGGTGACTGCGTGGCCTGCCACACCGCCAAGGGCGGCAAGCCGTTCGCCGGTGGGCTGCCGATGGAAACCCCGATCGGCGTGATCTATTCCACCAACATCACCCCGGACAAAACCGGCCTGGGCGACTACAGCTTCGAAGACTTCGACAAGGCCGTGCGCCACGGCGTCGCCAAGAACGGCAGTACGCTTTACCCGGCCATGCCGTATCCGTCCTACGCGCGTGTCAGCGACAGCGACATGCAGGCGCTGTATGCGTACTTCATGAAGGGTGTGGAGCCCGTCGCCCAGGAGAACAAGGACAGCGATATTCCCTGGCCCTTGAGCATGCGCTGGCCGTTGGCGGCGTGGCGCTGGATGTTCGCGCCGGCAGTCGAGGAGCATCAGGCAGCAGCCGATCCGGTCATCAGCCGTGGCGCCTATCTGGTCGAAGGCCTCGGCCATTGCGGCGCTTGCCACACACCGCGTGCCCTGACCATGCAGGAAAAGGCCCTCAGCGCGACTGACGGCAACGCGTTCCTGTCTGGCAGTGCGCCGCTGGAAGGCTGGATCGCGAAAAGCCTGCGCGGCGACCATAAAGACGGCCTCGGCAGCTGGAGCGAGGAGCAACTGGTGCAGTTCCTCAAGACCGGCCGCAGTGACCGCAGCGCGGTGTTTGGTGGCATGAGTGATGTGGTCGTACACAGCATGCAGTACATGTCCCAGGACGACCTCACTGCCATTGCCCGCTACCTCAAGAGCCTGCCGGCGGTGGATCCGAAGGACCAGCCGCATCAGTACGACAAACAGGTTGCCGAGGCGCTGTGGAAAGGTGATGACAGCAAGCCGGGCGCCTCGGTGTATATCGACAACTGCGCGGCCTGCCACCGTACCGACGGCCATGGCTACACGCGGGTGTTCCCGGCGCTGGCGGGTAACCCGGTGTTGCAGACGGCGGACGCCACCTCGTTGATCAACATCGTGTTGAACGGCGGCACCTTGCCGGCCACTCACACGGCGCCGTCGACCTTCACCATGCCGGCGTTCGCGTGGCGTCTGTCGGACCAGGAAGTCGCGGATGTGGTCAGTTTCGTCCGTGGCAGCTGGGGCAATCAAGGCGCGCCAGTCAAAGCCAGTGACGTGGCCGACCTGCGCAAGAGCGATATGCGCACCACGTCGGGTGACGACTTGGGGCAGGTAACGCAAAAGCACTGATCCTGCCCTGGCCGCCAAACGGCACTGGTCAGAAACCTCGCGCCTCGATACTGTATATAAAAACAGTATCGAGGCGTTTTCATGTCTACTCCGTTGCCGCCCCGTGGCCGGGGCACGGCCACTAACCTGCACAATCGCTTTGCGCCGACCGTCAGCGTGGCCGAAGACGACGGCTGGTTCCAGGAAGTGCCGCCGACCCAGGGCACCGAAGTGGGTATCGAAACGGCCAAGAGCATCATCACCCGCAACAACTCGCCGGACTTGCCGTTCGACCGTTCCATCAACCCCTATCGCGGCTGCGAGCATGGCTGCATCTACTGTTATGCGCGGCCCAGCCATGCCTATTGGGACCTGTCGCCAGGGCTGGATTTTGAAACCAAGCTGATCGCCAAGACCAACGCCGCCGAGGTGTTGGAGCAACAGCTGTCAAAGCCAGGTTATGTGTGCGCGCCGATCAACCTGGGCTCCAATACCGACCCGTACCAGCCTATCGAGCGCGAATACACAATCACCCGGCAAACCCTCGAAGTGCTGCTGCGCTATCGGCACCCGGTGACCATCATCACCAAGGGCTCGCTGATCTTGCGCGACCTCGACCTGCTTACCGAATTGGCGCGTCAGCGGCTGGTGGCGGTGATGATCAGCCTCACCAGCCTGGACGACGAGCTCAAGCGCATCCTGGAGCCGCGTACGGCGGCGCCCAAGGCGCGGTTGCGGGCGATTCGGGTGATGCGCGAGGCGGGTATCCCGGTGGGCGTGCTGTGCTCGCCGATGATCCCGATGATCAACGACAGTGAGCTGGAAAGCCTGCTGACCGAAGCCCACGCCGCCGGTGCGCAGAGCGCCGCCTACATGATGCTGCGGCTGCCGTTGGAAGTGGCGCCGCTGTTCGAGGAGTGGCTTGCGGCACATTACCCGCAGCGCGCCGCCCATGTGATGAGCCTGGTGCGTCAGGTGCGTGGTGGTGAGGTGTACGACAGCCGCTTTGGCGTGCGCATGCGTGGCGAGGGGCCGTTTGCCGATTTGCTCGCGCAGCGTTTCAACAAAGCGATCAAGCGGTTGGGGCTGAATCGACGGGAAGGGTTTAATCTGGATTGCACGGCGTTTTGCCCACCGGGCAGGCAGATGGCATTGTTGTAAACTGAAGAGAACGATGGCGTCCTGCTGTAGGAATAGTCGCGTTTTGATATCACTGAAACCCGCGTTCTAGAGCGGTTCATTCAGTTTGAGTTAAGTTTCGGCGGTTACCTTGTTCAGCGAGTGACTAACGAGTCGACGCCTTGCTTTGTTTAGTTTTTCAACTATTCCAATAGCCAGGCGTCGAACTGACCTGAACACTCCCCTGCATTAATCAAGAGGATGAATCATGAGTGACAAGGATAAACAGCCGTTGGCTGCGTCGGCTTCAGCCCCTCAGGTGGCGGAGTCTGCCGATGCAGCGTTAAAGCACATCGTTGACGGCTTTTTGCATTTCCATCACGACGTCTTCCCTCAGCAGGAAGAACTGTTCAAGAAACTCGCCACGGCCCAGAGCCCACGGGCGATGTTTATTACGTGCGCCGACTCACGGATCGTCCCCGAGCTGATCACCCAAAGCTCCCCCGGCGATTTGTTCGTGACGCGTAATGTCGGCAACGTGGTGCCGCCCTACGGCCAGATGAACGGCGGGGTTTCCACCGCCATCGAGTACGCGGTACTCGCACTGGGTGTACAGCACATCATCGTGTGCGGGCACTCTGATTGCGGCGCCATGCGCGCAGTACTCAACCCCGACAGCCTGGAAAAGATGCCGACGGTACGCGCGTGGTTGCGTCATGCCGAAGTCGCCAAGTCCATGGTCGAAGACAACTGCGACTGCGCCAATGAGGGCGAGAGCATGAAGGTGCTGACCGAAGAAAACGTCATCGCCCAGTTGCAGCATTTGCGTACCCACCCTTCCGTGGCTTCGCGCATGGCCAATGGTCATTTGTTTATCCATGGTTGGATCTACAACATCGAGACCAGCGAAATCCGCGCTTACGATGCAGACCAGGCGGCATTCAGACCGCTGAACGGCACCGAGCCGATTCCTTGCGCGACGCCTAGAGCGCGCTTCTAAAACACTTCCCTGCCGGGTCAAGCGGTGGCTGCCATGGATGCAGCCAGGCTTTGCCGCGCCCGGCGAATCCCTCGGGAGAGCCATCATGCGTGCTGCTCAATTGAAAGCTGTATTGCCACGGGAGCTGCTGGCCTCGGTGGTTGTGTTTCTAGTCGCCCTGCCCTTGTGCATGGGTATTGCGATCGCGTCCGGCATGCCGCCGGCCAAGGGCTTGCTCACCGGGATTATCGGTGGCCTGGTGGTAGGTTGGCTGGCGGGGTCGCCGCTGCAGGTCAGTGGCCCGGCGGCGGGGCTGGCGGTGTTGGTGTTCGAGTTGGTGCGTCAACACGGGATGATGATGCTCGGGCCGATTCTATTGCTGGCGGGTTTCCTGCAACTGGTGGCCGGGCGCTTGCGCCTGGGCTGCTGGTTCCGGGTCACGGCGCCGGCGGTGGTGTACGGCATGCTGGCGGGTATCGGCGTATTGATTGTGTTGTCGCAGGTGCATGTGATGCTCGACGGCGCGCCCAAGCCCTCGGGGTTGGATAACCTGGCAGGCTTCCCGGCAGCCGTGGCCGAAGCCATTCCGACGCTGGGCGGTGGCCTGGGTTGGCAGGCTGGCTTGCTGGGGCTGTCGACCATGCTGGTGATGTACTGCTGGGATAAATTCCGTCCGCAAAAACTGCGCTTCGTACCGGGTGCCTTGTTGGGTGTGGGCCTGGCGACGGTGACGAGCCTGGTGCTGGCGTTGCAGGTCAAGCGCGTGGAGGTGCCGGAAAACCTCGCCGACGCCATCGACTGGCTACGCCCCAGCGACCTGCTGAACCTGGCCGATCCGCAACTGCTGATCGCCGCCTTCGCCGTGGCGTTTATTGCCAGCGCCGAAACCCTGCTGTCTGCGGCAGCGGTCGATCGGATGCACAGCGGTCAACGTTCCGATTTCGACAAGGAATTGTCAGCCCAAGGTGTCGGCAACATGCTCTGTGGCTTGGTTGGCGCCTTGCCGATGACCGGCGTGATCGTGCGCAGCTCGGCCAACGTGCAGGCCGGTGCTACCACGCGTCTGTCGGCGATGTTCCATGGTCTGTGGCTACTGGGTTTCGTGCTGTTGCTGTCGAGCGTGCTGCAAAGCATTCCGGTGGCGAGTTTGGCGGGCGTGCTGGTGTACACCGGGATCAAGCTGGTGGACGTCAAGGCGTTCCGCGCGCTGGGCCGTTATGGGCGGATGCCGATGTTCACCTATGCCGCCACGGCACTGGCAATCATCTTCACCGACCTGTTGACCGGCGTGTTGGTGGGCTTTGGGCTCACGTTGCTGAAGCTCGCGTTTAAAGCTTCGCGATTGAAAGTCAGCCTGATCGATTTGCCCCAGAAGGGTGAGATGGAGTTGCGATTGACCGGTGCTGCGACCTTCCTGAAAGTGCCGGCACTGACTCAGGTGCTGTCGACGGTGCCTGCGGGTACCACTTTGCATGTGCCGCTGAGTAACTTGAGCTACATCGACCATTCGTGTCTGGAGTTGCTGGAGGAATGGGGCCGGGCCAATGCGGCCAAGGGCTCGACGCTGGTGATCGAGGCGCGGGGGCTGAAGCGCAGGCTGGAAGGCCGGGTGAGGACGACGGTGGGGATAGGTTCGGCGCCGCCAGTGACCTGACGAAATCGGATCAAAACTGTGGGAGCGGGCTTGCTCGCGAAAGCGGTAGATCAGTCAACATCACTTTGGCTGACACACCGCCTTCGCGAGCAAGCCCGCTCCCACATTCAGATCTATGTTGGCTTGAAAATCAGGCCGGCTGTTCCAGCGCCAACTCAACGCCCAACTGCCGCGACAGGCACGGCCAGCGCTTCCACGCCGCTTCCGTTTCTGGGCTTTTCAGCTGTTCGCGATACGCCTCAACCGACTCCAGCGCAAAGCTCTCGTCGTTGAGCATCTCATCCACCGCCAAATGCACGGCCTCATCCAGCTGATTGGCGAATTGCTCACCGATCAGTTGATGGGCAATCAAGTTGGCAACAGTGGTATCCGCCGGAATCAACGGCTGGCCGAAATGCTTGATATACAGGTCGTTGACCTCTTCAACCAAGCGGTGAGCCAGGTAGGCCTCATCCAGCAGGCTGTCGAGACCTTCATGGCCGGCCAGGATTGCAGGCGGCTGCAGGAAGAAATGCTCGGCGATCTTCAGCACCGGTTTGATCTGGCTTTCGATACCGGCTTCGCGGGCCACATCGTTGGCGGCTTCCAGCAGGTCCGGAACCAGTCCGATGTAGGCAGTGACAAAGCGGGTCATGACAATGTTGCGATCACCGTCAGCCAGGGAAATGGCCGAATGCAGGTGCGGCAATTGTTTTTCCAGTTGCTGGGCAAGCTGGCCCGTAGTGGCTTCGTGTTGATGGGCACGGGAAATCTGCTCGCGCAATGCGGCGGTGTTCATGAAGGCTCCAGTGAAACAGGCGTAGGAAAAGGGAGAGGATAAGGTAGCTCGTTTATACGAGCGCCTAAGACGCATTTGTCATAATTATTTCATGGTTATGCATGCGCGTTATATCGAAATGCCATCGTTCGTCGGATAAACGTTTGCGCCCCCGGTTTTATTGGGCCCGCCCGTCTGTTTCTGCTCATTTGCCCCTACACATTGCGGGGTTGCAGGCGCTGTCTATACTCGGGTTTGTACGCAATTAGCTGATGACGCCCAACTGCATGACGCAGGCAAGGCTTGGCGGTTGTAAGCAGTATGGAAGCCGCTCCCTTCGCCGCAGGTGCAAACCGGCGGGATAACAAGAAACATAAAGGGGAACCCGCAATGACGCGACATCCACACGTTTGGATGGGCCTACTGTTGTGGTCAGTATTCGGCCAGGCGCACGCCGCCTGGACAACGAATATGGCGCCAGGGGCTACTGAAGTCAGTCACGCCGTGTTTGACCTGCACATGACCATTTTCTGGATCTGTGTGGTGATCGGCATCATCGTGTTTGGCGCGATGTTCTGGTCGATGATCCTGCACCGGCGCTCCACGGGCCAGGTGGCGGCCAAGTTTCACGAGAGCACGACCGTGGAAATCCTCTGGACCGTGGTGCCCTTGCTGATCCTGGTGGCCATGGCCATACCCGCGACCAAAACCCTGATCAACATTTACGACAGCAGTGAATCGGATATCGATATCCAGGTCACCGGCTATCAGTGGAAGTGGCACTACAAATACCTGGGCCAGGACGTGGAGTTCTTCAGCAACCTGGCCACGCCCGCCGAGCAGATCCATAACCAGGCGACGAAGGGCGAGCACTACTTGCTCGAAGTCGACCAGCCGCTGGTGCTGCCGGTGGGCGCCAAGGTGCGCTTTCTGGTGACGGCCGCCGACGTGATCCACTCCTGGTGGGTGCCGGCCTTTGCGGTCAAGCGCGATGCGATCCCCGGTTTCGTCAACGAGGCCTGGACCCGTGTCGAGAAGCCCGGCATCTACCGTGGCCAGTGCGCCGAGCTGTGCGGCAAGGACCACGGCTTCATGCCGATTGTGGTCGAGGTCAAATCCAAGGCCGACTACGACACTTGGCTGGGCGAGCGCAAAGCAGAAGCCGCCAAGCTCAAGGAGCTGACGTCCAAAGACTGGACGCTGGACGAGCTGGTGGCGCGTGGCGACAAGGTTTACCACACCACCTGCGTGGCCTGTCACCAGGCCGAAGGCCAGGGTTTGCCGCCAATGTTCCCGGCGCTCAAGGGCTCGCCGATTGCCATCGGGCCTAAGGAAGATCACCTGCACCGCGTGTATTTCGGCAAGCCCGGCACCGCCATGGCGGCGTTCGGCAAACAGCTGTCGGAAGTCGATATCGCCGCTGTGGTCACCTACGAGCGCAACGCCTGGGGCAACAACAAAGGCGACATGGTCACGCCCAAAGACGTGCTGGCTCTGAAACAGGCGGAAAGCAAATGACGGCCTCAACTGCGTATGCCCTGAACCGCACAGCCCCTTCCTTTGCAGGAGAACGGCCATGAGCACTGTGATCGACCATGGTCATGCCGACCATGCCCACGGCCCCGCCAAAGGCTTGATGCGCTGGGTGCTGACCACCAACCACAAAGACATCGGCACTATGTACCTGTGGTTCGCCTTCACCATGTTCCTGCTCGGCGGCTCGTTCGCCATGGTGATCCGCGCCGAGCTGTTCCAGCCCGGCCTGCAGATTGTGCAGCCGGCGTTCTTCAACCAGATGACCACCATGCACGGCCTGATCATGGTGTTTGGCGCGGTGATGCCGGCGTTCGTTGGCTTGGCCAACTGGATGATCCCGCTGATGATCGGCGCGCCAGACATGGCCTTGCCGCGCATGAACAACTTCAGTTTCTGGCTGTTGCCGGCAGCGTTCCTGCTGCTGGTATCCACGTTGTTCACGCCGGGCGGCGGGCCGAATTTCGGCTGGACCTTCTACGCCCCGCTCTCCACCACCTACGCGCCGGAAAGCGTGACGTTCTTCATCTTTGCCATTCACCTGATGGGCATCAGCTCGATCATGGGCGCGATCAACGTGGTCGCCACCATCCTCAACCTGCGCGCGCCCGGCATGACCTTGATGAAAATGCCGCTGTTCGTGTGGACCTGGCTGATCACCGCCTTCCTGCTGATCGCGGTGATGCCGGTGCTGGCCGGTTGCGTGACCATGATGTTGATGGACATCCACTTCGGCACCAGCTTTTTCAGTGCGGCCGGTGGCGGTGATCCGGTGTTGTTCCAGCATGTGTTCTGGTTCTTCGGCCACCCTGAGGTGTACATCATGATCCTGCCGGCGTTTGGCGCCGTCAGCTCGATCATCCCGACCTTCTCGCGCAAGCCGCTGTTCGGCTACACCTCGATGGTCTACGCCACGGCGAGCATCGCGTTCCTGTCGTTCATCGTGTGGGCGCACCACATGTTCGTGGTGGGTATTCCGCTGGTGGGCGAGCTGTTCTTCATGTACGCCACGCTGCTGATCGCAGTGCCCACGGGTGTGAAGGTGTTCAACTGGGTGAGCACCATGTGGCAAGGCTCGCTGACCTTCGAGACACCCATGCTGTTCGCCGTGGCCTTTGTGATTCTGTTCACCATCGGCGGTTTCTCCGGGCTGATGCTGGCGATTGCCCCGGCGGACTTCCAGTACCACGACACCTACTTTGTGGTGGCGCACTTCCATTACGTACTGGTGCCTGGGGCGATCTTCGGCATCTTCGCCTCGGCCTACTACTGGCTGCCGAAATGGACCGGCCACATGTACGACGAAACCCTGGGCAAGCTGCACTTCTGGCTGTCTTTTGTGGGCATGAACATGGCGTTCTTCCCGATGCACTTTGTCGGCCTGGCCGGCATGCCGCGCCGGGTACCGGACTACAACCTGCAGTTCGCCGACTTCAACATGGTTTCCTCGATCGGCGCGTTCATGTTTGGCGCTACGCAGATCTTCTTCCTGTTTATCGTGATCAAGTGCATCCGTGGCGGCCCGCCGGCACCGGCCAAGCCGTGGGATGGCGCTGAAGGCCTGGAATGGAGCATCCCCTCGCCTGCGCCGTATCACACGTTTACGACGCCGCCGGAGGTCAAGTGAACGCGTCGATGCAGGTCGACTCGGTGTCCTGTGGGAGCTGCCTTGCCTGCGATAGCGGTGTGTCAGGCACCGAATCTATCGCCTGCCAGGGCCTCATCGCAGGCAAGCCAGCTCCCACAGAAAAACCGAGAGCGGGTGAGCGCCATGCTTGAGGCCGTCCCGATCAAGCGCTTGGTCACTCGCCTGCTGATCCTGGTGGTGGCCATGTTCGCCTTCGGCTTCGCCCTGGTGCCGATCTACGACGTGATGTGCAAGGCGTTCGGCATCAATGGCAAGACCGCCGGGCAGTACGAGGGCGAGCAGGTGGTGGACCCCACACGCCAAGTGCGCGTGCAGTTCATGTCCACCAATGCCATCGACATGGTGTGGGAGTTCCACTCCAAAGCCGATGAAGTGGTGGTCAACCCCGGCGCCGTCACCGAGATGCTGTTCGTGGCCTATAACCCCACTGACAAACCCATGACCGCCCAGGCCGTACCGAGTATTTCCCCAGCCGAAGCGGCGATGTATTTCCACAAGACCGAATGTTTTTGCTTCACCCAGCAAGTGCTGCAGCCAGGTCAGCGCATAGAAATGCCCGTGCGCTTTATCGTCGATCGCGCCATGCCCAAGGATGTGAAGCATTTGACCCTGGCATACACGCTGTTTGACATCACTGCGCGCCAACCGCCGGTGGCCGTCCATACCGGCGGCTAGCTACTGTTTGCCCCCTCAATCAGGAGAGCGAATACATGTCGTCTCATGATACGTACTACGTACCAGCGCAAAGCAAATGGCCAATAATTGCTACGTTTGGCATGTTGATCACGGTGTACGGCCTGGCCGTGTGGTTCAACGACCTGAAGGCGGCGCGCCCGGAATCCCATGGCCCGTGGATCTTCTTCGTCGGCGGGCTGTTGCTGGCCTACATGCTGTTCGGCTGGTTCGGCGCGGTGATCAAGGAAAGCCGCGCGGGTTTGTACAGCCCGCAGATGGACCGCTCGTTCCGCTGGGGCATGACCTGGTTCATCTTTTCCGAGGTGATGTTCTTTATCGCGTTCTTCGGTGCACTGTTTTATGTGCGGCATATGTCCGCGCCGTGGCTGGCGGGCGAAGGCTCCAAGGGCGTCGCGCACATGCTGTGGCCGAACTTCGAATTTGCCTGGCCGTTGCTCAACAATCCCGACCCGAAACTGTACCCGCCGCCCGAAGGCACCATCAGCCCGTGGGGCTTGCCGCTGGTCAATACGATCTTGCTGGTCAGCTCCAGCGTGACCATCACCATCGCCCACCATGCCTTGCGCAAGGGCCACCGCGGGGCGCTGAAAATCTGGCTGGCGCTGACGGTGCTGCTGGGTTGGGCCTTTTTGGGTTTTCAGGCCGAGGAGTACATGCACGCTTACAAAGAGCTGGGCCTGACCCTCGGCTCGGGCGTGTACGGCGCGACCTTCTTCATGCTCACCGGCTTTCACGGCGCCCACGTGACCATCGGCACCATCATTCTGTTCGTGATGCTGATGCGCATCCTCAAGGGGCACTTCAACGCCGAGCACCAGTTCGGTTTCGAGGCGGCCAGTTGGTACTGGCACTTTGTGGATGTGGTGTGGATCGGCCTATTTTTCTTCGTTTATGTGCTGTGAAGCGTTTTACCACGGTGCATGAGAGACCAGCTGGCCGCTGAAAAAGCCCCAGGCGATCAAGCCCACGGTGATCGCGGCCAGTACCACACGCACGGTCAAGGCGGTGACGAGGCGGTTGGAGTTGCCCTCGTCCTTGACCAGAAAGAACAAGCCACTGAACAGGCTCACGACAGTCGCGATCAGCATCAGGGCAATGGCTGCTTTGAGCATGGTCAGGTTCCATTCGGATGGGCGGGCAATGAAAAGGCGGGCAATGAAAACAAGTATAGCCAGCGCCATAAAAGACTTTCGTCCAGGGCTCGCTCCCACGCTGGTGGTGTTGGTATTGCTGCCGCTGATGGTGGGCCTGGGGTTCTGGCAACTGGCTCGCGGGCATGAAAAACAGCTGCTGGTGGACAGCTATACCGAACGGCGTGTGGCTGAGCCGGTCAGCAGCGTGCAGCTTGCTGGCATGGCTGACCCGGCCTTTCGCCGCGTGCGCCTGCGCGGCCAATTCGATGCTGAGCACAGCGTGCTGCTCGACAACCGCATGCGCGACGGCAAGGCCGGTGTTGAACTCTTGCAGCCCTTTCACGACCAGGCCAGCGGCGAATGGCTGCTACTCAATCGCGGCTGGCTGCCCTGGCCGGACCGGCGCACGCCGCCCGTGTTCTCCACACCTGAACAACCGTTGAATCTGGATGCCTGGGTGTACATCGCCCCCGGCGAAACCTTCCAACTGCACGCCGACCCCGCCACCACGCAATGGCCGCGCTTGCTGACGGCGTTGCATCCCGCCGCGCTCTGGGCGGAGTTGGGCCGCAGCGGTTTTGCCTATGAGCTGCGCGCCGAGCCCGGCCCCGGAACCTATGACACGACCTGGCCGGTGGTCGCCATGGGCCCGGAAAAACACTTGGGCTACGCCGTGCAGTGGTTCGCCATGGCACTGGCGTTGCTGGCGCTTTACCTCTACCTCGGATGGCATAACAAAAAGGAGAAACCCCATGGGAGCGGCCATGAATCCACCCAGCACGTCTGAGGCGCCCGACCGGCGCAAAGGCCGCTGGCAGCTGATTCTGATCCTGATGATGGTGATCGGCCCGATGGCGCTGGCCACCTTTATGTACAAGTTGCAGTTCTGGGTGCCCGACAGCCGCAGTTACCACGGTGAGATGATCGGCAACGGCCAGACCCGCGCCGACATTGGCGTGCAGGCCGATGAGGATCGCTGGCAACTGTTGGTCACCGCACCCACCGCGTGTGCCGCCGACTGCCAGCAACTGGTGTACCTGGCGCGCCAGCTGCAAATCAGCCTGGGTCGGGATGCCTCCCGTGCCAGCCATGCCCTGGCCAGCGCGCAACCGGTGAGCAGCGATTACGACGCCAAGCTCAAGGCCGAGTACCCGCAACTGCAGCGCTACCCGCTGGACCCGACCACCTTCAGTAAAAACGCGGCTGCGCCGGGTGAGGCGCAGCTGTGGATCGTCGACCCCCACGGCAACCTGGTGCTGCGCTACGACGCCAAGGTCAAGGGCAAGGATTTGCTCAACGACCTGCGCTTACTGCTGAAACTGTCGAACATCGGATAAGGGCATCGTCATGGCCAAACCTGGATTTCGCCTCGCGTTGTTTGCCACTTTGCTGGCGCTGATCGTTGTGCTGCTCGGCGCCTATACACGCTTGACCCACGCCGGCCTCGGCTGCCCGGACTGGCCCGGCTGCTACGGGTTTATCAGCGTGCCGCAAAGCGAGGCCCAGCTGGCGCATGCCGAGCTGCATTTTCCCGATACTCCGGTTGAAGCCGACAAGGGCTGGGCCGAGATGACGCATCGCTACTTTGCCGGCACCTTGGGCTTGCTGATCGTGCTGCTGGCGGCGCGCTCGTGGCGCCATCGGCGTGATCCAGGGCAGCCAGTGAAATTGCCGCTGTTTGTGTTGGCGGTGGTGTTTGCCCAGGCGGCGTTCGGTATGTGGACGGTGACGCTCAAGCTGTGGCCGCAAGTGGTCACGGGGCATTTGCTCGGCGGCTTTGCCACGTTGAGCCTGTTGTTTTTACTCACCTTGCGCCTGTCCGGCGTGCTGCCCGCATTGATCGTGCCCAAGCGCCTGCAATATTGGGCCACGGCGGGCCTGGTGCTGGTGATCGGGCAGATTGCGCTGGGCGGTTGGGTCAGTTCCAACTACGCAGCCGTGGCCTGTGTCGACTTGCCGACGTGCCATGGCGAGTGGTGGCCGGCGGCGGATTTTGCCAACGGGTTTCACCTCACCCAGCATATCGGCCCCAATTACCTCGGCGGCCAGCTCGACAGTGAAGCGCGCACTGCCATCCACCTGACCCATCGAATCGGCGCGGTGCTGGTGACGCTGGTACTGCTGGGCCTGGCCTGGCAATTGCGCGCAGTCGGCATGACGCGGCTGTCGGGCCTGCTGCTGATCGCCCTGGCGGCGCAAATCTGCCTGGGCGTGAGCAATGTGGCGTTCGGCCTGCCGTTGCCGGTAGCGGTCGGGCACAACGCAGGCGGGGCGGGTTTGTTGCTGACGCTGGTGCTGGTCAACTACCACGCCCGTACCAGCCTGGTGCGGGTGCGCAATCAGCTGCCGTTTGGCTGGCGTTTTATCCCGCGCAAACACGTAGCGGGCCTCATCACCCTTAAAGGAGAGATGCCATGGCGACCTTGATCGGCGCGCGTCACGATCAGGCGATCTGGCGGGATTACCTGGAGCTGACCAAGCCGAAAGTGGTGGTGCTGATGCTCATCACGTCGTTGGTGGGTATGTTCCTCGCGACCCGCGCCGGGGTGCCGTGGACGGTGCTGGTGTTCGGCAATTTGGGTATTGCCCTGTGCGCCGGTGGTGCGGCGGCGGTCAACCATGTGGTGGATCGGCGGATTGATGCAGTGATGGCGCGCACGCATAAACGGCCGTTGGCAGAAGGGCGCGTGTCACCCGTGGCGGCATTGGCCTTTGCATTGTTTCTGGCTGTTGCAGGTTTGGCCTTGTTGCTGGCGTTCACCAACCCGTTGGCGGCCTGGCTCACGTTGGCCTCATTGCTGGGTTACGCGGTGATCTACACCGGCTTTCTCAAGCGCGCCACGCCACAAAATATCGTGATCGGCGGCCTGGCCGGTGCTGCGCCGCCGCTGCTCGGCTGGGTGGCGGTTACCGGGCATGTCAGCGCCGAGCCGCTGCTGCTGGTGCTGATCATCTTCGCCTGGACCCCGCCGCACTTCTGGGCCCTGGCCATTCACCGCAAGGAGGAATACGCCAAGGCCGATATCCCGATGCTGCCGGTCACCCACGGCGAGCACTACACCAAGGTGCATATCCTGCTCTACACCTTTGCCTTGCTGGCGGTGAGCCTGATGCCCTATGTGATCCACATGAGTGGCCTGCTGTACCTGGCGTGTGCACTGGTATTGGGCGGGCGCTTTCTGCAATGGGCCTGGGTGCTGTACCGTGGCGGCAAGCCGCACGCGGCGATCAACACCTTCAAGTACTCTATCTGGTACTTGCTGCTGCTGTTTATCGCGCTGCTCGTCGACCACTACCTATTGTTGAACCTATGACTCGAACTCAAAAAACCGTCTTTATCCTGGTGGCCATCGTCGCGTTGATCATGGGCCTTACCGTCAACAAAGTGCTCAGCGGCAAAGGCCAGGGCGACCCTACCGCACTGATCGACGCCGGCATCATCCTGCTGCCGCAAAGCCGCCAGCTGCCGCCGGTGACCATGACCAACCAGGACGGCCAGACGGTGGTGGTCAACGAGCTGAAAGGCAAATGGAGCCTGCTGTTCTTCGGTTATACCTTCTGCCCCGATATCTGCCCGACCACCCTCGCGCAACTGCGCCAAATCAAGAGCGAGCTGCCTAAAGAGGCGGTGGATAAGTTGCAGGTGATCCTGGTCAGCGTCGACCCGAACCGCGATACGCCGACCCAGCTCAAGCAGTACCTGGGCTACTTCGACCCACAATTCGAAGGCCTGACCGGCGCGAATGTGGAGGATGTGCAGAAGGTCTCGAACGCGGTGAGCATTCCATTTATTCCGGCTGATACCAGCAAGCCCAACTACACCGTGGACCACAGCGGCAACCTGGCGCTGATCGGCCCGGACGGCACGCAGCGTGGGTTTATTCGTGCGCCGCTGAATAACCAAAAGCTGGTGGCGCAGTTGCCGGGTTTGCTACAGCGCAAGTAGGCCAATCACCAGCCTAACCAACAACACAAGTAACCTGTGGGAGCGGGCTTGCTCGCGAAGGCGGTGGTTCAGTCGATAAATTGGGTGACTGACACTCCGCATTCGCGAGCAAGCCCGCTCCCACATTGGGTTTTGTGCAAGGTTTGAACAGGGTGTCGTCGGAGATTTCCCACGTGTTGTCGCGCTGTGCGTGAACTTGTTGGACGGTGTTGGGGTGGCTAGTCTTTGGCCTGTCGCTGCAAATTCAGTGACAGGGCGTAGGAACCCTTTTATGTACCCTTGGCGTCATAGCGCCACCGTCTGATTGCGGCGTTTTTTTTGTGCCCGTACTATCAGTCGCGGCGGCTATGCGCGGGCACGTTTCGACGTGGCTGAGATCCCTGGGTACTCGGTTCCTACCCCGCGTATGGCTGCCACCCATGCCCGTAGGAAGGCTGTTGGCAGCTCCTGTTCATACCCGGAGTTGTCCCAATGCAATCACTTACCCCTGATCCACCGATCACCCCCAAAGTCTTCACCCGCCACCATCACCAGCTGCACGCCGTGCTGATAAACAACCAACCCTGGTTCAGCGCCTCCGACATCGGCCACCTGATGGGCTTGCACCTGAACCCTGCGCTACTGCGCAAGCTCGATCCCGACCAGCAACACACCCTGCCCCTGATCACTCATGGCCACTGTGCGCCGACGTTGATGGTCAGTGAGTCTGGCGTCTACGCGCTGCTTATCTACCACTACTACCCGGAGAATCGGTGCCTGCGCCAATGGCTGACCCATGAGGTGGTGCCAGCCCTGCACTGATAGCAAAAACCACACAAAACAAATGTGGGAGCTGGCTTGCCTGCGATAGCGGCAGGCCAGTCAACATCTTCAGTGACTGACACTCTGCTATCGCGGGCAAGCCCGCTCCCACATTAGGTTTACGGTGTAGCTCTGGATCAGAACGCCGGCAGAATCGCGCCTTTGTACTTCTCAAGAATGAACGCTTTCACTTCCGGCGTGTGCAGGGCTGCAACCAGCTTCTTCACGGCGTCCGAATCCTTGTTGTCTTCGCGGGTCACCAGGATGTTCACGTAAGGCGAGTCGTTGCCTTCGATCACCAGCGCATCCTTGGATGGGTCCAGCTTGGCTTCCAGGGCGTAGTTGGTGTTGATCAGTGCCAGGTCGACCTGGGTCAGCACGCGCGGCAGTGTCGCGGCTTCCAGTTCGCGGAATTTCAGGCCTTTCGGGTTGCCGGTGATGTCCTTGGTGGTCGACAGGATGTTGGTCGGGTCCTTCAGGGTGATCAGTTTGTGCTTGGCCAGCAGCAAAAGCGCACGGCCGCCGTTGGTGGCGTCGTTCGGGATCACGACATTGGCGCCGCTTGGCAGATCGTCCAGTTTTTTGTACTTGCTGGAGTAAGCGCCCAGGGGTTCCAGGTGTACCGCGCCAACGCTCACCAGGTGAGTGCCCTTGGCTTTGTTGAACTCATCCAGGTAAGGCTGGTGCTGGAAGAAGTTGGCGTCCAGGCGTTTTTCAGCCACTTGTACGTTTGGCTGCACGTAGTCGGTGAAGACTTTGACCTGCAGGTCCACGCCTTCTTTGGCGAGTGCAGGCTTCACGAATTCGAGGATTTCCGCGTGGGGCACCGGCGATGCTGCGACTGTAATAGTCTCGGCAGCATGGGCGGAAAACGCGGCAACGGCGGCGAAAGCAACCAGTAGTTTTTTCATCCAACAAGCTCCTTGTTCGGGCATGTGCCGGCGGGGGCCGGCAATGGCCGTTATTTTCGAGAAAAATGCACCACCAGCTTGTCGCCGACGGTTTGCAGAATTTGCACCAGGATTAACAGCATCACCACGGTGACCACCATCACATCGGTCTGGAAACGCTGATAACCGAAGCGGATCGCCAGGTCACCCAAGCCACCGGCACCCACCACACCGGCCATGGCCGTGTAGGAAACCAGTGTAATAGCCGTCACCGTAATCGCTGCGAAAATGCCAGGGCGAGCTTCGGGTAGCAGCGCGTTGATTATGATCTGACGCGTGCTGGCGCCCATGGACTGCGTGGCCTCGATGATGCCGCGGTCCACTTCACGCAAGGCGGTTTCCACCAGGCGCGCGAAGAACGGCGTCGCACCTACCACCAGCGGCGGGATCGCGCCGGCCACCCCCAGCGAAGTGCCGGTGATGAGTACAGTGAACGGGATCATCACAATCAGCAGGATGATGAACGGCAGCGAACGCAGGATGTTCACGATCAGCGACAGCAGCGCGTACAGGCCTTTTTGTTCAAACAGCTGGCGCGGGCTGGTCAGGAACAACAGCACGCCCAACGGCAGGCCCAGCACCACGGTGAAGAATAGCGAGCCGAACAGCATGGTCATGGTGTCGCCGGTTGCCAGCCATATTTCGGACCAGTCGATATTGGCGAAGAAACTCAACAGGACTTCCATTAGCGCAGAACCTCCATGTGGACGTCTGCCGCAGTAAAGCGGGCGAAGGCGGCGTCCATGTCCCCGCCGGTCACGGCGAGGGTCAGTTGGCCGTAGGGGGTATCTTTGATGTGGTCGATGCGACCGGCAAGGATGCTGTAGTCCACCCCTGTTTCACGGGCGACGGTCCCCAGCAATGGCGCGTAGGTCGCTTCGCCCTGGAACGTCAGGCGCACGATGCGGCCTGGCACATGGGCAAAGGCATCACGCTGCTCGCCTTCATCGACTTGCTCGGCTTCCTGCACAAAGCGCTTGGTGGTCGGGTGCTTGGGGTGCAGGAACACCTCGGCCACCGAGCCTTGCTCGACGATCACGCCGGCGTCCATCACGGCCACCTGGTCGCACACGCGGCGGATCACGTCCATTTCATGGGTGATCAGCACGATGGTCAGCTTTAGCTCGCGGTTGATCTCAGCCAACAGTTGCAGCACCGAGGCGGTGGTTTGCGGGTCGAGGGCGCTGGTGGCTTCGTCGCACAGCAGAATCTTTGGCTTGGTCGCCAGAGCGCGGGCAATGCCGACGCGTTGCTTCTGGCCGCCGGACAATTGCGCCGGGTACTTCTTGGCATGGTCCGACAGGCCCACGCGGGCGAGCAGTTCAGCCACGCGCAGGTCGATGTCTTTACGCGACAACTCGCCGGCCAGGGTCAGTGGCAGCGCCACGTTGTCGGCAACGGTCTTGGACGCCAGCAGGTTGAAGTGCTGGAAGATCATGCCGACTTGCTGGCGGAAACGGCGCAGGCCGTTGGCGTCCAGGGCGGTGACTTCTTCACCGTCGACGTTGATCTGACCGCCGCTTGGCTGTTCCAGGCGGTTGATCAGGCGCAGCAGGGTACTTTTGCCCGCACCGGAATGGCCAATCAGGCCGAACACCTGGCCGTTTTCGACGCGCAGGCTGGTGGGGTGCAGTGCGGGGATTTCCTTACCGGCGACGCGGTAGGTTTTATGGACGTTATGAAACTCGATCACGTAGCGAACCTTGTGGGGCGCATGGAAAAGGGATCAGCGGTTAGCCGGGCGCGCATTTTAGCCTGTCCGTATAGCGTTTCTTAGCATTTATTTCGCATTCAACCAGCGATTTGGCAATAACGCGATCAAAGGTCATAAAAAAGGAACGGCTAAAAACCCCATCAGTCACTACTTAAGCAACGCGATTTCCTCAGGTGCCGTGCCTGGGGTTTTGCTCAAACGAGCCGGGGACCGCTCTGGCCACTTTGATTAAGGAGTTTTGCCTGATGAGTACCAAGAAGCCAGCCACCCCGCCCAAGAGTGAGCTTGCGGGCACCGATACCCTGGACCGTAGCAATACCAACGCCAAGCTGCAGGCCCTGGAAGAGTTTCGCTCCGATGCGACCGGCCAGGCGCTGCGCACCAACCAGGGCGTCAAGATTTCCGATAACCAGAACACTCTTAAAGTCGGCGCCCGTGGCCCCTCGCTGCTGGAAGACTTCATCATGCGTGAAAAAATCACGCACTTTGACCATGAGCGAATCCCGGAGCGCATCGTGCATGCCCGTGGCACCGGCGCCCATGGTTATTTCCAGACCTATCAGAACCATTCGGCGCTGAGCAAGGCCGGGTTCCTGCGTAACCCGGAGCATAAAACTCCAGTGTTCGTGCGCTTCTCCACCGTGCAAGGCCCGCGTGGTTCGGGCGATACCGTGCGTGACGTGCGTGGCTTTGCCGTGAAGTTCTTCACCGACGAAGGCAACTTCGACCTGGTGGGCAACAACATGCCGATCTTCTTTATTCAGGATGCGATCAAGTTTCCGGACTTTGTGCATGCCGTAAAACCTGAGCCGCACAACGAGATTCCTACTGGCGGTTCGGCCCACGATACGTTCTGGGATTTCGTCTCGCTGCAGCCGGAGTCGGCACATATGGTGCTCTGGGCCATGTCTGACCGTGCCATTCCGAAAAGCCTGCGATCGATGCAGGGTTTTGGTATTCACACCTTCCGGTTGATCAATACCGAAGGTAAGTCCAGCTTCGTTAAATTCCACTGGCACCCGAAGGTCGGCACTTGCTCGCTGGTGTGGGACGAAGCGCAAAAGCTTGCAGGTAAAGACACCGATCACCACCGTCGCGACCTGTGGGAAGCGATCGAGGGCGGCGACTACCCTGAGTGGGAATTGGGCGTGCAAATCGTTGCTGAAGAGGACGAGCACAAGTTCGACTTCGACCTGCTTGACCCGACCAAGATCATCCCCGAAGAGCTGGTGCCGATTACGCCGCTGGGCAAGATGGTGCTCAACCGTAACCCGGACAACTTCTTTGCCGAGGTCGAACAGGTCGCCTTCTGCCCAGGCCATATCGTGCCGGGTATCGACTTCACCAACGACCCGCTGCTGCAAGGCCGTCTGTTTTCCTACACCGATACGCAGATCAGCCGACTCGGTGGCCCGAACTTTCATGAGCTGCCGATCAACCGGCCGGTCACACCGTTCCATAACGGCCAGCGCGATGCCCAGCATCGCACGGTGATCGACAAGGGCCGTGCAGCCTACGAGCCGAACTCGATTGATGGCGGTTGGCCGAAAGAAACGCCACCGGCGGCTCAGGATGGCGGGTTCGAAACGTATTACGAGCGCGTTGATGCCAACAAGGTGCGTGAGCGCAGTGAGTCGTTCGGCGACCATTTCTCCCAAGCCACGCTGTTTTTCCACAGCATGAGCCACCATGAGAAAGAGCACATCATCGCGGCCTATAGCTTCGAGTTGGGCAAGGTTGAGCGTGAGTTTATTCGCGCGCGTCAGGTTAACGAGATCCTCGCCAATATCGACCTGGAGCTGGCCAAGCGCGTGGCGCAGAACCTCGGTTTGCCGGCGCCGACCAAAGGCACGGTGCCGCCACGCAAGACGTCGCTGAAAGAGTCCCCGGCGTTGAGCCAGGTGAACCTGCTGTCGGGCGACATCAAAACACGCAAAGTCGCAATTCTCGCGGCTAACGGTGTGGATGGTGCAGCGATTGCGGCGTTGAAGAAGGCGTTGGCCGCCGAAGGTGCGCATGCCAAGGTGCTGGGGCCGACGTCGGCACCGGTGAAGACTGCGGATGGCAAGAGCCTGCCGGTGGATGCGTCGATGGAAGGCATGCCGTCGGTGGCGTTTGATGCGGTGTTCGTGCCGGGCGGTAAAGAGTCGATCAAGGCGCTGAGCGGCGATGGTGTGGCGTTGCACTTCGTGTTGGAGGCGTACAAGCACTTGAAGGCGATTGCGGTTGCCACTGATGCCAAGCCGTTGCTGGATCAGCTCAAGCTGGAGGCGGATGCGGGGTTGATCGTTGGCGCGGATGCCAAGGCGTTCAAGGCATTCTTTGCGGCGATTGCGCAGCATCGGGTGTGGGCACGGGAGCCTAAGGCCAAGGCGATTCCGGCTTAAGAAATTGGTTGTTTGTTAGATCGCTATCGCAGGCAAGCCAGCTCCCACCTTTGAACTGTGAATACATTCAAATGTGGGAGCTGGCTTGCCTGCGATGGCTTTACTCGGTTTTGCGCGGAATCAACACAACCTGCGCCGGGATGTGTTTCACAATCTGCCGGTGAATCTTCAGGTCATACGCTGAATCAATGCGCTTCACCCGTTTGGTCAGCAGTGTGGCCAGCCACGGGTAATCCTGGGTGCGCGGCGCCTGAATGGTCACATCGCACTGGTAATTCACCACATCGGTGGCGATCGCGTCCAACTGATGGCGAAGTTCTTCAATATCGGTGAGGTTCAGCGCAACGGTGGTGCTTTGAGCCGCCGGGTCGATGACCTTGGCGGGTGGCTTGGCTTCAGCGGCTTTCAGGGCGGCTTCGGCTTTCTCCAGCTCGGCTTTGCGGGCGTGGCTGATGGCGCTGTTGACGCCGCCAGTAAGCGCCGGAGCCTTGGGCATCAAGGCGCGTGCGCGACTTAGCGCCGTAGCGGCGGCATTCACATCACCTTTTTGCAACACGATCTGGCTGCGCTGCAGGTAGGCTTCGGCCAATTGGCGCTGGTAGTTTTCCAGCGCCGGGTCGTTGGGCGATTGGGCCTGCAATGCGGCCAGCTCGTCTTCGGCGGTGGCCAGTTCACTGCTGGCCAGGTTTTGCTCCAGCTGCGCGATGGCCGCAGCACGCGGGTCCTGCGCCTCAGGGGCGGCAGGCGGTGTGCTTTGGCAGGCGCCCAGCAGCAGGGAAAATGCGGCAAGGAGCAGATAACGGGAGTTGAACGGCTTCATTCCTGCGACTCTCTATTTGCGCAAAAAGCGAGCAAGTCTACACCCCTCGACGGGGCAGGACAAAACTCAGCAGAAACAGGGCGGCGGCCGTGACCACAATCGACGGCCCGGCCGGCGTGTCCTTGAACCAGGAAAGTGCCAGGCCTCCGCACACGGCGAGCATGCCCAGCAAACTGGCGCCTATCGCCATCTGCTCCGGTGAGCGGGCATGGCGCTGGGCGGCGGCTGCGGGAATGATCAGCAGCGACGTGATCAACAATACGCCGACAATCTTCATTGCGACAGCAATCACCACCGCGATCAATAGCATCAGGGTCATGCGCAGCGCCGGCACGGGCAAACCTTCCACGGTGGTCAGCTCTTCGTGCACGGTAATTGCCAGCAGTGGACGCCATAGGGCCACCAGCAGCACCAGCACAGCGGCGCTGCCGCCGAGGATCCAGGCAAGGTCGGTGGGGCTGATCGCCAGCAGGTCGCCGAACAGGTAGGCCATCAGGTCGATGCGCACTTCGTGCATGAAGCTCAGCACCACCAGGCCCAGCGACAGCGTGCTCGGCGCCAGGATGCCCAGCAGTGTGTCGGAGGCCAGCGGCTGGCGCTGTTGCAGGGTCACCAGCAGCACCGCCAGCAGCAGGCAGCCTACGGTGACGGCGATGGTCGGGCTTACATCCAGCAAGAACCCCATGGCCACGCCCAGCAGCGCGGCATGCGACAACGTGTCGCCAAAGTAGGCCATGCGCCGCCAGACCACGAACGAGCCCAAGGGGCCCGCCACCAGTGCCAAAGCCAAGCCTGCCAGCAGGGCGTAGAGCAGAAAATCAGCCATGCTTGCAGCTATCTCCATGAACGTGGGGTTGAGGCGTAGCGGGATCGTCGACCACGGCGCCATGCAAATCATGGGCGTGGTCGTGATGGTGGTGGTAAATCGCCAGGCTCTGGGCATTTTTGCCGAACAGCTCGACGAATGCCGGGTCGCCGCTCACCTGTTCCGGGTGGCCGGAGCAGCACACGTGGCGGTTGAGGCACACCACTTGATCCGTGGTGCTCATCACCAGGTGCAGGTCGTGGGAGACCATCAGCACGCCGCAGCCGTGGCGGTCGCGCAGGCGGGTGATCAGGCTGTACAGCTCGGCCTGACCGGCAACATCGACGCCTTGCACGGGTTCATCAAGTACCAGCAACTCGGGTTCGCGCAACAGCGCGCGGGCCAGCAATACGCGCTGCATCTCGCCGCCGGAGATGCTCTGCACCGGGCTGTCGATGACCTGTTCGGCGCCGACTTCCTTGAGCGCCGCCTGGGCGCGTGCGCGGTCGACACCAGGCACCAGGCGCAGAAAGCGCAGTACGGACAGCGGCAGCGTTGGATCGACGTGTAATTTTTGCGGCATGTAACCGACGCGCAGCTTGGGCTTGCGCCACACGCTGCCCGTGTCGGGCTTGAGCAGGCCGAGCACGGCGCGCACCAGCGTGGTCTTGCCGGCGCCATTGGGGCCGATCAGCGTCACGATCTGCCCCGGCTCCACGCTCAGGGCGATGTTATCCAGCACGTTTTGCCCGGCGAACGTGACCCCGACCTGTTCCAGGCGGATTAACGCGTTGCTCATCAAGCCCCCTGGCAACCGGAGCAGAGCCCCACCACTTCGACCGTTTGGCCTTCGACCTTGAAGCCCACGTCGGCGGAGCTTTTGATGATGGCGTCGCTGATGCTTTTTTGTTCAAGCTCGATGGCGGCATGGCACTCGCGGCAGATCAGGAACTGGCCCTGGTGCGCGTGTTCCGGGTGGCTGCAGCCGACAAAGGCGTTGAGCGAGGCGATGCGGTGCACCAGGCCGTTTTCCAGCAGGAAGTCCAGCGCGCGGTACACCGTTGGCGGCGCAGCGCGGCGGCCGTCCTGCTCGCTGAGCACGCCAAGAATGTCATAGGCGCCCAGCGGCTTGTGACTTTGCCACACCAACTCCAGGACCCGACGACGCAGGGCGGTCAGGCGCAAGCCTTTCTGCGCGCATAGGGTATCGGCCTCTGACAGCGCAGTGTGTACGCAGTGAGAGTGGTCGTGGGGACGGCTGGCAAGCGGTGTTTTAGGCATGAGCGGCGACAGACATTTGATAGAGACGTTATTATGTTACCTGTTCCTACGCCATTGAGTGGTCATCGTGTCCCGACTTTTTCCCGTTTTTGTCGTATTTGTCACCAGTTTGTTCATCGCTGGGGCCGCTCAGGCTGAGGTCAAGGTGCTGACCAGCATCAAACCGCTGCAGTTGATCGCCGCCGCTGTGCAGGACGGCGTGGCGATTCCAGAGGTGCTGCTACCGCCCGGTGCATCGCCGCATAACTACGCCTTGCGCCCATCCGACGTACGGCGCGTGCAGTCGGTGGACCTGCTGTATTGGATCGGCCCGGACATGGAAAGCTTCCTGCCTCGCGTGCTCAAGGGGCGTAGCCTGCCGACCGTGGCAGTTCAGGACTTGCCTGGGATGAAATTGCGTCGGTTCGCCGAAGATAGTCACTCCCATGCCGATGATGCCGACGAACATGACCACGATCACCGCCCTGGCAGCCTGGATGCGCACTTATGGTTGTCGACGGTCAACGCTCGGGTGATTGCGACGCGCATGGCATCTGATCTCAGCACTGCCGACCCGGCCAATTCTGCGCGTTATCAGAGCAACGTGAAGGCGTTCGATGAGCGCCTGGATGCTTTGGATGCGCGCTTGAAGGCGCGTCTGTCCACCGTCGGCGACAAGCCATACTTCGTGTTCCACGAGGCATTCGACTACTTCGAAGACGCTTACGGGCTTAAGCACACCGGCGTGTTCAGCGTGGCCGCCGAAGTGCAGCCGGGCGCTCAGCATGTTGCCGCGATGCGTACGCGTTTGCAGGAAGTGGGTAAGACCTGTGTATTCAGTGAGCCGCCGTTGCGTCCGCGTTTGGCCGAGACACTGGTGGCGGGCTTGCCGGTGAAGTTGGCGGAGCTGGATGCGTTGGGCGGTTATACCCCGGCGACGGCGCAGGGTTACGAGCAGGTGCTGGAGAAGCTGGGGAATGACTTGGCCGGGTGCCTGGAGTCACTCTAACCGCAAATACATAACCTATGTGGGAGCGGGCTTGCTCGCGAATGCGGTGGATCAGTAATAGATGTATTTACTGACTCTGCGCATTCGCGAGCAAGCCCGCTCCCACATTTTAAAGTGCGAATGGCAGGTGGACAGTAACCTGCTGGCGCTGCGCCAGCCGATGCTCGAACTCGGCCGGGTCATGGATCAACACATCCTGCCCGGCAAACGATTCCGCGGCGATCAGGCGCGACAGCCAGAAGCGCACACACGCCACGCGCAGCAGGGTTGGCCACAACTCGGCTTCCTTGGCGGTAAACGGCCGCAGCCCCGCGTAGGCGCCCAGCAAGGCGCGGGCGCGTTGTCCATCAATCACGCCATCGGCGTCGGAACACCAGTCATTCAGGGCGATTGCCACGTCGTAGAGCATCGGGCCTGAGCAGGCGTTGTAGAAGTCGATCAAGCCGGTGAGGTGCGTGCCTTCGAACATCGCGTTGTCGCGGAACAGGTCGGCGTGCACGTTGGCGCGCGGCAGGGCGAGGATGTCGGCCTTCTGGGCTTGGATTTCGCTCAATGCCGCTTGCAGCAGGCGCTGCTGGGCGTCGTTCAAGTGTGAAATAAGCTGCGCGCCTTCTGTGAGCATCCACTCCAGGCCGCGATCGGTCTTGCGCTCCAGCACTTTGTCGCCTTGTGTTGCCAGGTGCAGGTGGCCGAGCAGGTCGCCGACCTGGGCGCAATGCTGGGCGTTGGCGTCCTTGATGTGCTTGCCGGCCAGGCGCGGTTGCAACAGCGCCGGTTTGCCTTTGAGTTCGCGAAGCGCCACGCCGTCGGTGGTACGCAGGGCGTAAGGCACCGGCAGGTCGGCGTCGTGGAGCACATCGAGCAGTTCGATGAAGAACGGCATTTCCGCTACAGGGCCGCGCTCAACCAGGGTCAGGACGAATTCGCCCTGTTCCAGGCTGATAAAGAAGTTGGTGTTTTCGCTACCCGCGGCAATCCCCTGGAAATCAAGCAGGCGGCCGAGCCCGTAAGGGGCGAGAAAGGTTTCCAGCTCGGGCCGAGCCAGGGGGGTGAACACAGACATGTTTAAACTGCCAGTACGGGCGCCGCGGTGCGCGGCGCCAATTTAAGTTAAGAAATCATTTCCATTCGAAGATCTTCCATGACGGGATCAGCATATCCGGCTGGTCAGAGCGGACGAAATTCCCATCGGTTCCGTCCGAGCGCACCAGGAAGTACGGTGGGAATCCCTTCTTGGTTATCTTGATTGCGTACAGGAAGCCGTTTTGGCGATATTCCTGGATGGTCCTGTCGCCTTCCGTGCGAATGGTAACTTCCGGGGCGCCCGACGGCGCAGTATCTGCCGCCATGGCCACTATCGGAGTGAGTGCAATCAAGCCGGTCAACAACAGGCGATTTACTGTACGCATGATAACCTTGTCCCTTTGTCGTCATTGGTCCGGCTATTCTAGCGCCTGACCCGCCGAAAAGGTTGATCCTGCTCATGAGCCAAGCCCCCCTCGTCCTGGTGGACGGTTCTTCTTATCTGTACCGCGCCTTCCACGCGTTGCCACCGCTGACTACGTCCAAAGGCCTGCCCACCGGTGCGGTCAAGGGCGTGTTGAACATGCTCAAAAGCCTGCGCAAGCAGTACCCGAACAGCCCGTTCGCGGTGGTGTTCGACGCCAAGGGTGGGACTTTTCGCGATGAGATGTACGCCGAATACAAGGCCAACCGCCCAAGCATGCCCGATGACATGCGCCTGCAAATCGAGCCCCTGCACCAGAGCGTGATCGCCCTGGGCTTCCCGTTGCTGTGCGTTGAAGGCGTCGAGGCCGATGATGTAATCGGCACCCTGGCCCGCAGCAGCGCGGCGGCTGACCGTCCGGTAGTGATCTCTACCGGCGACAAGGACATGGCGCAGCTGGTCGACGGGCACATTACCTTGGTCAACACCATGACCGGTAGCTCGATGGACATTGAGGGCGTTAAAGAGAAATTTGGCGTCGCTCCGGAGCAGATCATCGACTATCTGGCGTTGATGGGCGATTCGTCCGATAACATCCCGGGCGTGCCGGGGATTGGTCCGAAGACGGCTTCCGGCTTGCTGGTGGGCGTGAATGGCGGCATCAAAGAGCTGTATGAGCAATTGGATATCGTGCCGACCTTGCCTATCCGTGGCGCCAAGACGCTGCCGGCCAAGCTGGAAGAGCATAAGGAGATGGCATTCCTGTCCTATCAGCTGGCGACGATCAAAGTCGATGTGCCGCTGGATGTGGGCCTGGATGATTTGCACCTGATCGAGCCCGACCGCGAAAAGCTGCTGGAGCTGTACACACTGCTGGAATTCAAGAGCTGGTTTGATGAGATTCAGCGTGATGCCAAGCGCGTTGAGCTCAAGGCTGCCCCTGTTGTTGAGGAGGCCGTCGAAGTTGCGGCACCCGCAGAAGCGTCGTACACCACCATCCTCGACCAGGTGACATTCGATGCCTGGCTGAAAAAGCTCAACGCGGCAAAATTGTTCGCGTTCGACACCGAAACCACCGGGATCGATGCGCAACAGGCGCAATTGGTCGGGGTTTCCTTTGCTGTGCAGCCCCATGAAGCGGCCTATATTCCGCTGACCCATTCCTACATCGGTGCGCCGCAGCAACTGGACCGTGACACGGTACTGCTGGCCTTGAAGCCGTTGCTGGAAGACGCGACCAAGCTCAAGGTTGGCCAGCACGCCAAGTTCGACATGAACATCCTGGCCAACTGTGCCATCGGCGGCGACCAGGCCAACGGTATTACCGTGCGCGGCATCGCTTTCGACACCATGCTCGAATCCTACGTGCTGAACTCCACCGCGACTCGTCACGATATGGATAGCCTGGCCAAGAAGTACCTGGACTACGACACCGTCAGTTTCCAGGACATCGCCGGCAGAGGCGCCAAGCAACTGACGTTTGATCAGATCCCGCTTGAGCAAGCCGGCCCTTACGCTGCCGAAGATGCCGACGTGACGCTGCGCCTGCACCAGGCGTTGCACGCGCAGCTTGAAGCCATTCCAAGCCTTGCCAGTGTGTTGACCGACATCGAAATTCCCTTGGTGCCGGTACTGGCGCGTATCGAGCGTCAGGGCGCGCTGGTGGATAAGGCGCTGCTGGGCATCCAGAGTATCGAGCTGGGCAACAAGATGGTGGAGCTGGAGCGCCAGGCGTTTGAGATCGCCGGTGAAGCGTTCAACCTGGGCTCGCCCAAGCAACTCGGGGCGATCCTCTACGAAAAACTCGGTTTGCCGGTACTGAAAAAGACCGGCAAAGGCCAGGCGTCCACGGCTGAAGAAGTGTTGGCCAAACTGGCCGAGGATGACTTCCTGTTGCCCAAGGTGCTGATGCAGTACCGCAGCATGAGCAAGCTTAAAAGCACCTATACCGACCGTCTGCCGGAGCAGATCAACCCGCGTACCGGGCGTATTCACACGTCTTATCATCAGGCGGTGGCGGCCACCGGGCGTTTGTCGTCCAGTGATCCGAACCTGCAGAACATCCCGGTGCGCACGGCCGAAGGGCGGCGCATTCGCCAGGCGTTTGTGGCGCCCAAAGGCTACAAGTTGCTGGCGGCGGACTATTCGCAGATCGAGCTGCGGATCATGGCGCACTTGTCCAAGGACGAGGGGCTGATGAATGCGTTCCGTCATGACCTGGACGTGCACACCGCCACCGCAGCCGAAGTGTTCAAGGTTGAGCTGGCAGAGGTCACGTCCAACCAGCGCCGCAGTGCCAAGGCGATCAACTTTGGCCTGATCTACGGCATGGGCGCGCAGAAGCTCGGCAAGGACATTGGCGTCGATACCAAGACCGCCAAGGCCTACATTGATGTGTACTTTGCGCGCTACCCGGGCGTTCGTGAATACATGGAGCGCACCCGCGCCCAGGCGGCCGACCAGGGTTATGTCGAAACCTTCTTTGGGCGTCGGCTGTACTTGCCGGACATCAACTCCAACAAGCCTCAGGAGCGCGCGGCCGCAGAGCGCACGGCGATCAACGCGCCGATGCAGGGCACCGCAGCGGATATCATCAAGAAAGCCATGGTGCTGGTGGACAACTGGCTGACCGAGTCGGGCCTGGACGCCAAGGTGATCCTGCAGGTGCACGATGAACTGGTGCTTGAGGTGCGTGAGGATCTGGTGGAACAAGTCAGCGAGAAAATCCGCGAGCATATGAGCGCGGCGGCCAAGTTGGACGTGCCATTGGTGGTGGACGTGGGCGTGGGCGATAACTGGGACGAAGCACACTGACAGCGCGGCTCTGCCATTGCCGAGGGTGATGGCAGAGCGCTTTAGATCAGAAAGCGTCGCGGGTTATTTCCAATAGTTTTTTGAACCTGCCGGAACTTAACCCGTGAACTGTGACTCAGAGTTACTGAATGGGTGGTGAAGCCCTTCAATGCTCCTATGTTGTGTTAAGTGTTGGCAGATATCTGGACCCCGCCCTAGCGGTCCGGAACTTGGACCCCGAACTTCCCCTCCCCATACGAAGTCCGGGGTTTTTTTTGCCTGCAGAAAAAGTTATTCCGCGATTTCTGCGCCCTTGTCCGCCAATTGCATCCAGCCGGCCAGCACGGTGTAAGCGTCTTCCAGGCCCATGCGTTTAGGCGCCGAGAACAACTGGATGGTGATCGCGTCGCCCCAACCTTTACGGATTTCGGACTGCACTTTGAGCAAGGTGTTCTTGGCTGCGCCGTAGGTCAGCTTGTCGGCCTTGGTCAGCAGGATATGCATCGGCATGCCGCTGGCGACGGCCCAATCGAGCATCAGCAGGTCGAAGTCGGTCATTGGATGACGGATATCCATCATCAGAATCAAGCCCTTCAAACTCTCGCGGCCACCCAGATAAGCCTCAAGGTGACGCTGCCAGTGCAGCTTCAACGGGATAGGTACTTTTGCGTAACCGTAGCCCGGCAGGTCGACCAGACGCCGATCATCGTCTAGCTTGAAGAAATTGAGCAGCTGCGTGCGGCCCGGGGTTTTCGAGGTGCGCGCCAAGCTGGCGTGGGTCAGGGTGTTCAGCGCGCTGGACTTACCGGCGTTGGAACGGCCGGCAAAGGCGACCTCAAAGCCTTCGTCATCGGGGCATTGGTCCACTTTGGCGGCGCTGAGCATGAACGTGGACTGTTGGCACAGGCCGAGGATGGGATTCTTGAGTTGCATGAGATTTCCGATGTGGGCGGTGCCGAGAAAGGGTGCGGCAAGCGGTGTCGTTTCCGTTTCAGTAGCGCCAGTATATAATGCCGCAGATTTTGTGTGTGCTTTGTCCCAGCGAAGGATGAAGTTCACGGGAGCGAAAGACCTTCATTGCGCATTAGAACGCAAAACGCTCTCAAACCCTGAAAAGGTCGATGTATGACCTGATGGTTGCGCGCTTTTGGTGTCCTGATCGCGCTTTTTAGGCGCTCAGGCTACACAGGATACGAAGGCGCTGTACAACCGAGTTTGCATGGCTACGCTGATGCAACACGTGACTCAGGGTTTCAAGGCAATGCCGCCGCGTGGTTTGTGCATGGACTGCAGTACTGAGGATTACCAGGCCATCAACGAGTTGATGGTGAGTAAACCCGGTAGATAACTCTTAAACCCTTAGCCGTAGTTGGATTAGCTGATGAACAAACTGATCGTGAGTCTGCTGTTGACCCTGGGCATCACCGGTGTTGCCCATGCTGCAGGCGACGCTACAGCGGGCCAGGCGAAAGCCGCCGTATGTGGTGCTTGCCATGGACCGGATGGCAACAGCCCGGCGCCGAACTTCCCCAAACTGGCAGGCCAGGGCGAGCGTTACCTGACCAAGCAGATGCACGACATCAAGGACGGCAAGCGCACGGTGCTGGAAATGACCGGCCTGCTGACCAATCTCAGCGATCAGGACCTGGCAGACATCGCGGCGTATTTTGCCAGCCAGAAAGGCAGTGTGGGAGCTGCTGATCCGAAGTTGGTGGATAAAGGCCAGGCGTTGTTTCAAGGCGGCAAGCTCGCCGAAGACCAGCCTATCGGTGGCATGCCGGCCTGTAAGGCTTGCCACATCGCAGGTGGCAGTGGGCTGGCCGAGGCGGGTTTCCCTCACCTGAGTGGCCAGCACGCCCAATACACGGCCAAGCAATTGAAGGACTTCCGCGAGAAGGTTCGCTCTATCGATGGCGACGCCAGCAACAAAATGATGACTGATATTGCGGCGAAACTTTCTGATAAAGATATCGAAGCGCTGTCCAGCTATATTCAGGGCCTGCACTGATTGGGCCGGCGACGTTAACGCTCGATTAATCCATCGATGCAAGCATAAAAAGGGTGGCTTAGGCCGCCCTTTTTTGTGGCCGGTGCCGTTACACTAACGAACTCATGCCCGCGTAGACCTGTCACAACTAAAGGTCGCGTGAGGCGACTTTATTTGTCCAGGAGTAAAGCATGCGTAATCTGATCCTCAGCGCCGCTCTCGTCACTGCCAGCCTCTTCGGCATGACCGCACAAGCTGCCGACGTGCCGCTTGAAGCCGGTAAAACCTATGTTGAATTGGCCAACCCGGTGCCGGTTTCGGAGCCAGGCAAGATCGAAGTGGTGGAGCTGTTCTGGTATGGCTGCCCGCATTGCTATGCTTTTGAGCCGACCATCAACCCTTGGGTTGAAAAACTCCCGTCCGACGTGAATTTCAAACGTATTCCAGCCATGTTCGGCGGCCCATGGGATGCCCACGGCCAACTGTTCCTGACCCTGGAAGCCATGGGTGTTGAGCACAAGGTTCACAACGCTGTATTCAATGCGATTCAAAAAGAAGGCAAGCGCCTGACCAAACCTGAAGACATGGCCGACTTCGTTGCCACTCAGGGCGTCGACAAAGAAAAGTTCCTGGCCACCTTCAACTCCTTCGCTATCCAAGGCCAAATCAAACAGGCCAAGGAACTCGCGCAGAAATACGGCGTACAAGGCGTACCGACCATGATCGTCAACGGCAAATACCGTTTCGACCTCGGCTCTACCGGTGGTCCTGAGCAAACCCTCAATGTTGCCGACCAACTGATCGCTAAAGAGCGCGCAGCCAAGTAAGGGGGCCATCATGCGCGGCTGGGGTACTGAACGAAGCGTTGGCCTGCATGAACCGCGGGTCAACGAACATCACCTGGAGTCCACGGGCTTGCCGGCAGACAGCCGTCTGCGGCTGCTCAGTTTCAATATCCAGGTGGGCAACAGTACCGAAAAGTATCGGCACTACCTCACCCGCGGCTGGCAGCATCTGCTGCCGCATAAAGGGCGTACCGGTAACCTGCAAAAAATCGGCGACCTGCTCAATGACTTCGATCTGGTCGCCTTGCAGGAAGCCGACGGCGGCAGCATGCGCTCCGGCTACATTAACCAAGTGGAGCATCTCGCCCATCTCGGTGCTTTCCCTTATTGGTATCAGCAACTCAATCGCAACCTCGGGCGCCTGGCGCAGCACAGCAATGGCGTACTCAGCCGCTTGAAGCCGACAGCCATCGAAGATCACCCGTTGCCTGGCCCCAAAGGTCGTGGAGCTATCCTCGTGCGTTTCGGCGAGGGCCCGGAGGCCTTGGTGGTGGTGATGATGCACCTGGCGCTTGGAGGGCGTACACGCAACCTCCAGTTGGCTTACGTGCGTGATCTGATTGGCAACTACAAGCACCAGGTACTGATGGGTGACATGAACACCCATGCCACCGACCTGTTGCAGAATTCTCCGTTGCGCGACCTCGGGTTACTGGCACCGCAGGTCGAAGCCACGTTCCCCAGCTGGCGCCCGCAACGTTGTCTCGACCATATCCTGCTAAGCCCGAGCCTTACGCTGGAAAGCGTGCAGGTGCTGGCGCAGCCCATTTCCGATCACCTGCCGGTCGCGGTAGAGATTCGTCTGCCGGGTTCGCTCACGGCTGATGCATTACCCGCGTTGAGCCCAGGCACCAGTGGCCCGCTTGCATGAGCGACGACGCCCAGCGCTGGAAAGAGAAATACCTTAAAAGCGTTGAGCAGCAAGACAAGCTCGAACGCCGCTGGGCTGCCCGTCTCGACCTGTTGCGCCGCGGTCTGGTGCGCAGCACGCTGGCGGCGGAAGGCACCGACCGTGCGGTTGACCAATGCATGAAGGAGATGCGCGATGTGGTGCGCACCGACGACATGGACGCCGCCCTCGCCGCCTTGCTGCCACGCCTGGAAAAGGCCGTGCTCGACTCGGAGCAGCGCCGCGAAACCCGGGTCGACCAGATCAGCACCGCGCTGACGGCCTTGGTCGCGCAGCTGCAGAAGCTGCCCCTGCCGCGTGAAGTCGCCCGCCCGCTGAAAACCTTCGCCAAGCAGCTTGATGGCCGAGTCGGCCAGGCGCGTGAGATCCCGCTGCTGCTCAGCGAATTGAGCAGCCTGCAAGGGCAGGCGCTGAATAACCTGGAGCCGGAAGGCGAAGCCGCGCGTCCTGGGCCAGGCCTGCTGCAACGCCTTTTTGGTACGAAGGATGTGTCGAATGAGGCGCCGGTGGCTGAATCCGCCCCGCTCTCTGCACCGCAACCGTTGGCGCCGAAACCTGCGGCTGCCAAAGCCGCGCCTGAGCCTCTGGAGCCCGCGCAATCCGAAGAGCTGACCCAAGCCTTGCGCGCCTTCGCGCCCTTGCCGGTAACGCCGGTCGCCGCGCAGCCTGAACCCGCTGAGCCGGTCAAAGTGGCTGAAGTCGCTGGCGAGACTTTTGTCTTCGAGGCACCGGCGCTGGAGCAAGTCCCTGCCGGGCCTACAGAAGTCTCTGAACTCGAGATACCTGAGCCGCCGGTAGAGGAAGCAGCGCCCGAAAGCGCCCTTGCCGCTTTTATCGACGAGCCGCTGGTTGAAGTCGACACGCCAGATCAAACGGTCATCGGCAGCCTGTCGCTCCCGCCCGTGCTCGAAAGCCCTGAATCCGACCCCGATGCACTGCAATCGGACGGCACCTACGCCCTGCCCGACTCCCCCGAGCCGTCCTACAGTTCCGTCGCCAAGCATATTGAAGACACCTTGCTCGGCCTGTTGGAAGACTTGTCCCTGCCGGAACGCCACCGGCCGCAGGCAGAAGCTATGCGCGAGCGCCTGGCCCACGGGTTGAACTGGTACGAATTGCTGCCGATCCTCGATGACCTGGCAGTGTTGATGCTGGCAATCACCGACAGCGGCCAGCATGAGTTCGAGGCCTACCTCAAGCAGCTCAATGAACGCCTCGAAGCCTTCCAGGGCCATCTGCAGGTGGCCAGTGATGGCCACGCCGACAGTCGCTCGGCAGCGCGGGAACTGGATACGCAAATCCGTGAACAGGTCGACGGCCTGCAAAGCAGCGTGCAGGAAGCCGCTGACCTGGACAGCCTCAAGCATGTACTGGAAAGCCACCTTGAAGGCCTGCTCGGTACCATGGATGAACACCAGCAACAGCGTGACCAGCGCGAGCAGGAAGTCGCGGCGCGGCTCAAAGGCCTGGCCGAGCGGGTGGCGAACATGGAGCAGGAAGCTCAAGGCTATCGCGAGCATCTTGAAATACAACGCCAGAAGGCCTTGATCGATCCGCTCACCGGCCTGCCCAACCGTGCGGCCTGGAGCGAGCGCCTGGACCACGAAGTGAATAGCTGGCATCAGCGCGGCAACAGCCTGTCCCTGGCAATGCTCGACCTGGACCACTTCAAGCGCATCAACGATGGCTACGGCCACTTGGCCGGCGACAAGGTGCTGAAGATCATCGCCAATGTGTTGCGCAAGCGCCTGCGCCCCAGCGATTTTATCGCGCGATTTGGGGGCGAGGAGTTCGTATTGTTGATGCCGGATTCAGCCTTGGCAGATGCCCTGGACGTGGGTGAGGTGCTGCGGGCGGCCATCGAAGCGTGCCCGTTCCACTTCAAGGGTGAGCCGGTGACCATCACGGTGTCCATGGGCGTGGCGCAGTTCCAGCCGGGAGAGCGCAGCGACCTGGCACTCAAACGTGCCGATGAGGCGTTGTACCGGGCCAAGGCAGCTGGACGCAACCGGGTGCAGGCTGCGTAAAAGATGTTCCATTTTGTGATTTGACCGTCGAACCTTGAACCATCCGTTACACTGTTGCATTACCGTCTTCTGCGTACTGTCTTCTGCCATGAAATCCTTCTGCATCGCCTTTATGTTTCTCCTGCTCGCCGGCTGCGCCAATGGCCCGCGCCTGAACACCAGCCACCCTTCGTCGAACCACGACAACCGCGTGCAGTTCGTCGTTGTGCATTACACCTCCGCCAGCCTTGAGCGCTCCCTGGCGCTGCTCACGCATGGCCAGGTCAGCAGCCATTACCTTATCGGCGACGACGCTTCAGGCACTATCTACAAACTGGTGGACGAGAGCCAGCGGGCCTGGCACGCCGGTGAAAGCGAGTGGGCGGGCCGCACCTGGCTCAACTCCAGCTCCATTGGTATCGAGATCGTGAACCCAGGTTATACCGACGCGCCGACCGGCCGCCTGTGGTACCCGTACTCCGAGGCCCAGGTGCAGTCGTTGGTGGTGTTGCTCAAGGACATCAGCAAACGCAACGGCATCGACCCCAAGAACATCATCGGCCACAGCGACATTGCGCCATTGCGCAAGCTTGACCCAGGCCCGTTGTTCCCGTGGAAGCGCCTGGCGGCTGAAGGTTTGGGCGTGTGGCCGGATGCACAGGCGGTGGCTCGGTTCCAGCAGCAATATGCCGTCAGCCTGCCGAGCATCACGTGGTTCCAGGAAGAACTGGCGCGCCTGGGCTACCAGACGCCGCAGACGGGTGAGCTGGATGTGGCCACGCGACATGTGATCGCGGCGTTCCAGATGCACTTCCGGCCATCACGGTTCGACGGCACGCCGGATGCGGAAAGTGCTGCGATCCTGAGCGCGTTGAACCGCCGCTAAAGGTGTAACCCCATTCAAATGTGGGAGCGGGCTTGCCCGCGAAAGCGGTGGATCAGCTGCCATATATGTTGGCTGAAAGACCGCATTCGCGAGCAAGCCCGCTCCCACAATTTGTTCGGCGTACATCAGTGACATCATCGTAGCTGTCGGGCTACAACGGCAACGCCATATAGAACTGCGTACCCTGCCCCGGCCGTGAATACACGCCCATGCGGCCGCCGTGCAGCTGTACGATTTCCTTGCATAACGCCAGCCCCAGGCCGGCGCCGCCTTTCTTGCGGCCTACTTGTACGAAAGGTTCGAAGATGCGCCCCTGTTGGCCATAAGCAATACCTTCGCCGTTATCTTCGACGCTGATAATCACCCGTTCGCCGTGGCGGCGCGCCTGCAAGCGAATCTGGCCACCATTGGCGGTATGTCGCAAAGCATTGCCTAGAAGGTTATCGAGTACACGCTCGAGCTGAACCTGGTCGGCATACAGCCTGGGCAACTCGGATTGGGCTTCTACCAGCAGTTCGATGTCCTGTGCGTTCGCCAGCTCTGTGAACCGGGCTCGTGCGTGCTCCAGCAGGTCGTTGACATCGCACGGCCCGAGGGTAAGTTTTTGCAGGCCGTTCTGGTAGCGTGAGAAGTTGAGCAAATCGTTGATCAGCTGCATCAGGCGCTGCATTTCTTCATTGACCGTATCCAGCAGGTCGGCCTCACGGGACTCGGCAGGAAACTTCGCCCGTTCGCGAAACAGCCCGAAGGCCATGTGCATGCCCGTTACCGGCGTGCGTAATTCGTGGGAGGCGCGCAATACGAACTCGCTGCGCACCCGTTCGAACGCACGCTGTTCGGTGACGTCATGCAGCACCATCACTGCGCCCAGAATATGCCCTTGGGTATGGCTGACCGGCGTCAGGCTGTAGGTCAACAGGCGCAGCTCGCCTTCGACTTCCACTTCCAGATCCTCCGGCGCGCGCTCCAGGTTGCCGCCGCGCAGCACCAGTTGCAGTTGCTCATCCATTTCAGGGCGGCCCAGGGCTTCGCCAAGGCCTTGGCCGAGGCGTTCCTCGTCCCAGCCCAACTGGCGCTGCGCCACGGGGTTGAGGTGCTCCAGGCGGCCTTGGCGGTCGATCATCAGCAAGCCGTCGTCGATGCTGTCGAGCACCGCCTGCAGGCGTTGCTGGCCGGCGAGTAACTCATCGATATTGGTCGCCTGATGTTGGCGCAGTGCTTCGGCCATGATGCCGAAGCGGCGGGTCAGTTGATTCATTTCTGCCGCCGATGAGATCGGCAGCGTCACTTCGAAATCGCCTTGCCCGATCTTGTCGGCGGCCTTGGCCAAGGCTTCAATCGGCCCGCCAAAGCGCCGGGCGATGCCATGGGCGGTGACGAAGCCGATGATCAACACCGCCAGGCCGACCAGCCCCAGCAAACCGGCGATCAACAGGGCGCGATTGCGCGACTTGTGCTCGCTGGCGTTGATATTGTCCAGGGCTTGTTTATGTTCAGCGATCAAACCGTTGCGCAATGCATTGAAGGTTTCGGTGAGCTTTTCGCTTTTATTATTGGCCAGTGAGCTTCGCTGAGTCTCGTCAAACGCTTTGAGGAAGTTCAGGTAGTCGACACGCGCCTGGCTGAAGCCGCTGGTTTTGCCGTCTTGCTGTTCATGGGCGATGCCCTGGTCCAGCAGAGCAAAATAGTTCTGCTTGGACGTCTGCAGGGCAGCGGGGTCGGGCTGCTCCTCCAGCATCAGGATCAGCTGGTCGCCCAGGGTCTGGCGCAGTTTGAGGCCCAGGTCCAGGGTGATGAAGTTGCTGCGGATCAGCGACTCCTGGCTCTTGGCCATTTGCATGACGCTGACCAGTCCCAGGACCAGTCCCAACAGGGCGACGGTGATCAGCGCTGAGATACTCAGGAACAACCGAGTGCGCAGTTTCATCGCAAGCTTCATAAGGTACAGCTCACAGGTTGTACTGTTTACGTTTGCGGTACAGGGTCGACGCGTCGATGCCCAGCGTGCGGGCCGCTTGATCCAAGGTGTCGCTGGTAGCGAGTACAGCGCCGATATGGGCTTTCTCCAGCTCGTCCAGGCTCAATGCTGCGCCGATACGCGGGGCATTGTTGGTCGGCTGTTCGGCCATGCCGAGGTGGCTGATTTCAACTTTTTCCTGCGGGCAAATGATGCTGGCGCGCTCCACCACGTTACGCAGTTCGCGGATATTGCCCGGCCAGCGGTAGTTAAGCAGTGCCTCACGTGCGGCATCGCTGAAGCCACGCGCAGGCCGGGCGTATTCCTTGACGAAGCGCGCCAGGAAACGGTCGGCCAGGGTCAGGATGTCTTCACTGCGTTCGCGCAGCGGCGGCAGGTGCAAGGTGATGACATTGAGGCGGTAGAGCAAATCTTCGCGGAAACGGCCGTCGCGCACCATGTCTTCCAGGTTCAGGTTGGTGGCCGCCAGGATGCGCACATCGGCACGTCGAGTGACCGGATCGCCTACACGTTCGTATTCTTTGTCTTGAATGAAGCGCAGCAGTTTTGGCTGCAACGTCAGGGGAAAGTCGCCAATCTCGTCGAGAAACAGGGTGCCGCCATCGGCTTGGTTAACTCGGCCCAGGGTGCTCTCACTGGCGCCGGTAAAGGCGCCACGGCTGTGGCCGAACAGTTCGCTTTCCATCAATTCCGCTGTCAGTGACGGGCAGTTGATGGTCACGCAGGATTTTTTCGAACGCTTGCTCCAGCCGTGAATGGCGCGGGCCAGCTCACCTTTACCAGTGCCTGACTCGCCCAGAATCAAGATGTTGGCATCGGTGCCTGCAACTTGGCGTGCGGTTTCCAGCACTACCATCATCGCCGGGCTGTGGGAGTCGAGGCCGTCCTTGGGCTGGCGTACTGCGCCTTCCAGTGCTTCCAGGCGCGCGGAGAGCTGGCGCACTTCCAACTGCTTGGCGGTGGCCAGACGCAGTTGGTCAGGGCTGCATGGCTTGACCAGGTAGTCGGCGGCGCCGGCCTGGATCGCGTCAACGGCGGTGTCCACGGCGGAATGCGCGGTCACGATCACCACGCGCATCCATGGCGCCTGAATGCGCATCTGGGCCAACACATCCAGGCCGTTGTCTTCGCCAAGGCGCAGGTCCAGGAAGCACAGGTCGAAGACCTGGCGTTGCATCAGGGCATCGGCTTGGGCGGCGCTGTTGGCGGTGGCTACGGTGTAGCCTTCATCTTCCAGGCAGTAACGGAAGGTGCGGAGGATTGCGGATTCGTCATCCACTAAAAGAATGCGGCCTTGAAGTTCCTTGGCTGATTCCATCTGTCCCGCGCTCCTTAACTATAAATGATGGTGTTTAGTCCCGGATTAATCGGGCAAGTTGCATGGTTTATTCTGATTCATAAAAGGCATCTTCGCGCAGGTATCTTCACGTTCTCCTACAAAGACGCCGATTGATGGCGTTTTCATGCCTTCTTGCCACTTCGGCAACGTCCGCAGTGGTTTCGATCCGTTGACCCGACCATTGACCATCGTGCATTTCGCACGGCCTGCAAAGGGGTATCGTGCAGGATGCTGTTCGGTACGGTGTTGGTCTATCCATAACTAGCTGATTTTATTGAGTTTTATTTTGTAAAAAAACTGGCATGCACTCTGCAATAGCTCTCCCAACGAATAATCAGAATGCGGGAGAAATGCAGCATGACTCGCCAAAGCCTCAGCCAACTACGTGTATCGCCACTGCGCTTGCAGCAAGGTCTGTTTGCCAGCCTGGCGTTGATGGTCACGTTGATTGCCGGCCAGCAGATGCAGCATTGGCAGCAAAGTCAGCAGCAAACCCCGCAATTCGAACGTCCGGCCATGATGCAGACCCATTTCCGTTCCGTTAGCAGCGCTAGCGCGACCACCGATGTAACCGCCCCGCAATTGAGAGTGGCAGACCAGGATTCAACCCTGGGTGAATTGCCAACCCAAGAACGTTGGGTGTTCTAAGCAAGAAAAGGTCGCTCGAGTTGAGCGGCTGTACGGCACTACCGCTGTTACCTCTAAAAAAGCGTAAGGAGAATCACCATGTTGAGTTGGGCAATCACATTTCTGATCATCGCCATTGTGGCTGCAGTCCTGGGCTTCGGTGGTATCGCGGGCACTGCCACGGGTATCGCAAAAATTCTGTTTGTGGTTTTCCTGGTGATGTTCATCGCTTCGTTCTTCTTTGGTCGTCGCGGCCGAGGCTGAATATGACCCATTTGTCCTTTAAAGCCATGGCTGCCGCCCTGCTCTTGGGCGGCAGCGGCCTGGTGATGGCCGCCAATGACGGCCAATCCCGAGCTAACGAATTGCTCAGTGCGGACAAGCAGTACCGCGAAACCTGGCAAAGCGTGGTGAAGAAAGAAGAGCGCCTGCCGGAATGGGTGATGAACCTGTCCGGTACGGCCGAACAAATGAATGCCGTGGAAGAAGATGGCGACAAGTACTTGGTGGGGCCGCTCTGTGAAACTGCAGATACGTGCCTGAATAAGCGTCTTATTGTTGCCTTCAGCTACGACAAAGAAGACGCCTACGCCATGTTGGTGGAAGTCCCGGCCGGTTTGCCGGCGGACAAGTCCCCGACGCGGCACGCCAATTACCGTTTTATCGGTAAGCCGAACGAAGGCATGCAAAAGCTGCTGATGGAACAGCTCAAGAAAGATCCGAATTGGTACTAGGTTCCGTCTGACGCGTCTGTCGTCTGCGGGGCCGGCGTCCATAGAAAGAAGCCCCTTCGCTTCTTTCTGTCTGCATTGCCCGCCAAGGGTGATGCATGACCAGGGGGCCGGGTTGCTCTGATCAATCGAGATCGGCGTGACCTACGGGTACAGGGAGTGCCTGCGCAAGGGCCGGGTCAGGTGAAAAGCTGCGACGCAAGTTCACAAGCCTTCACGCTTGCTGAACTTGCGGCGGGCTTGTCACTCTCATGCTCCGCTTCTTATACGGCTCCTAGCCGACAATTTCTCTTTTGCGCGCTTGTAACCATTACTTGGTGTTTCGTGGCGACCATCTATCGAGAAAATTTTGGCTGCGCCATAGGACCTTTCTGACGCCAGGTCAGTGAATTCCCAGGCATTTTCGCCAACCTATATAAGTCGTCCAACATCTCTGAGCGAGCCGGTATTGGCCGGTTAACGGCATATTCACGGGCTTTAATGGCGGATTTGAACTGACCGTTCGGACAGTTAATTTCAAAAAAAGTCATGCCGATTCGGCATAGGGTAGGCGTTTACGGCATTAGACGTCGAACCCTTGCATGGGAATAGTTGCGCCTTTTTTCGCCTGCCAGTAAGCCATTTCGGCCATGCTGCGGTGACCTTCCATGGAGGCAAATGCGCACACTTTTTCGCTTGCGAGCGTTGCGAGTGGCGCATTTGCCTTAAGTCCACTTGAAGTAAGGGTAATGACATGAAGAAGGCAAAGCTAAGCCTCGCCTGGCAGATCCTCATCGGTTTGGTACTGGGGATCGCAATCGGTGCAGTGCTCAACCATTTCAGTGCTGAAAAAGCCTGGTGGATCAGCAATGTGTTGCAGCCGGCAGGCGATATCTTTATCCGCCTGATCAAGATGATCGTGATCCCGATTGTGATTTCCTCGCTGATTGTCGGCATTGCCGGCGTAGGCGACGCGAAGAAGCTGGGGCGGATCGGCGTCAAAACCATCCTTTACTTCGAAGTGGTCACCACCATCGCCATTGTGGTCGGCCTGTTGCTTGCCAACCTGTTCCACCCGGGCGCCGGCATCGACATGAGTACCCTGGGTACCGTCGACATCTCCAAGTACACCGCCACCGCCGCCGAAGTGCAGCATGAGCATGCGTTCATCGAAACCATCCTCAACCTGATCCCGTCGAACATTTTCGCCGCCGTTGCCCGTGGCGACATGTTGCCGATCATCTTCTTCTCGGTGCTGTTCGGCCTGGGCTTGTCGAGCCTCAAGCCTGAGCTGCGCGAGCCGCTGGTGACCATGTTCCAGGGCGTGTCCGAGAGCATGTTCAAAGTCACCCACATGATCATGAAGTACGCCCCAATCGGTGTATTTGCCCTGATCGCGGTAACTGTCGCCAACTTCGGCTTCGCCTCCTTGCTGCCGCTGGCCAAGCTGGTGATCCTGGTTTACGTCGCCATCCTGTTCTTCGCCTTTGCGGTACTGGGCCTGATCGCCCGCCTGTTCGGCTTCTCGATTCTCAAACTGATGCGCATCTTCAAGGATGAGCTGGTGCTGGCCTACTCCACCGCCAGCTCCGAAACCGTGTTGCCGCGTGTGATCGAGAAGATGGAAGCCTACGGTGCGCCGAAGGCCATCTGCAGCTTTGTGGTGCCAACCGGCTACTCGTTCAACCTCGACGGTTCGACCCTGTACCAGAGCATTGCGGCCATCTTCATTGCGCAGCTGTATGGCATCGACTTGTCGATCGGCCAGCAACTGATGCTGGTACTGACCCTGATGGTCACCTCCAAAGGTATCGCCGGCGTGCCGGGCGTGTCCTTCGTGGTGTTGCTGGCTACCTTGGGCAGCGTGGGTATTCCGCTGGAAGGCCTGGCCTTCATCGCCGGTGTCGACCGTGTGATGGACATGGCGCGTACCGCACTCAATGTGATCGGCAACGCCTTGGCGGTTCTGGTCATCTCCCGTTGGGAAGGCATGTACGACGATGCCAAGGGCGAGCGCTACTGGAACTCGCTGCCGCACTGGCGCAGCAAAGAAGCCGTGCCGACCGCACAAGCTACCCGCGGCTGATAGCTCGACTGCTCTGACACAAACCCCGGAAAATTCCGGGGTTTGTCGTTTCTGCCAGCCCCGCTATCATTCGCCCCATCTTTCGGGGGATTCAACTGATGCTCAATGGCCTGTGGCTTGGCTTCTTTGTCGTGGCAATGGTGTCAGCACTGGCGCAATGGCTGGTTGGCGGTAATGCCGGGATTTTTGCGGCGATGGTCGAAAGCATTTTCGCCATGGCCAAACTGTCGGTCGACGTGATGGTGCTGCTGTTCGGCACCCTGACCTTATGGCTGGGCTTTTTGCGCATCGCCGAAAAAGCCGGGATCGTCGACTGGCTGGCCAAGGCCCTCGGCCCGCTGTTTCGCCGTTTGATGCCGGAAGTGCCCGCCGGCCACCCGGCCATCGGCTTGATCACCCTCAACTTCGCCGCCAACGGCCTGGGCCTGGACAACGCCGCCACGCCTATCGGCCTCAAGGCCATGAAGGCGTTGCAGGAACTCAACCCCATCCCCAATACCGCGAGCAACGCGCAGATTCTGTTCCTGGTGCTCAACGCGTCTTCGCTGACGCTGTTGCCGGTGACGATCTTCATGTACCGCGCCCAGCAAGGCGCTGCCGACCCGACGCTAGTATTCCTGCCGATCCTGCTGGCCACCAGCGCCTCAACGCTGGTGGGCCTGCTGTCGGTGGCTGTCATGCAGCGCCTGCGCTTGTGGGACCCGGTGGTGCTGGCCTATCTGATTCCTGGCGCGTTGATGTTGGGCGGCTTTATGGCGTTGCTGGCGACACTGTCGGCTACGGCGCTGGCGGGCTTGTCATCGATACTCGGCAACCTGACGCTGTTTGGCTTGATCATGTTGTTCCTGGTGATCGGTGCGCTACGCAAGGTCAAGGTGTATGAGGCCTTTGTCGAAGGCGCCAAAGAAGGCTTCGACGTTGCCAAGAACCTGCTGCCGTATCTGGTGGCGATGCTCTGCGCCGTGGGTGTATTGCGCGCCTCCGGGGCGTTGGACTTCGGCCTGGAAGGGATCCGCCATGTGGTGGCCTGGACGGGTATGGACACGCGCTTTGTCGACGCGTTGCCGACGGCGATGGTCAAGCCGTTCTCCGGTAGCGCGGCGCGGGCGCTGTTGATCGAGACCATGCAGGCCAAGGGCGTGGACAGCTTCCCGGCGTTGGTCGCGGCGACGATCCAGGGCAGTACCGAGACCACCTTTTATGTGTTGGCGGTGTACTTTGGGTCGGTGGGTATCCAGCGGGCGCGGCATGCGGTTGGGTGTGCGTTGCTGGCGGAGTTTGCCGGTGTGGTGGCGGCGATTGCGGTGTGCTACTGGTTCTTTGGGTGAGCAGTGAGACCGCTTTCGCGAGCAAGCCCGCTCCCACATTTTGAACTGTGAATACATTCAAATGTGGGAGCGGGCTTGCTCGCGAAGGGGCCGTCAGCGTTTCGCAACAGCATTGCCCTGCTGCACCACCCAATCCACCACCTGCTTGTTCAACTGATCCCCCGCCTGCCCAAACGCCGCCACTACCGCCGGCACCTTTGTATCGCCGACCGGCTGCTTCACCTCAAACCGCCGACTGGCAATAATCCGCTGATCACTGCCCCGCACCAGCCGCGCATCCAGGCGAATCACCACTGCCACCGCACTGCCGTGGTACTCACTCTGAAACGCCTGCAATTGCCCGCCCAGTTCGTAGTCGGCCTGCAGGTTGGTCTCGTCGGTACTCAGCAATGTCACCCGCCCATCGCGCTGGAAACCGTCCATAAACCGATTGCGCAGCAACACCGGGGTCGGGTCGCTCCAGCGTGAGTTCGCGTAGCTGCTGATCAGGTCGCCGTTAGGCACCACGGCAATGCGCGGGCTGTCGAGAAACTCGCTGCTCTGCGGCTTGGACACACGCAGCGACCAGCTCATCGGCGCACCTTGGGTGCTGGTTTGCGCCGAAGCCAGGCGGTACACGTCGGACGGATCCGGCTTGGGCAGGATCGAGCAGGCGCTGATCAGCACCAAGGCCAGCGGGGCGATTATCTGGTAAGCACGCTTCATGGCGTGAACTCCTTGTTCTTGTCGCTGCCCAGCAAGTAACCGCTGGGGTTGGCTTCGAGGCGGCGGGAGATGGCGCGCAGCGAACCGAGGGTTTCGCGCAGTTCGCGCACGGCCGGCGCCAGTTCATTGAGGCCCTGCATGCCGCTGTTCACCGAGTCTTTATTGTTGGTGAGCAAGGTGTTGATGGTCGTGGTGCTTTGCTCCAGCGACTTCATGGCCTGCTCGGCGCTGCCGAAGGCTTGCTTGCCTTGGTCGTTGAGCAAGCCGTTGGCATTGCGCATCAACGTGGTGGTTTGTTCCAGCGCGGCGCTGGCCTGTTTGCTCACCTGCATCAACTGTTGCATCACCACCTTGATATCACCGCGCTGGTCGGCGATGGCACCGGTGGTTTGTTGCAGGTTGTCCAGGGTGTTGCTCAGGCGCTCGACGTTCTCCCGCGAGAACATGTGGTTGGCGTTGTGCAGCAGCAGGTTGATACTGGTCATCAGGTCGTTGCTGTTATTGAGCAGGCGCGCGATGGGGGACGGCGAGGCGATGATTTCCGGCAGGTTGCCGTCCTTGCCCTTGAGCTCCGGGCTTTGTGGCGTGCCGCCGCTAAGCTGGATGATCGAGGTGCCGGTGATGCCGGTCAGTGCCAGCTTGGCCTGGGTGTCTTCCTTGATCGGCGTTTGCCCGGCCAGGCGGATGCGTGCGAGTACCCGGCGCGGGTCTTTCGGGTCCAGGCGCAGGCTGGTGACATCGCCCACCTTGATCCCGCTGTATTGCACCGAACTGCCCTGGGACAGGCCGCTGACGGCTTCGTTGAACACCACCTCGTATTCCTGGAAGGCGCTGTCGACGCTGGACTTGGCCAGCCACAGGCCGAACAGCATTGCGCCGACCACCACGATCACGCTGAACAGACCGATCATCACATGATGGGCTCGGGTTTCCATGTCATACCTCGTTAAGCGATTGAGCTGCATCCAATGCCGCGCGGCCACGGGGGCCGTGGAAATATTCGTGAATCCAGGCGTCGTCCGTTTCCGAGACAACATCGATGGCGTCGGCCACCAGCACTTTCTTCTGCGCCAACACCGCCACACGGTCGGTGATGGTGTACAGCGTGTCGAGGTCGTGGGTGACCAGGAACACACTCAGGCCCAGTGCATCGCGCAGGGTCAGGATCAGTTGGTCGAATTGCGCCGCGCCAATCGGGTCGAGGCCGGCGGTGGGTTCGTCCAGGAACAGAATGTCCGGATCCAACGCCAGCGCCCGCGCCAGGGCCGCGCGTTTGATCATGCCGCCGGACAATGACGCCGGGTATTTGTCCGCCGCCGACAAAGGCAGCCCAGCCAAGGCGAGTTTAACCGCCGCCAGGTGCTCGGCGTCGCGACGGCTAAGGCCCGCGTGTTCGATCAACGGCAGGGCGACGTTTTCGGTAACCGTCAACGAGGAAAACAGCGCGCCCTTCTGGAACAGCACGCCAAAGCGCCGTTCCACCAGCGAGCGTTCATGTTCGGACAGATTGGGCAGGTTCTTGCCAAAGACCCGCACCTCACCTTCGCTGGGCCGCCGCAGGCCGACGATGCTGCGCAGCAGCACCGACTTGCCGCTGCCGGAGCCGCCGACCACCGCGAGGATCTCACCTTTGTACAAATCCAGATCGAGGTTCTCGTGCACGCTCTGGCTGCCAAAGCGATTGCACAGGCCGCGCACTTCGATCACCGCCTCAGTGGGCGCACGGTGTAGACGACTCACCAGCCCATCTCCATAAAGAACATCGCGGCGACCGCATCCAGCACGATCACCACAAAGATCGATTGCACCACGCTGGAGGTGGTGTGGGCGCCGACCGATTCGGCGCTGCCGCTGACCTTGAAGCCTTCGAGGCAGCCAATCGCCGCGATCAGGAACGCGAAAATCGGCGCTTTCACCATGCCCACCAGAAAATGCTGCACACCAATGTCCGATTGCAGCAGCGAGAGAAACATCGCTGGCGAAATATCCAGGGCCACGGCGCACACCACACCGCCGCCGACAATCCCCGAGAGCATCGCCAAAAACGTCAGCATCGGCAGCGACACCAACAGCGCCATCACCCGTGGCAGTACCAGCAGCTCCATCGGGTCCAGGCCCAGGGTGCGGATCGCGTCGATTTCTTCGTTGGCCTTCATCGAGCCGATTTGTGCGGTAAAGGCACTCGCTGTGCGACCGGCGATCAGGATGGCAGTAAGCAATACGCCGAATTCACGCAGGAAAGAGAACGCCACCAAGTCCACGGTAAAAATCGTCGCGCCGAAGCTCTTAAGCACGGTAGCGCCGAGAAACGCCACCACGGCGCCCACCAGAAAGGTCAGTAACGCGACGATGGGCGCAGCGTCGAGACCGGTTTGCTCGATATGCGCGACCATTGGCGTGATGCGCCAGCGCTTGGGACGGAACACGCCACGGGCGAAGGTTTCGAGGATCAGGCCGATAAAACCCAGCAGTTTCATGCCGTCCTGCCAAACCGTGTCCACAGCTCGGCCGATACGCGCCAGCACTTGGATACCGGCGGCTTCTTCCGGCTCTTTGTCGGGTACGCAGAAATCGTTCAGGGAGTGGTAGACGGTTTTGAGCAGTGCCCTGTCAGCGGCGGATAAGCTGCAATCGGTCTGCTCGGCGGATTGCTCGATACGGTCCGGGCCCAGCAACTCGACCAGCAACGAGGCGCCGGCGGTATCCAGGGCGCCGAGGCCATTGAGGTCGATGCGCGCACCGGCGTCGTATTGGCCGTCGAGCTTGTCGCTCAGTTTTTTAAGATTGGCGTAGTGGGCAAGCGTCCAGTCCCCCGTAATCCTGAGCAACGGGGGAACTCTGGAGGTGTCGAGGTGGGCTGCGCCGGCCGTGGTACGAGTGGTCATAAGCTCCGAGCTTGTTTGGCTATCCACAATTGCTACGTAATAGCACGATACGGCCTACTTTGGGTTGTCCGTTTGTGCTGGGTCAGTGACTTTGAAACGCAGCACACCGATGACTTGCCCGTCTTCCGTCAACACCCGCACTTGCCAGCGTCCGACCGCGTCGGCCGGGAAGTTCTGCTTGTGGGTCCAGGCGCGGTAGCCTTCCTTGCGCCCGCCATGGATATCCAGGGCAATGCGGTCGACCTCTTGGCCGTTGAATTTCCACACATGGTAAATCCGCTCATCCAGCCCGCGTGGCGCGTTGATCGCGGTATAGGCGTACAGCCCGCCGCTGCGCAGTTGGGCGGCGGTGACTTCCTTGAGGTCATCGCCCGGTGTGCGGTCTTGCAACTCGGTGCTGATCGCCACTTCAGTCATCCACAATGTGGCCGGCGGCACCCAACTGCGCAGGAACCAGCCGGCGCAACCAATGGCGGCCGTGACCCCGAGCAGCATCACCCAGCCCTTGATGCTGCGCAGCGGCAAGCTCACGGCCAGGCTTGGGATCGACAACGCCATGGCCACGCCGAGTGCCAACTTGTAACTTTCGGCGGTGGTCAGGTGCAGGATGATCGGCAGTGCGGTGAGCAACGCCGCGAACAAGGTCAGGGTGTGCAGCGCCAGGAACAGCGAGCGCTTGGGCGCCAGCCACTTGTAGTACAGCGGGTCAGTGATCGACACCAGCGCCGCCGCGCCGAGCAGGCCGGTGAACACCGACTGGCCGCTGTTCCAGGCAGTGGTGACGAAAAAGAACGGCAATACGAAAAACAGGCTTTCCTGGTGGATCATCTGAGTCGCATAGCGCAGCAGCGGCTCGGGGATTTCGCGCTTGAAGACTTTGGCGAACAGCTGGGTAAAGCTGTTTTCCAGCATCAGCCATAGCCAGCTCACGAGCATGATCACCGCAATCCAACTGGCCATGCCCTGCTGGCGATCCACCAGGATGAAGCTGCCCACACCTGATATGAAACCGCCGAGTGCAATCACCCCAGGGTAGCGCTTGATCAGTTCGATAATGCGCTGGATAAGGGGCGGTAGATTTGGCATTGGCGATTCACACTTGGTGTAGGAAAAATCCCAGACAGAATAACGTCTTAGCCCGGTGTTCGGTGCCTCATTACGTGATCCGTTTGCGATAAATACGCACGCCGATCAACACACTGGCGATCAGCGCGAGCAGGCCGGCCCCGATCCAGCCCAGAGCGTCATAGCTCAGCAGCGGTTTTTCGACGCGCCAGTAGCCCGGCTGGTTAAGCACTTGGCGCATGGCCTGGTTGGTCTGCGCCAGGTTGACGGCCTTGATGCGCTTGGCCGGGTCGGTGAGATGGCCGTCGGCATAGTCGCCGGCAGCGCTCCAATAATAGTCGGCCAGCGCACTGTTGCCCTGCACCGCCCAGGCTTGGCGCGCGATGGCGGCTTGTTGCAAGCGCTTGAAGACGGCCGGGTCGAGGCCGTCCTTGAGCAGTTGCGCCGTGAGGTCCTGCAACACCTGTTCGGCCTCAGACAGATTGTCGCGCTCAAGGTCGGCATTCAGGCTGAGGAAACCGACGCTGCCGAGTACTTCGCGTTCGCTCCACGGGCCGTATGACAAGCCATGCTTGAGGCGCAGCTGACGGTATAGCGCCCAGTCGAGGTAGTCCTTGAGCAAGTCGTAGGTTTCATCGTGCTGGTCGTCCAATACCGGTTCGGGGAACAGCCAGTGCAGTTTGGCACTGTCACCCACCCAGCCGTGGATAAGGTCGCGATGGCTGGCGGCGGTGTGCTGGATTTCCGGCAGTGGCCGGTGCTCAGTGGGTTCGACCGGGTCAAGTTGACCGTAGGTGCGTTCCAGGTACGCCGGCAGCAGTTTGTCGAGGTCGCCGACGATGATCAGCGTCATGTTGTTGGGCGCGTACCAATGCGTGCGCAGGGTCTGCAACTGATCGCGAGTCAGTTGGTTGACTTCGGCACGTTCGGCGCATTTGAGCCCCAGTTCGACAGCTAATTGGTTGCTGGCGGTGTGGCCCAGGTCCTGGCGGTCGAGCAGGCGTTGCAGGTGCGAGTAATGGCCGCCATCTTCGCGTTCGACCACTTGTTTGGCGGCATTGATGTTCGCGTCGGTCAGTTCGGTGCGGGTGAGGATCGCCAGCAACAGGTCCAGCACCTTGCGCTGGTTTTGCGCGGGCGCTTCGATCACAAAGGTGGTGTCGGCATTGCTGGTGTAGGCGTTCCATTCGCCGCCGAGGGCTTGCATGCGGTCTTCGAGGTCGCCTTCACCACCGCCGTCGATGCCGCTGAACAGCAAGTGTTCGAGCAGGTGCGGCAGTTCTTTTTCGTCGCAGGGAAAGTCATCCAGGCCTACGCCCACCACCAGGCGGATCGCCACGTGCCCACGCTCGGTGCCCGGCTTAAGCAGCAATTGCAGGCCATTGGGTAAGGTGTAGCCTTCGACTTGCAGGCGGTCAAAGGCAAAGGTGTGTGCCGAGCCCATGAGCAGGCAGGCAAGTAACAGGCGACGCATAACAAGCTTCCTGGCGGGTGAGGTCCATTGTTAACTGACTTCACGAGCCATCGTACGTTCAGGGCGAATGAGTGATGTCGGCAATATCTTCGGCGGAGAGTGCGCCGGTGTCAGTCGTTTCCAGGACGACATACGCACTGCTGCAAAACAGCGAATTCAGGCGCTTCATGTCGGCAATCAGCTCAAGGTGCAGGGAACTGGTCTCCAGGCTCTGTACGATTTTACGCTGCAGACGGCTGACATGAGCGTGGGCCAGGCGGCGCTCCTGGGCGCGAAAGCGGCGCTTTTCGCGCAGCAGTTGGCGGGCGCTTTCGGGGTCGGCACTGAGGAACACCGACAGGCCCAGGCGCAGGTTGGCAATCAATTGGCTGTGCAAACCGGCCAGTTCTTCCAGGCCGACGTCGGAGAACTGCCGGCGCTGTGAGGTTTTCTGCTGCTGGACTTTGCGCAGCATGCGCTCGATCAGGTCGCCGGCCAGCTTGAGGTTGATCGACAGCTCGATGATCTCGGCCCAGCGGCGGCTGTCCTGTTCACTGAGGTCTTCGCGGGGCATTTGCGCCAAGTAGAGCTTGATCGCGCTGTAGAGGGCCTCGACGTCATCGCTGAGGCTGCGCATTTCCTGGGTGATGGCGGTTTGCTTGCCACGCAGCACTTCGAGCATGGCGGTGAGCATGTTGTCGATCAGGTCGCCCAGGCGCAAAGTTTCGCGGGCCGCGTTGGCCAGCGCCAGGCTGGGGGTGGCGAGCGAGGCCAGGTCCAGGTGACGCGGTTTGGCTTTGCCGTTGGTTTCCTGTTGCTCCGGTAGCAACCAGGCGCACAGGCGGGCCATTGGCCCGATGGTGGGCAGCAGGATCAGGCAGCGCGTGGTGTTGTAGAGCACATGGAAGGTGATGACCATGCCTTGTGCGCTGTAGTCCAAACCATCCATCCAGCGTACGAGCGGGTCGAGCACCGGAATAATCAGCAACAGGCCTATCAGTTTGTACAGCAGGCTGCCCAGAGCGACCTGGCGGCCGGCGGCGTTCTGCATATTGGTGCTGAGAAAGGCCAGCACACCACTGCCGATGTTGGCGCCGATCACCAGGCCGATGGCCACGTGCAGGCCGATCACACCGGCGCCGGCCAGGGTGGCGGTCAGCAGTACGGCGGCCAGGCTGGAGTAGGAAATCATCGCAAACAGGGCGCCGACCAAGGCATCCAGCAAAATATCGCCGGTCAGTGAGGCAAAGATGACTTTGACGCCCTGGGCATGGGTGATTGGCCCGGCCGCTTCGACAATCAGTTGCAACGCCAGAATGATCAGGCCCAGGCCGATGCCGACGCGGCCCATCTGCCCTGCCCGCGTCTGTTTGCGCGACAGGAAGAAAATCACCCCAAGAAAAATCAGCAACGGCGACAGCCAGGACAGGTCGAAGGTCAGTACCCGCGCCATCAACGCCGTACCGACGTCGGCACCGAGCATGGTCGCCAGCGCCGGCATAAGGCCCATCAAGCCCTGGCCGACAAACGACGTCACCAGCATCGCCGTAGCGTTACTGCTCTGCACCATGGCCGTCACCAGGATACCGGCGATAAACGCCAGCCAGCGCTTGGACATGTTCTGCCCGATGACTTGGCGCAAGTTGGAACCGTAGACCCGCAAGATGCCGGTACGGACGATGTGCGTGCCCCAGATAAGCAGGGTCACGGCGGAAAGCAGATTGAGCAAGGTCAGCATGCTCGGCCCCCCGTGTGGGTGTGCTCCACAAAGAGCAAATGAGAATTGCCGCGTGCCGTTCTACGTCTTGTACTTAAGCTGTAGTTGGCGAATGGGCTCTGCGCCAGCATCGCATAGCTAAAGTGGGGATTGAAACAAAACTGTCATGAAATCAGTTTTCTGCAGATGAAAAAATGGGGCGCGAACGCCCCATTTCAGCAGCGGGTCAGGTTTATTGACCCGGAATGTCCTTGCGCAGTTTCACAGGATCCTGCTGTTTCTTCTTTTTCGCGATGGCGGTGCGCATCTTGATGTTCACCGCTTCTACTGCCAGCGAGAACGCCATGGCGAAGTAGACGTAGCCTTTTGGCACATGCACGTCGAAGGATTCAGCGATCAGCACCGTACCCACCACCAGCAGGAACGACAGCGCCAGCATCTTCAGCGACGGGTGCTTGTCGATGAATTCGCTGATAGTGCCCGCAGCCAGCATCATCACCAGTACGGCTACCACGATCGCAGCGACCATGACCGGTACATGGGAAACCATGCCGACCGCAGTGATCACCGAGTCCAGGGAGAACACGATATCGATGATCGCGATCTGGATGATGGTGTAGATGAACTTGCCACCCTTGCCGCCCGGCTCGTCGTGGGTTTCGTCTTCACCTTCCAGTGCGTGGTACATCTCCTGGGAGCTTTTCCACAGCAGGAACAGGCCACCGAAGAACAGGATCAGATCGCGACCGGAGATGCCCTGGCCGAAGACCACAAACAGATCGGCAGTGAGTTGCATGACCCAGGTGATCGACAGCAGCAACAGGATTCGCGTGACCATGGCCAGGGCCAGGCCGAAGATCCGGGTGCGCGCCTGCATATGCTTGGGCATGCGGCTGACCAGGATCGAAATCATGATGATGTTATCGATGCCCAGGACGATCTCAAGCGCCGTCAGGGTGAAGAAGGCAATCCAGATTTCCGGATTGGTCAGCCATTCCATGTGTATTCCTTTGAGCAAATGTGAAACCGCGCAAGCTGCAGCGCCGCGCGGTCAGGTCGTTACGATTATAGAGTGCTGAACAGCGGAAAAATCCCCATCAGCAAAGCGGCGAACATTATGCACAGGCACACCAGCACTGCCCACTTGAGGGTAAAGCGTTGGTGATCGCCAAATTCGATCCCGGCCAGGGCCACCAGCAGGTAAGTCGATGGTACCAGCGGGCTGAGCAAATGCACGGGTTGGCCAACAATGGATGCACGGGCCATTTCCACGGCGGTGATACCGTAATGACTGGCCGCTTCAGCGAGCACAGGCAATACGCCGTAGTAGAACGCATCGTTGGACATGAAGAAGGTGAACGGCATGCTCACCAAGGCGGTGATCACTGCGAGGTACGGGCCCAGCGCATCCGGGATAACCGCCAGCAGGCTCTTGGACATGGCGTCGACCATGCCGGTGCCCGACAGGATACCGGTGAAGATACCGGCGGCGAAGATCAAGCCCGTCACTGCCAGCACGCTGCCGGCGTGGGCGGCGATGCGGTCTTTCTGCATTTGCAGGCATGGATAGTTGACGATCATCGCGATACTGAACGCGACCATGAACAGCACCGGCAGTGGCAACAGGCCGGCAATCAGGGTGCACATCAGCGCGAAGGTCAGTGCGCCGTTGAACCAGATCAGCTTGGGACGACGGGCGTCCGGGAATTGCGACACGCTGATCTCGCTGTGATCGATCTCGTCGCCCTGCAGGTGCAGTTCACCCAGGCGGGCACGTTCGCGCTTGCCGTACATGTAGGCAATCACCAGGATCGCCACTACGCCGACAGCCATGGCCGGGATCATCGGTACGAAAATATCCGAAGGGTCTACATGCAACGCACTGGCGGCACGGGCCGTCGGGCCGCCCCACGGCGTCATGTTCATCACGCCACCGGCGAGGATGATCAGGCCGGCCATGATGCGCGGGCTCATGCCGATGCGCTGGTACAGCGGCAGCATGGCGGCCACGCAGATCATGTAAGTGGTGGCGCCGTCACCGTCCAGGGACACCACCAGGGCCAGTACGGCGGTACCGACCGAAACTTTCAGCGGGTCGCCCTTGACCATCTTGAGGATCTTGCGCACGGCCGGGTCGAACAGGCCGGAGTCGATCATCAGGGCAAAGTAGAGAATGGCGAACATCAGCATCACGCCGGTCGGCGCAAGCTTGGTGATGCCTGCAAGCATCATCGGGCCGATCTCGGGTGCGAAGCCACCGAACAGGGCGAACAGGATCGGCACAATGATCAAGGCAATCAGCGCAGACAGGCGCTTGGTCATGATCAGGTACATGAACGTGATGACCATGGCAAAGCCAAGGAAAGTCAGCATAGGAATACTCCAGGCGTAGCGCGGCTAGGGAATGGCGAACCGGGTTGGGGTCAGCGCAGTACGAAAGGCACGTGGCGTACGGATGGAGTTGGAGCGAACAGGCGGGTAGGAGCGGACATCAGGAATCACCATTGTTGTTGTTTACAGCCGGTCTGTTGCCGGCAGTGGTGGCGATCCTAGACGGGGAAGCTTTCAGCCAGCTTTCGGCGTGTAAGTCAGATGATGGAAGGTTTGTAGGAATTTTCTTTAGGTGACTCAGGGCAGCTCCAAACCGCCCGAGGCTTTATGCAAGGCCCGCAGGTGCTCGCCCATCTGCTTGAGGTTGGCTTCGCAGGCGGCAATCTCGTCGGCGCGTGCAGGGTCGAGCAGCGCCCTCACCTCTTTATCCAGATCGCCGGTCAACGATTGCAGTTGCTTCTGGCGCTCGGCACTTTCCGACTCCAGGCGTTTGGCTTCCGAAGGTTGCGGCAGGCCGTAGCCGCCACTGTCGAGCAACTCTGCCGGGCGGCTGAGGAAGCCGCTGTTGGCGAGGATCTGTTGCAGGGTGTTGTTGGCTTTTTCCATGCCGCCGTTTGTCAGCTCACGGGCATTGAGGTAGCGCTGCTTGACTTCGTCCTGGGCCAGCATCAGTTGTTTGCGATAGCTGGCTTGTTCGAGCAGCAGCAGCGCGGCGCTGGTGCGCAGGTCGGCCTGGGTGAACCACTGGCGGCGTTCTGCGGCACTCAGGGACAGCCAGTCTTCAACTTGAGTCTGCTTGATCGGCAGGTGTTTGCGCAGCACGTCGAACATTGCCTGATAGCGTTCGCGGAACGAGTCGAAGTGATAACCCAGGCGCAAGGCTTCGCGCTTGTCATTGAGTACGTTGGTGTCAGCCAGGCCACGGGCGCTGAGCACCTCGAGCAGGCCGTTGGGGGTGATGTTGTCCAGGCCGGTCAATTGCGGGTTGGCGCTGCCGCTGCGCAGCAGCTTCAGGCTCTCCACCGCACAGTTATTGGAGATGAAGAAGTAATTGCCGTCGTAGCTCCAGTGCATTTCGGCGGCATGTTCGACGGTGTCGTTGATCTCTTGGCGGGTGAGCTTGAGCGGCACCGATGCCAGGCCGCGCAACTCGGTTTTGGTGTATTCGTCGATCACCTGCGCCAGCGGCAGCACAAACAGCCGCGATGGGTACTTGCCCACCAGGCCATCCCAGCTCGATAGCTGTACGTCACCGACAAATGCGCGGTAGGACAATACCAGGTGCTGGTCCAGGTCCAATCGGCAATCCGGGCCGCGTGGGCGGCCGGGTGCGCAGATCACCAGGCGCAACATGCTGTGGCCCCAGCGGCTCACCAGGTTCTGGTTAGCTTCGGCGAGCAGGTAGTCGATTTCATACACGCGCTCCGGGTCGATCTGGCCCAGCGGCGTTTTGGCGAAGTCGTTGCCGGCGTTGAGGAACGCGTAGGTCTTGGCGCAGGTGTCTTGCTCGGGCGGTGCCCAGCCGAAGTGTTCCTTGTAATAGCGAAACAGTGCGGGGCGACGGCAGGCGTAGCTTGGGTCGAGGAGGAAGTACTCCATGTTGACCGCCACGAACTCCAGCGGGCTGGTGGTTTCGTAGATGTCCGGGCTGCGGGCGACCTGATGATTGTGTTGCTCGCGCTCGCCGCGACGGCCCACGTATTGGGGCCAGCCGGCAATGTCCAGCAGGCGCGGGTCGTCACTCAAGGTGAAGCGACGGTCGTTCTGGCCACGGCATTGATCGGGCAGGCCGATCAGGCCGGTGATGTTGTTCTGGCGGCTGCAGCGTTGGATCAGGCGGCGCTCGTCTGTGGACCACAGGCGCGCACGGTCATAGATGTGGGTTAGCTCATGCAGCACGGTGGCGAGCATTTCGCGGAGCACGGTGCCGTGGGGGCGATTGGTCTTCTGGGTGGCGGCGCTGCCGTCGGTGAGGCTGGCGAGCAGGTTCTGGTTCAGGTCCAGTTCGGACACCAGAGAAGCCTGGCCATAGGCATTTTCAGGCATCTTGTCGGTCCAGCCTACATCAATGCGTCGGTCCAACTGCTCGATAAAGCGCGGCGGCAGCGCGCGCATCGCTTCGTCGAGCAACGCCTGGCTGGCCTGCTGTTCGGCCGGGCTCAAGCCATCGGTCTTGAGCCGCAGTTGCAGGCTGGCCTGGGCTGCGCCTGCACAGAGCAGCACAGTCCCGGCCAGTAGCCAGGCGAACAGGCGCCTCACAGAGCGAGGATAGCTTCGGCGAGGGTCTGGTCACTGGCGTCGCGGGCTTCCGGCACGCGGGTGCGCAGGGTATCGAAGGCCGCTTCCAACTGCGCGCCGCGGATTTCGCCGTTGGAGGCGACGAAGCTGGCAGCGTCATCGTGGGCTTCGCGCACGATTTTGGAGTCGCGGATGGAGGTGGTGGTGTCCGAAGTGAAATCAATGGTGCGCGCCGAGGCACGCACGATGATGTTACTGGTGGCCTTCAGGGTTTGCGCGTGGGCAACATCGGCCAACAACAGCAGGCCCAGAGCGGCAGCGATCAGCGGGCTACGCATGGAATGACTCCGAAATACAAAGGTAGAAATATACGATGATTATTGGACGAGAATTGCCTGCGCCAGTTCAAGGTCGCTGACATGAAGTTTTGGCTGGGTTCGGCGCAGGTATTCCAGCGCAGATTCCAGACGGGCTCCCCGCCATTGGCCGTCAGTGGCGATAAAAGCGGCAGCGTCATCCTGGGCGGCCAGTACCAATTTTCTGTCAAAGGGCGCTGACGTCACCTTGCTGGTGGCGTAGGCACTGATGACGGTGCTCTGGGTGGACACATCAAAGGCCGAAGCCAAGGATGACCAGCAGGCGGAAAACAACACGGGAACGATCAACAGGCGGTATGAAAAAGCCATGGGACTCGACAACTGAAAGCGAGCGCCAAGGCTAGCGCAACGCCCGGGCGAGAGCCAGCGCTGACACATTTGGTAGAGGCTGGCGTGCCCTGGCGTTTACCGGATTATCAGATGGCCAGAATCGCCTGTGCCAATTGTGCGTCGGTCGCGGTGTTCAGTTGCGGGGCTTGTTGGCGGATCTGGGCCAGGGCGCTTTCCAGCTTCACACCACGAATGGCGCCTTCGCTGGCGACAAAGCTGGCGGCGTCGTCACGAGCAGCTTGCACGACTTTGTTGTCACGCAGGGACGACGTGGCATCGGAGCTGGCATCGGAAGTGGCTTTGAGGGCGCCGACGATCGAGTCGGTGGTCACGATAAAGCTGCTCGCGTTGGCGTTGGCGGCCAGGGCCAACAGGGTGGCAGCACTCAGCAGGCGAAGACGGGACATGGAATAACTCCTGTAGAAGATCAAATAAAGCGGCGCAAAGCGGCCACTGTGAAACGGACATTGTTGCGGATTGAGCATCAGACGTCCGTTCTACAAGGTTCGCCACGTGATAACGGGATCTTAAGCTGCCGCTTATCTGTTCGGAAAGCCTATATCGGCCTAGTCACGCCAGAAAGGCTTGGACAGCTCGGCGGTTCGGTCACCTTGGCTGATACCGGCGTCGGCCAATTCACGAGGGTCGAGTTGCGCAAGTTGGCGGCGTTCTTGGGCCTGTCGCGCCCATCTGGCCAGCGCGCAGGCCATTCGAATGATCAATTGTTTGTAGCGCGACGTTTGTGTATTCATGACGACGGCCTTCCATGAAGTCTTGGAACACCATCTTGGGCGGGCAGCTTTTACCAATACAGATACACCAAAGTTAAATTGTACTGCTTAACTGTTGTGATATTTAAACTGTACTGGTCATTATCTATGACGTCTGTTTTAGCGGTGTAAAGTTTGAAACCCGGAAACAACAAAGCCCGCCTCCGGTTTCCCGGGGCGGGCTTTGTTTTGTTAAATCAGGGTGCTGGCGGTGGACCCGGCGGGTCAGGGCCAGCGGGCGCCAATTAGCGCCAGAACGGCTTGCTCAGCTCTTCGTAGCGTTGAGCTTCGCTGATACCGGCGTCAGCCAGCAGACGCGAATCCAGACGAGCCAGTTGGTGGCGGCTGGAGATGCGGCGCTGCCACAACATCAGGTTGGCGAGAACGCGCAAAGGCAAGGAAGCCTGGGTGTTTACAGCTTTTTCTTCGAAGAACAGATCGGAACTGAGTGTACGTTCCATGATGACATCCTTCCGCTTGTGGCGGGATTAGGTAGTGGTTTAACTGATGCCAATGATCCTCCTCCGGCGCAAGACTCTCTAGATACAGTTCACCTGTATTGTGAGGGGCCAGTTAACTGTTTATAGCGGCTGTACTGTACGGAAATGGGGCAACTGTACCTGTCTGCACTGAATGGGTGCGAAATAGGCATTTTTGAGAGAGTAGGTAGGAGAATTCGGTAGGAAATGACCGGTACAGCAGTACAGTTTTTTCCAAAAGTTCGGCTGCGGTCACCGAGCTGAGCAAACTGTGTTTGCATCAGCTCGGATCTGTATCAATCAAGCCTTGAGCATGTGCCCGGTTTCTTCCAGGTTGATGTGCCAACTCAGTGCTTCGCGCAGGATGTGTGGCGTATGCCCGCCGATCGCACAGGCAGCGTCGAAGTAAAGGTTCAGCGCGTCGCGGTAAGCCGGGTGCACGCAATTGTCGATGATCACCCGCGCCCGCTCACGGGGTGCCAGACCACGCAGGTCTGCGAGGCCAACCTCGGTCACCAGGATATCCACGTCATGCTCGGTATGGTCCACATGGCTGACCATCGGCACTACGCTGGAAATCGCGCCGCCCTTGGCAATCGACTTGGTAACGAAAATGGCCAGGTGCGCGTTGCGCGCGAAGTCTCCAGAGCCGCCAATCCCATTCATCATCCGCGTGCCGCAGACGTGGGTGGAGTTGACGTTGCCGTAGATGTCGAACTCAAGCGCGGTGTTGATACCGATAATGCCCAGGCGCCGAACCACTTCAGGGTGGTTGGAGATTTCCTGTGGGCGCAGTACCAGCTTGTCCTTGTAGTGTTCCAGGTTGCCGAACACGTCGGCGTTGCGTCGCTCCGACAGGGTGATCGAGCTGCCCGAAGCAAAGCTCAGCTTGCCCGCGTCGATCAGGTCGAAGGTAGAGTCCTGCAACACTTCCGAATACATGGTCAGGTCTTCGAACGGCGATTCGATCAAGCCGCACATCACTGCGTTGGCGATGTTGCCGATCCCGGCCTGCAGCGGGCCGAGCTTGTTGGTCATGCGCCCGGCGTCGACTTCCTGCTTGAGGAAGTTGATCAGGTGGTTGGCGATGCCTTGGGTGTCGGCGTCCGGCGGTGTCACGGTTGAGGCGGAATCGGCCTGATTGGTGATCACGATGGCGACGATCTTCTCCGGCGGTATCGGAATTGCGGTACTGCCGATGCGGTCGTCGACTTTGACCAATGGGATCGGCGTGCGCGTCGGCCGGTAGGTCGGGATATAGATGTCGTGCAGTCCTTCCAGGTTCGGGTTGTGCGCGAGGTTGATCTCAACAATCACTTGTTTGGCGAAAATTGCGAAGCTGGCCGAGTTGCCTACAGAGGTGGTGGGCACGATATGCCCTTGTTCGGTGATCGCAACGGCTTCGATCACAGCGATGTCCGGCAACTTGAGCTGGTTGTTGCGCAGTTGCTCGACGGTTTCCGATAGGTGCTGGTCGATAAACATCACTTGGCCGGCATTGATCGCCTTGCGCAGGGTGCTGTCGACTTGAAACGGCATGCGACGGGACAGAACGCCGGCTTCGGTCAGTTGCTTGTCCAGGTCATTGCCCAGGCTGGCACCGGTCATCAGGGTGATTTTCAGCGGCGAAGTCTTGGCGCGTTCGGCCAGGGCGTGGGGGACGGCCTTGGCTTCACCGGCACGGGTGAAGCCGCTCATGCCGACGGTCATGCCGTCCTCGATCAGTGCGGCGGCGTCTGCCGCGCTCATGACCTTGTTCAACAACGAAGGCAAGCGGATACGATCACGGTACATGAATTGTTATCTCAGGCTACGGAAGCAAGGTGGGCAGTGTAGTGATTTCAAAAAATTTCGGCCCGCTACCATGGTCGAATGCCAGGCAGCGATTTAGAGCCTTTGGTCGGGTTTCATGCGGCAATAAAAAACCCCAGCCTACTGGAGGCCAGGGTTTCGGGTATTGCGCTGGCGCAGTGTTATTCGACGGCCTTGACCATGTCTTCGATGACCTTCTTGGCATCACCGAAGACCATCATGGTCTTGTCCAGGTAGAACAACTCGTTATCCAGACCGGCGTAGCCGCTGGCCATCGAGCGCTTGTTGACGATGATGGTCTTAGCCTTGAACGCCTCAAGAATCGGCATACCGGCAATCGGTGAGTTCGGGTCGTTCTTGGCGGCCGGGTTGACCACGTCGTTGGCGCCCAACACCAGCACCACGTCGGCCTGGCCGAACTCGGAGTTAATGTCTTCCATCTCGAACACTTGGTCGTAAGGCACTTCCGCTTCGGCCAGCAGCACGTTCATGTGCCCAGGCATACGGCCCGCTACCGGGTGGATCGCGTACTTCACGGTGACGCCACGGTGGGTCAGCTTCTCGGTCAGCTCTTTAAGCGCGTGTTGCGCCCGAGCGACTGCCAGGCCGTAGCCTGGAACGATGATCACGGTGTCGGCGTTGGTCAGCAGGAACGTGGCGTCGTCCGCCGAACCGGATTTCACCGGGCGCGCTTCTTTGGAACCAGCCACTGCGCCGGCATCTGCTGTGTTGCCAAAACCACCGAGCAATACATTAAAGAAGGAGCGGTTCATCGCCTTGCACATGATGTACGACAGAATCGCGCCGCTGGAGCCCACCAGGGAGCCGGCGATGATCAGCATCGAGTTGTTCAGCGAGAAGCCGATGCCCGCCGCTGCCCAGCCGGAGTAGCTGTTGAGCATCGAGACAACCACCGGCATGTCGGCGCCGCCAATCGGGATGATGATCAGCACGCCCAGTACGAAAGCCAGGGCCAGCATCAACGCGAACGCAGTGAGGTTGCCGGTGAACATGAACGCCAGGCCCAGGCCCAGGGTGGCCAGGCCGAGCACCAGGTTCAGTTTGTGCTGGCCGCCGAACTGTACGGGTGCGCCCTGGAACAGGCGGAACTTGTACTTGCCCGAGAGCTTGCCGAACGCAATCACCGAACCGGAGAAGGTAATTGCACCAATGGCTGCGCCGAGGAACAGTTCCAGGCGGTTGCCCGCTGGGATCGAGTCGCCCAGGTGTTTGACGATGCCCAAGGATTGCGGTTCGACCACGGCGGCAATCGCGATAAATACCGCGGCCAGGCCGATCATGCTGTGCATGAAGGCAACCAGCTCCGGCATCTTGGTCATTTCTACGCGCTTGGCCATGATCGAACCGGCGGTGCCACCGATCAGCAGGCCGACGATCACGTAACCGATACCGGCTGTTGCAAGCTCAGCGCCGAGCTTATAGATGAGGCCCACAGTGGTCAGTACCGCCAGCGCCATGCCGAGCATGCCGAACAGGTTGCCGCGTCGCGACGTAGTGGGGTGCGACAGGCCTTTGAGGGCCTGGATAAAGCAGATCGACGCGATCAAGTAGAGCGTCGTAACCAAATTCATGCTCATTACTTTGGCGCCTCTTCTTTTACTTTCGGGGCTTTCTTCTTGAACATCTCCAGCATCCTGCGCGTGACCAGGAAGCCGCCGAATACGTTAACTGCCGCCAGGGCCACGGCCAGGGTGCCCATGGTTTTACCCAGTGGGGTCACAGTGAGGGCTGCGGCGAGCATGGCGCCGACAATCACGATTGCAGAGATCGCGTTGGTCACCGCCATCAGCGGCGTATGCAGCGCGGGTGTGACGTTCCAGACCACGTGGTAACCGACATAAATCGCCAGCACAAAGATGATCAGGTTGTAGATACCGGGGGAGATAAGCTCTTCCATCGTCTGAATCCCTGCTTAGGCGTTTTTGCGGATGACTTGGCCGTCGCGGCACATCAGGCACGCGGCGACGATGTCGTCTTCGAGGTTGATTTCAAACTGCCCTTCCTTGGTGAAGACCAGCTTCAGGAAGTCCAGCAGGTTGCGCGCATATAAAGCAGAAGCATCGGCGGCAACGGCACCGGCCAGGTTGGTCGGGCCGCAAATGGTCACGCCGTTTTCCACGACGACCTGGTCGGCGACGGTCAGCGGGCAGTTGCCACCTTGGGCAGCGGCGAGGTCGATGACCACCGAGCCCGGCTTCATTTGTGCGACGGTTTCGGCACTGAGCAAGGTCGGGGCTTTGCGGCCCGGGATCAGCGCCGTGGTGATGACGATGTCCGCTTGTTTGGCGCGTTCATGTACGGCCAAGGCCTGACGCTGCATCCAGCTCGATGGCATCGGGCGTGCGTAGCCGCCAACACCGACCGCGCATTCACGCTCTTCATCGGTTTCGTAGGGCACGTCGACGAACTTGGCACCGAGAGACTCGATCTGCTCTTTTACGGCAGGGCGCACGTCAGACGCTTCGATCACGGCGCCCAGGCGTTTCGCCGTGGCGATGGCCTGCAGGCCTGCGACACCCGCGCCGAGGATCAACACGCGCGCGGCTTTGACGGTGCCGGCGGCAGTCATCAGCATCGGCATGAAGCGTGGGTAGTGATGGGCTGCCAGCAACACTGCTTTATAGCCGGCAATGTTGGCCTGTGACGACAGCACGTCGAGGCTCTGGGCTCGTGAGGTGCGTGGCGCAGCTTCGAGCGCGAAGGCTGTAATGCCTCGCTCTGCCAGTTTGGCGATGGTTTCGTTGCTGAACGGGTTGAGCATGCCCACCAACACGGTGCCGCTTTTGATCAGCGCCAGTTCGCTGTCGCTGGGGGCAACCACCTTGAGAATCAGCTCGGCGCCAAACGCTTCGCTGGCGCTGCCAATGGTTGCGCCTGCCGTTTCATAGGCACTGTCGACGATGCTGGCGGTAATGCCTGCGCCGCTTTGTACAGTGACCTTATGGCCCTGGCCGATCAGCTTCTTGATGGTTTCCGGGGTGGCAGCCACCCGCGTTTCACCGGTCTGGGTTTCGAGAGGAACACCAATGTGCACGTCAAATCTCCTGCATGATCTTTTTGCTTTTGATCTTTTTGTAAAAAGGCCAGTGCACCGTGAGGGGCGCAGCTGGGGCGGCCGATCAGCACGATCCCGCTGAAATGACAGCGGGGCGCGGCATTTTGCAGGCGAACTTTACGGCCTTCAAGGGATTATGACGGGTGACGAAAAATTAACTACAAGTCACCCTGTGACTGATTGTCGCAACATGATGAAATAACCTCTTTAAATACAGGTGTTTAAAGGGTTGTAGAGGGTTATAGACGGCTTTCCTATCTTTTGTGTGAATAGTCGGGCATTGGCAGCTGATAGTCGCTACAAGCCTTATCAGCCAAGGCGTTAAGCTCATTTTAAGGCTGAGAGGTACAGTCTTTCAAAACACGACATATAGTTATATCTGTAGGATCATGATTTATCTGACTACAAGGTCAATAAAATGACCTTATCCTTTAAATACTGGGGTTATAGCGCTGTGACTGGTCAATCAGCCAGTCTCTAAACGCGTGCAACGACGCAGATTCGACTTTTCGTTCGGGAATCATCAGGTAGTAAGCCTTTGTGCTGCTCAATGTTTCGGGGCTCGCGATGACCAGACGTTTCTCCTCCAGCTCGCGCTGGATAAGGAAAGGCGGAATCAGCGCGATGCCCATTTCATGCATGGCGGCCTGCGACAACATCGAGAATAGCTCGTAACGGGGGCCTGTCATGTCGCGAGGTATGTTCAGTTGTTGCGCGTTAAACCACTGGCGCCAGGCGTATGGTCGGGTGGTTTGTTGCAGCAGCGGCAGTTGGGCAATCTCTTGCGGGCTGAAGTGGGCGCGGCTGCCCAGTAAGCGCGGGCTGCACACCGGAACGGGATCTTCGCCCATCAGCCGGTGGGATTCGGTGCCAGACCAATCGGCATCGCCAAAGTAGATGGCAGCGTCGAAATCGGTGTCGGCAAACAGAAAAGGGCGCGTGCGGTTGGTGAGGTTTACCGTGACTTCCGGGTGTTGGTGCTGGAAGTCCTTGAGCCGTGGGATCAGCCATTGGGTGCCGAACGTCGGCACCACTGCCAGCTCAATGACATTCGCGCCCTGCTGCCCCATGACCGACAAGGTATCGCGCTCTACGGCGTCCAGTTGCATGGCAACGCGACGGCTATAAGAAAGCCCTGCCTCTGTCAGCTTGACGCCCCGCCGTGAGCGTCGAAATAGCTCGACACTTAAAAACTCCTCCAGGCTGGCGATCTGTCGACAGATGGCGCCTTGGGTCAGTGAAAGCTCGTGCGCCGCCTTGGTAAAGCTCTCGTGGCGGGCCGCCGCTTCAAAACTGATCAGGGCGGTGGTGCTGGGAATTTTTCTGCGCATGTACGTTGTACTCACTCATAAAGCGCATCTGCGCGCTCTTTGGTCATTACGAAGTGAGAAATTAGCACAACCCTATGCGTAAACCTCGTTTGCCCTCTGCGGCTGCCCGGCCTAGGCTGCATCCACGACTTCTGTTTTCTTCCCCGAGGACTTATTCATGGCTGGCAAGGCAAGCTTCAACTGGATCGATCCACTGTTGCTGGATCAACAGCTCACCGAGGAAGAGCGCATGGTGCGCGACAGCGCTGAGCAATTCGCCCAGGACAAGCTGGCGCCGCGTGTGCTCGAAGCCTTTCGCCATGAAAAGACCGACCCTGCGATTTTTCGCGAGATGGGTGAAACCGGCCTGTTGGGTGCAATGATCCCGGAGCAGTACGGTGGCAGTGGCCTGAACTACGTCAGCTACGGGCTGATTGCCCGTGAGGTGGAACGTGTCGACTCCGGCTATCGCTCAATGATGAGTGTGCAGTCGTCACTGGTGATGGTGCCGATCAACGAATTTGGCACCGAGGCACAAAAGCAGAAGTACCTGCCAAAGCTGGCATCGGGTGAGTGGATCGGCTGTTTCGGCCTGACCGAGCCTAACCACGGTTCTGACCCGGGCGCGATGATTACCCGTGCACGTAAGGTTGATGGCGGCTACAGCCTGACCGGCGCCAAGATGTGGATCACCAACAGCCCGATCGCCGATGTGTTCGTGGTGTGGGGCAAGGACGATGCGGGCGATATTCGTGGTTTTGTCCTGGAGAAGGGTTGGAAGGGGCTGAGCGCTCCGGCGATTCACGGCAAGGTCGGCCTGCGGGCTTCGATTACCGGTGAGATCGTCATGGATAACGTGTTTGTGCCCGAGGAGAACATCTTCCCGGACGTGCGCGGCTTGAAGGGGCCTTTCACCTGTCTTAACTCGGCACGCTATGGCATTTCCTGGGGCGCGCTGGGTGCTGCCGAGTTTTGCTGGCACACCGCTCGCCAATACACCCTGGACCGTCAGCAATTCGGGCGGCCTTTGGCGGCGACCCAGCTGATCCAGAAGAAGCTGGCGGACATGCAGACCGAAATCACCCTGGCCTTGCAAGGCTGCCTGCGTTTGGGGCGCATGAAGGATGAAGGGACGGCGGCGGTTGAGATCACGTCGATCATGAAGCGCAACTCGTGTGGCAAATCCCTGGATATCGCGCGCATGGCGCGGGACATGTTGGGCGGCAACGGTATCTCGGATGAGTTCGGAGTGGCGCGTCACCTGGTCAACCTGGAGGTGGTCAATACCTACGAGGGCACCCATGACGTGCACGCCTTGATTCTTGGGCGTGCGCAGACCGGTCTTCAAGCGTTCTATTAATAGGAGAACGGCATGGGCGCGCTTTCACATCTGCGGGTATTGGATTTGTCACGAGTGCTGGCCGGCCCGTGGTCCGGGCAGATCCTTGCAGACCTTGGCGCTGAGGTGATCAAGGTTGAGCGGCCGGGCAGTGGCGATGATACGCGGGCGTGGGGGCCGCCCTTCCTTAAAGACGCCTATGGCGAGAACACCAGTGAGGCGGCGTATTACCTGTCGGCCAACCGTAACAAGGAGTCGGTGACCATCGACTTCACGCGCCCGGAGGGGCAGAAGCTGGTGCGCGACTTGGCGGCCAAGTCCGACATTCTGATCGAGAACTTCAAGGTGGGTGGTCTGGCGGCGTATGGGCTGGACTATGAATCGCTCAAGGAGCTCAATCCAGAATTGATCTATTGCTCGATCACCGGCTTTGGCCAGACGGGGCCTTATGCGACGCGTGCAGGCTACGACTTCATGATCCAGGGGCTGGGCGGGCTGATGAGCCTGACCGGTCGGCCTGAGGGTGATGAAGGTGCTGGGCCGGTAAAGGTCGGTGTGGCGTTGACAGATATTCTGACGGGGCTGTACTCGACCGTGGCGATCCTGGCTGCGCTGGCTCATCGGGATCATGACGGTGGTGGGCAGCATATCGACATGGCATTGCTGGATGTGCAGGTGGCGTGCCTGGCCAATCAGGCTATGAATTACCTGACGACGGGTATGGCGCCCAAGCGCCTGGGCAATGCTCACCCCAATATTGTGCCTTATCAGGACTTTCCCACGGCTGATGGCGACTTTATCCTGACCGTGGGTAACGACGGGCAATTTCGCAAGTTTGCGGAGGTGGCTGGGCAGCCGCAGTGGGCGGATGATCCGCGCTTCGCGACTAATAAAGTGCGGGTGGCTAACCGTGCGGAGCTGATTCCGCTTATCCGCCAGGCCACGGTGTTCAAGACCACGGCTGAGTGGGTGTCGCAGCTGGAGCAGGTAGGCGTGCCGTGTGGGCCGATCAATGATCTGGCGCAGGTGTTTGCCGACCCGCAGGTCAAGGCGCGTGGGTTGGCGATGGCATTGCCGCATGCATTGGCGGGGATGGTGCCTCAGGTCGCCAGCCCGATACGGCTGTCCAAGACGCCGGTGGAATATCGTAATGCGCCTCCTCTATTGGGGGAGCATACGGTGCAGGTGTTGCAAGGGGTGTTGGGGTTGGATTCGGCGAATGTGGCTGCGCTGAAGGCTGCGGGCGTTATCTGAATTTGCTCTTCTATATAGGTTGATTGATCAACGAGCTTGGGTTGGTTGTTTTTTGATCAGCTCTAACTTATTGATAGAGAAGCTAAATTAAGTGTTGACGGCAGATTTTAGAAGTCTATAATTCGCCCCACTTCCGGCGCAGTCGAAACGGAAAACTCCTTGTTAAACAATGAGTTGCGAAGTTTTCGACAGCAGGTTGCTTCAGTTCATCGAAGCCAAAAGGGAGTTGAAAAAGAGGTGTTGACAGCAGCGTGTAACGCTGTAGAATTCGCCTCCCGCTGCAGAGAGATCTGAAGCGCAAGTGGTTGAAGTTGTTGAAGAATTCTTCGAAAACTTCTGAAAATAATCACTTGACAGCAAGTGAGGCTGCTGTAGAATGCGCGCCTCGGTTGAGACGAAAGATCTTAACCAACCGCTCTTTAACAACTGAATCAAGCAATTCGTGTGGGTGCTTGTGGAGTCAGACTGATAGTCAACAAGATTATCAGCATCACAAGTTACTCCGCGAGAAATCAAAGATGTAACCAACGATTGCTGAGCCAAGTTTAGGGTTTCTTAAAAACCCAAAGATGTTTGAACTGAAGAGTTTGATCATGGCTCAGATTGAACGCTGGCGGCAGGCCTAACACATGCAAGTCGAGCGGTAGAGAGAAGCTTGCTTCTCTTGAGAGCGGCGGACGGGTGAGTAATGCCTAGGAATCTGCCTGGTAGTGGGGGATAACGTTCGGAAACGGACGCTAATACCGCATACGTCCTACGGGAGAAAGCAGGGGACCTTCGGGCCTTGCGCTATCAGATGAGCCTAGGTCGGATTAGCTAGTTGGTGAGGTAATGGCTCACCAAGGCGACGATCCGTAACTGGTCTGAGAGGATGATCAGTCACACTGGAACTGAGACACGGTCCAGACTCCTACGGGAGGCAGCAGTGGGGAATATTGGACAATGGGCGAAAGCCTGATCCAGCCATGCCGCGTGTGTGAAGAAGGTCTTCGGATTGTAAAGCACTTTAAGTTGGGAGGAAGGGCAGTAAATTAATACTTTGCTGTTTTGACGTTACCGACAGAATAAGCACCGGCTAACTCTGTGCCAGCAGCCGCGGTAATACAGAGGGTGCAAGCGTTAATCGGAATTACTGGGCGTAAAGCGCGCGTAGGTGGTTTGTTAAGTTGGATGTGAAATCCCCGGGCTCAACCTGGGAACTGCATTCAAAACTGACTGACTAGAGTATGGTAGAGGGTGGTGGAATTTCCTGTGTAGCGGTGAAATGCGTAGATATAGGAAGGAACACCAGTGGCGAAGGCGACCACCTGGACTAATACTGACACTGAGGTGCGAAAGCGTGGGGAGCAAACAGGATTAGATACCCTGGTAGTCCACGCCGTAAACGATGTCAACTAGCCGTTGGAAGCCTTGAGCTTTTAGTGGCGCAGCTAACGCATTAAGTTGACCGCCTGGGGAGTACGGCCGCAAGGTTAAAACTCAAATGAATTGACGGGGGCCCGCACAAGCGGTGGAGCATGTGGTTTAATTCGAAGCAACGCGAAGAACCTTACCAGGCCTTGACATCCAATGAACTTTCTAGAGATAGATTGGTGCCTTCGGGAACATTGAGACAGGTGCTGCATGGCTGTCGTCAGCTCGTGTCGTGAGATGTTGGGTTAAGTCCCGTAACGAGCGCAACCCTTGTCCTTAGTTACCAGCACGTAATGGTGGGCACTCTAAGGAGACTGCCGGTGACAAACCGGAGGAAGGTGGGGATGACGTCAAGTCATCATGGCCCTTACGGCCTGGGCTACACACGTGCTACAATGGTCGGTACAGAGGGTTGCCAAGCCGCGAGGTGGAGCTAATCCCATAAAACCGATCGTAGTCCGGATCGCAGTCTGCAACTCGACTGCGTGAAGTCGGAATCGCTAGTAATCGCGAATCAGAATGTCGCGGTGAATACGTTCCCGGGCCTTGTACACACCGCCCGTCACACCATGGGAGTGGGTTGCACCAGAAGTAGCTAGTCTAACCTTCGGGAGGACGGTTACCACGGTGTGATTCATGACTGGGGTGAAGTCGTAACAAGGTAGCCGTAGGGGAACCTGCGGCTGGATCACCTCCTTAATCGACGACATCAGCTGCTCCATAAGTTCCCACACGAATTGCTTGATTCATTGAAGAAGACGATAGAAGCAGCTTTAAGCTCCAAGCTGATAGCTCTTAGCTAATCAGTGACGCTCGAAATTGGGTCTGTAGCTCAGTTGGTTAGAGCGCACCCCTGATAAGGGTGAGGTCGGCAGTTCGAATCTGCCCAGACCCACCAATTTTGTTATGGGGCCATAGCTCAGCTGGGAGAGCGCCTGCCTTGCACGCAGGAGGTCAACGGTTCGATCCCGTTTGGCTCCACCATTAACTGCTTCTGCTGTTAGAGTTTAGAAATGAATATTCTGAAGTGAATATTGATTTCTAGTCTTTGATTAGATCGTTCTTTAAAAATTTGGGTATGTGATAGAAAGATAGACTGAACGTTACTTTCACTGGTAACGGATCAGGCTAAGGTAAAATTTGTGAGTTCTCTTAATTGAGAAATTCGAATTTTCGGCGAATGTTGTCTTCACAGTATAACCAGATTGCTTGGGGTTATATGGTCAAGTGAAGAAGCGCATACGGTGGATGCCTTGGCAGTCAGAGGCGATGAAAGACGTGGTAGCCTGCGAAAAGCTTCGGGGAGTCGGCAAACAGACTTTGATCCGGAGATGTCTGAATGGGGGAACCCAGCCATCATAAGATGGTTATCTTACGCTGAATACATAGGCGTAAGAGGCGAACCAGGGGAACTGAAACATCTAAGTACCCTGAGGAAAAGAAATCAACCGAGATTCCCTTAGTAGTGGCGAGCGAACGGGGACTAGCCCTTAAGTGGCTTTGAGATTAGCGGAACGCTCTGGAAAGTGCGGCCATAGTGGGTGATAGCCCTGTACGCGAAAATCTCTTAGTCATGAAATCGAGTAGGACGGAGCACGAGAAACTTTGTCTGAATATGGGGGGACCATCCTCCAAGGCTAAATACTACTGACTGACCGATAGTGAACTAGTACCGTGAGGGAAAGGCGAAAAGAACCCCGGAGAGGGGAGTGAAATAGATCCTGAAACCGTATGCGTACAAGCAGTGGGAGCCTACTTTGTTAGGTGACTGCGTACCTTTTGTATAATGGGTCAGCGACTTATTTTCAGTGGCGAGCTTAACCGAATAGGGGAGGCGTAGCGAAAGCGAGTCTTAATAGGGCGTCTAGTCGCTGGGAATAGACCCGAAACCGGGCGATCTATCCATGGGCAGGTTGAAGGTTGGGTAACACTAACTGGAGGACCGAACCGACTACCGTTGAAAAGTTAGCGGATGACCTGTGGATCGGAGTGAAAGGCTAATCAAGCTCGGAGATAGCTGGTTCTCCTCGAAAGCTATTTAGGTAGCGCCTCATGTATCACTGTAGGGGGTAGAGCACTGTTTCGGCTAGGGGGTCATCCCGACTTACCAAACCGATGCAAACTCCGAATACCTACAAGTGCCGAGCATGGGAGACACACGGCGGGTGCTAACGTCCGTCGTGAAAAGGGAAACAACCCAGACCGTCAGCTAAGGTCCCAAAGTTATGGTTAAGTGGGAAACGATGTGGGAAGGCTTAGACAGCTAGGAGGTTGGCTTAGAAGCAGCCACCCTTTAAAGAAAGCGTAATAGCTCACTAGTCGAGTCGGCCTGCGCGGAAGATGTAACGGGGCTCAAACCATACACCGAAGCTACGGGTATCACGTAAGTGATGCGGTAGAGGAGCGTTCTGTAAGCCTGTGAAGGTGAGTTGAGAAGCTTGCTGGAGGTATCAGAAGTGCGAATGCTGACATGAGTAACGACAATGGGTGTGAAAAACACCCACGCCGAAAGACCAAGGTTTCCTGCGCAACGTTAATCGACGCAGGGTTAGTCGGTCCCTAAGGCGAGGCTGAAAAGCGTAGTCGATGGAAAACAGGTTAATATTCCTGTACTTCTGGTTATTGCGATGGAGGGACGGAGAAGGCTAGGCCAGCTTGGCGTTGGTTGTCCAAGTTTAAGGTGGTAGGCTGGAATCTTAGGTAAATCCGGGATTCTAAGGCCGAGAGCTGATGACGAGTTAACTTTTAGTTAACGAAGTGGTTGATGCCATGCTTCCAAGAAAAGCTTCTAAGCTTCAGGTAACCAGGAACCGTACCCCAAACCGACACAGGTGGTTGGGTAGAGAATACCAAGGCGCTTGAGAGAACTCGGGTGAAGGAACTAGGCAAAATGGCACCGTAACTTCGGGAGAAGGTGCGCCGGTGAGGGTGAAGGACTTGCTCCGTAAGCTCATGCCGGTCGAAGATACCAGGCCGCTGCGACTGTTTATTAAAAACACAGCACTCTGCAAACACGAAAGTGGACGTATAGGGTGTGACGCCTGCCCGGTGCCGGAAGGTTAATTGATGGGGTTAGCTAACGCGAAGCTCTTGATCGAAGCCCCGGTAAACGGCGGCCGTAACTATAACGGTCCTAAGGTAGCGAAATTCCTTGTCGGGTAAGTTCCGACCTGCACGAATGGCGTAACGATGGCGGCGCTGTCTCCACCCGAGACTCAGTGAAATTGAAATCGCTGTGAAGATGCAGTGTATCCGCGGCTAGACGGAAAGACCCCGTGAACCTTTACTATAGCTTTGCACTGGACTTTGAATTTGCTTGTGTAGGATAGGTGGGAGGCTTTGAAGCGTGGACGCCAGTCTGCGTGGAGCCAACCTTGAAATACCACCCTGGCAACTTTGAGGTTCTAACTCAGGTCCGTTATCCGGATCGAGGACAGTGTATGGTGGGTAGTTTGACTGGGGCGGTCTCCTCCTAAAGAGTAACGGAGGAGTACGAAGGTGCGCTCAGACCGGTCGGAAATCGGTCGTAGAGTATAAAGGCAAAAGCGCGCTTGACTGCGAGACAGACACGTCGAGCAGGTACGAAAGTAGGTCTTAGTGATCCGGTGGTTCTGTATGGAAGGGCCATCGCTCAACGGATAAAAGGTACTCCGGGGATAACAGGCTGATACCGCCCAAGAGTTCATATCGACGGCGGTGTTTGGCACCTCGATGTCGGCTCATCACATCCTGGGGCTGAAGCCGGTCCCAAGGGTATGGCTGTTCGCCATTTAAAGTGGTACGCGAGCTGGGTTTAGAACGTCGTGAGACAGTTCGGTCCCTATCTGCCGTGGACGTTTGAGATTTGAGAGGGGCTGCTCCTAGTACGAGAGGACCGGAGTGGACGAACCTCTGGTGTTCCGGTTGTCACGCCAGTGGCATTGCCGGGTAGCTATGTTCGGAATAGATAACCGCTGAAAGCATCTAAGCGGGAAACTAGCCTCAAGATGAGATCTCACTGGAACCTTGAGTTCCCTGAAGGGCCGTCGAAGACTACGACGTTGATAGGTTGGGTGTGTAAGCGCTGTGAGGCGTTGAGCTAACCAATACTAATTGCCCGTGAGGCTTGACCATATAACACCCAAGCAATTTGACTACTCTAACGAGCATCAGATTGCGGTGTGTGAAGACGAGATGAACCGAAAGTTCGACGCTCACAAAACACCGAAAGCTGTCACATACCCAATTTGCTGAAGCGAAGCCGACTGGCTACGACTCAGTACCCGAATTTCTTGACGACCATAGAGCATTGGAACCACCTGATCCCATCCCGAACTCAGTAGTGAAACGATGCATCGCCGATGGTAGTGTGGGGTTTCCCCATGTGAGAGTAGGTCATCGTCAAGATTAAATTCCGAAACCCCTGATTGCTAACGCAATTAGGGGTTTTGTTTATGTAGAAGTCCATGAATTTCACCGGCACGTTGCAAGCGCAACGGACTGGTACACAGAATTTCTTGACGACCATAGAGCATTGGAACCACCTGATCCCATCCCGAACTCAGCAGTGAAACGATGCATCGCCGATGGTAGTGTGGGGTTTCCCCATGTGAGAGTAGGTCATCGTCAAGATTAAATTCCGAAACCCCTGTCTGCTAACGCAGACAGGGGTTTTGTCATTTAGGTGGGATGATAATTCCCCGGCTGCAGACCGCTCACGTGTGCGTCTGGGCCGGACAAAGGCAGCCTGACGACACCCACAAAAAAGCCGACCCCTGAAATCAGGCGCCGGCTTGTTAGAAGCTATAACGGATCAGAACTGATAGCTGACCGTAGCACTGACATTACGCTCTTCACCCAAGTAGCAGAAGTTCAAGCTGGCACACGAAGCCACATAGCTTTCATTGGTCAGGTTGTTGGCATTGAGCCTTACATCCACACCCTTCAAGCCCATCTTGCCCAGGTCGTACCCTACTGAAGCGTCAAACAACGTATAGGCGGGCACCTTCATGGTGTTCTCGGCGTCTGCCCAGCTGTACCCCACGTATCGCACGCCCGCGCCAAGTCGCAAGCCGTCCAGGGCTGCACTATTGAATTTATAGTCCGCCCATACTGAAGCCATATGCCGAGGCGCCTGGGTCGGCGAGTTGCCTTTGTTTTCGATCAGATTGTCGGCGGAGCTTAAAGTACTCACCATCGACTTGGAGTACTTGATGTCGGTGAAGGTATAGCTGCCTAAAAGCTTCAGGTTATCGGTCAGTTGCACATGGGCTTCCAGCTCCAGCCCCTGGGAACGGACAGCGCCTACAGCACGATAGAAGTTTTCCTGCGGCAACTTGGTGGCCAGGTTCTCCTGGTCGATGCGAAACCACGATGCGGTAAACAGGTTGTCAGTTCCTGGCGGCTGATATTTCAAACCCGCCTCCCACTGTGTCCCGTTAGTCGGTGCCAGCGGGTTGCCCGCACTGTCGGAATAGGAGTTCGGGTTGAAAGACTCCGAGTAGCTGACATACGGCGCCAGGCCGTTATCAAACAGGTACAACGCCCCCGCCCGACCCGTCAGCTTGGTACGTTTGTCGCTGATCTGCGTACCCAGCGGTCGGCCCGCTTCGGCGATACGGTTTTCATCCGACGTCTCTACCCAGTCCTGGCGCAGTCCCAGTGAGAATCGCCATTTATCCATCTCAATCAGGTCTTGAAGATAGACGCCCGTCTGCTCCAGTCGTCGCAGATAACTGGTCAGGTTGGCATTGCTGATCGCCGAATTGCCATAGACCGGGCTAAACGCGTTGATCGGTTGCAGTGAACCGCTGGTCCAGTCCACCACTGTTTTACGCCGCTGATAATCCGCGCCCATCAGCATCGTATGTTTGGTTGCTCCGGTAAAAAATTCCGCCTGCAGCATATTGTCGATAATGAACGCATGCAGTTTTTCATCACCGCCGGAGTAATAGCGGTTCAGCTCATTGCTGGTTGGTGTAGTCCAGCCATAGGCATACACCTGGTCCAGCTTCACCTTGGAGTCGAGATAGCGGAAGTTTTGTCGCGCAGTAAACACATCGTTGAAGCGATGTTCGAACTGATAGCCAAACGACTGCTGGTCACGCTTGTACCCGTCTACCCCCGGCTCGCCTTCGAAAAAGTGGTTGGAGATACGCTGGCCATTGCGCTGGTGCAGTGCGCCGTCCGCCGGCATACCACCGTGATAACCACCCTCAGGGTCGTGCTGTAAATACGCTTGCAGTGTCAGTGAAGTGTCTTCGGTAAAGTCGATGCTCACTGTCGGCGCCAGTGCGTAGCGTTTTTCTTTGGCATGGTCGAATTGTGTGTCGGACTTATCCGCCAGCCCGGTCAGCCGATAGGCAACGCGCTTGTCATCGTCCACCGGCCCGCTGAAATCAAAACCCATCCCGCGTTGCCCGTTGCTGCCGACTGTCGCTTGCACTTGATGGTAGGGCTCGTACAGCGGCTTCTTACTGGTCAGTGCTACCAGACCTCCAGGCGAACTGCGCCCGTACAGCACAGAAGACGGCCCCTTAAGAATGTCCACGCGTTCAAGAAAGTACGGGTCCACCTGCATGGTGCTGTAAGTACCGCTGTCCCCCATGGACTTCAAGCCATCCAGGTAGATGTTGTCGACCGAGCCATCGTTGAAGCCGCGCATCGCCACATAATCATAGCGATGGGTTGCGCCATAGGGGTTCGTCAGCACGCCAGGGGTGTAACGCATGACTTGTGCCACGGTCTGAGAGCCCTGGTCGTCCATCTGTTCGCGCGTCACTACGGAGACGGTTTGCGAGGTTTCCAGCAGTGCGGCACTGGTCTTCGTTGCGATCTGACTGTGCGTCGCGTTGTAGCCGTCCATGCTGCCCAGCGCATTACCCAGGGCGAAGCCTTTGATGTCGGTGGTGGGCAACGTCAGCGTGCTGTTATGCGGCAGCGACTGCAAGACGAAGCTGGTACCGTCCTGTGACGCAGCCTGTAACCCCGAGCCATCGAGCAAATGATTCAGGCCCTGCTCCGCGGAGTACTCACCGCGCAGCCCTGGCGACTCCAGGCCCTGAGTCTGCGCTGGGGTGCTGGCAAGCGTAATGCCCGCCTGGCGGGCGAACTGATTGAGCGCGTCGCTCAGCGGGCCGGCAGGGATGTCGTAGCGCTGATGAATGCGCTCGCTGCCCGCTTGCGCAGCCATGCCAACAAGCGGAACCGCGCCCATGCCCATTGCCGTCGACAGTAAGGCTACGCGTATGGCCTTGGCCAAAAGAGGGTAGGAGGAGTCTGGTGAATCGTTGAGAAAAAGCACAGTCATGATCATGGTCCGTAGAGGCAGGTAAGGCAGACAAAGAGGCTTACTGTCTAAGCCGGACTCACGGAAAAAAGCCGCCAAAAAAACCTGAAAAATTCAGGCCAGGCGTTCCAGGCTCACCCACCAACGTGTGCGATAGCGCACTTGAACGGGCAGTGTTTGCGCAACGATCGCCAGCAACTTGTCGGTGTCTTCCAAGCGGAAAACCCCTGATAGCCGCAAGTCGCCGATATCCGCCGCACAGCCCAGATAACCCTGGCGGTAGCGCCCCACTTCCGACACAAAGTCAGCCAGACGCATGTCTCGCGTCACAATCAGCCCATCGGCCCAGGTGCCCATGTCCATGGTCAGCGGCGCAGACAACACGGCGTGCGCCTGGCTGATCAGATAGGTTTCCCCTGTGTGTACTTGGGTCGCCAAGCCATCGGCCGTATGCGGGGAATGGATGGCCACATTGCCGCTGACCACGCTCAAGCGTGTGCACTCGCTGTCTTGGCGCACGGTAAAACGCCCGTCGATGCCTTCGAGCAAGCCGTGGCGAGTGTGTACCAGCAAAGGCGCTGAAGAAGAGGGCGAGCCGTAGGTCACCAGAATTTCCCCGCGCACCAACGTGATCAGGCGCTGCTGCGTATTGAAGGTGAGGTTCACCGCACTGTCGGTGTTGAGTTGCAGGCGTGTGCCGTCCGGTAATTGCACGCTGCGCCGCTCGCCGGTGGCGGTGGCGAAATCGGACGTCCAGCGCTGCCAGCCGGTCATGTCCCGGCTTATCCACGCCGCCGACCCCACCAACACCACACCCGACAACACTTTCAGTGCCCGTCGTCGGCCCAAGCCTTGTGCGACGTTTTCCAGTGCCACATGCGCCCCAGGAATTGCCGCCATCTGGCTGTTCAATTCCCGTTGTAACGTCTGCACCCGTTGCCAAGCCAATTCATGGTCATCGTGAGCTTCACGCCAATGCTCACATTGCGCATGCAAGCGCTCATTCCCACGATTGTTACGCAGGCGCAGCGTCCAACTGATCGCCTGTTTGACCACCTGCGGGTCTGGCCCGGAACGCGCGGTGTTATCCATTGGCGTCAGGTTTCATAGCGCAGGACATAACAGTGATACAGCCCTTCAGCGATATACCGCTCCACCGAGCGCAGCGACACACCCATCTGCTGTGCGATCTGCTGGTGAGTCAGGCCATCGCACTGCGCCAGTAAAAACGCCTTACGCACCTTGGGATTTAATCCGTCCAATAGTCGGGCGACTTCCTCCAGAAGCTCCAACACCAACGCACGCGCTTCGGCGCTGGGTGCCAGCGCTTGCGGCAAGTGGGCGATGGACTCCAGGTAGGCCCGTTGGATTTCTTCGCGGCGCCAGTGATCAATCACCAGGCCTCGGGCGATGGTGCGCAAAAAAGCACGCGGCGCCTTGAGCTCAAAGCGTTCGGTTTTTTGCAGCAGGCGCACGAACGTATCCTGTGCCAGGTCCGCAGCATCGGCGGTATTGCCCAAGCGACTGCGCAGCCAGGTGTTGAGCCAGTTGTGGTGGGTGCTGTAAAGCGTGCGTACAACACTTTCGCACGCAATGTAGTCAGTAGAGGGCATTCACACAGGCCTGGCCAAACGTCACAAATGATAATTAGTCGCATTGTCTGGCAGGCGGAAAAATTTTGCAACGCCGGACCCTGAGCGTCTACCGCTGGTCGGTTTCCTACTCAAAATGAGGATGCTTCTCACAAATCTCTAAGATTTCTCCTGGAGTGGCCGAAAGCCTGACGAGCCATGCGTGCACCGAAATAGAGCGGTCGGAGAGTCCGCCTATCCCGTTACATGGAATGTTCCACTCGGCACGCTCACCCCCCTTTGGCAAAAGAAGTCGATGAAATGAATCTCAAGTTCAGTCATAAAATTCTACTGGCCGCGTCAGGCGTCGTGGTTCTGGCCTTCGCGCTATTTACCCTCTACAACGATTACCTGCAGCGCAGCACCATCACACAAAACCTTGAGTCGTCTATCCAGCAGTCGGGCGAGCTCACGGCCAGCAGCGTGCAGAATTGGCTCAGTGGCCGCATCCTGGTCCTCGAAAGCCTGGCGCAAAACGTTGCTCATCAAGGCAGCGGTGCCGACCTGCCGGGGCTGGTTGACCAGCCTGCGTTCACCTCGAACTTCCAGTTCACCTATGTTGGCCAAACCAACGGCGTATTCACCCAGCGCCCTGACGCCAAGATGCCCGACGATTACGATCCTCGTCAGCGCCCTTGGTACAAACAAGCAGTAGCCGCCGATAAAACCATGCTGACTCCGCCTTATATGGCGGCCGTTGGCGGGCAAATCGTGACCATTGCCCTGCCGGTCAAAAAGAACGGCGAACTGCTCGGTGTAGTGGGCGGTGACCTGAGTCTGCAAACCCTGGTGAAGATCATCAACTCGGTGGATTTCGGCGGTATTGGCCATGCGTTCCTGGTGAGCGCCGATGGCCAGGTCATCGTCAGTCCTGACCAGGACCAGGTGATGAAGAACCTCAAGGACATCTACCCTGGCACCAGCCTGCGTATCGAGAAGGTCAGCCAGGACGTTGTGCTCAACGGCCAGGACCGTATTCTGTCATTTACCCCTATCAGCGGTTTGCCGGGGGCGGATTGGTACATCGGCCTGTCGATTGACAAAGACAAAGCCTACGCACCACTGAGTAAATTCCGTACATCGGCACTGATCGCCATGTTGATCGCCGTAGTGGCCATCGCCGTACTGCTCAGCCTGCTGATTCAAGTGCTATTGCGTCCGCTGACCACCATGGGCGTGGCCATGCAGGACATCGCCCAGGGCGAAGGCGATTTGACCCGCCGCCTGGACGTGACCAGTAAAGATGAGTTCGGCGAAGTGGGCAGTGCATTCAACCAGTTCGTCGAGCGCATCCACGCCTCGATTTCCGAAGTGTCTTCGGCTACGCGTCAGGTACACGACCTGTCCCAGCGCGTCATGGCGTCCTCCAACGCTTCGATCATCGGCTCGGACGAGCAAAGCGCACGCACCAACAGTGTGGCGGCCGCCATCAACGAACTGGGCGCCGCCACCCAGGAAATCGCCCGCAACGCGGCAGATGCCTCCCAGCACGCCAGCGGCGCCAGTGAGCAAGCGGATGACGGGCGCAAGGTGGTGGAGCAAACCATCCTGGCCATGTCGGAACTCTCGCAAAAGATCAGCTTGTCCTGCACGCAGATCGAAACCCTGAACGCCAGCACCGATAACATCGGGCACATCCTTGATGTGATCAAAGGCATCTCCCAGCAAACCAACTTGCTGGCACTCAACGCGGCGATCGAGGCTGCGCGTGCCGGTGAAGCCGGGCGCGGGTTTGCCGTAGTGGCCGACGAAGTGCGCAACCTGGCGCACCGCACTCAGGAATCGGCCGAAGAGATCCACAAGATGATCACTTCGCTGCAAGTGGGCTCGCGTGAAGCTGTGACCACCATGAACGCCAGCCAGGTCTCCAGCGAAGAAAGCGTTGAAGTGGCCAACCAGGCGGGTGAGCGCCTGGTCAGCGTGACGCAGCGCATCGTCGAGATCGATGGCATGAACCAATCGGTCGCGGCGGCTACCGAAGAGCAGACCGCAGTGGTTGAAACCCTCAACGTTGATATCAACCAGATCAACCTGTTGAACCAGCAAGGTGTCGTCAACCTCAACGAAACGCTCAAGGACTGCGATGCGCTGTCGCAGCAGGCCAGCCGATTGAAGCAACTGGTCGACAGCTTCAAGATCTGACCCGGCTTGGCAGGAGCGAGGTCGCTCGCTCCTGCCTATCAGTCGAGCATTCGTCGCACATTCTCAAGGGCGCTGTTGGCGAAAGCCTGCGCAAACTGCTCAAACTCCGCCTGTGGTGTGTCGACCGGCTCGCCAATCAGCGTCCAGCTCGCCCTGGCGTGTTTGGCGTCGAGTGCTTCCACACACATGGCGGCCCATAGTCGCGCGACACCCAAGGTGTTGTAGAGGGTGGTCCACGTCATGCACATCGCAGCGTCGTCACGGCTGTTGAGTTGCTCAACGACGCGGTGCCCATCATGGAAAAATTTGGTGCGTAATGCGCCTACGCCGGTTCCCGTCATTTCGATGTGCGACAGGGCAGGAATGAAGGCATCAAAGCCTGCAAAATTTCCCACCACACTCCACAGGCGAGCGGCATCGCACGCGACGTCAACAGACGCTACCAGCGGTGCGCCATTGGGGTTACGGATCAATGTATCGGGTTGCAGCAGTTTCATAAGGAGTCCTGAAGCAGGTCAGAGAAAGCCAATGGCCTTGAGGTGGTCGCAGCCTTTGCGCAACAGCGCAGGGTCTTTGCGCGGGTACTGTTCGCCCATCGCTGCCACACCCTGGCGTGCGTTGTCGTGACAAATCATCGAGACGTCGCTGATGTCTTCCGCCAGGTCATCCAGGTAAAAACCCAGCACGCCAAACAGGGCGTTATCAGGCCCCACCGTTGGCAGCCTCTTTTGCCACTGCGCGACGCTCACCCTATCGAAAAGATGGCCGGCCTGGCTGAATGCATCCAGGTAATGGTCCCAGCTCAAGGGCTGCGGGTTATGCAGGTTGAAGACGTTTCGCCGCGCCGCGAATTGGCCGCAGTGAAACGCGACGAAACGTGCGAGAAAGTCTACCGGCATCAAGTCAAAATTCACTTCCAGGCTGGGCGCCAGGCCCAACTGCAGCGACCCCTTGAGCATCAGCATCAGGCGGTTGTTTTGCGGCTGGCACACACCGTTTTGGCTGTTGAACGCAATATTCCCCGGGCGATGAATATTCACCCAGGCGCCTTGCTCGACCGCACGCCCCAACAGCCGCTCGGCGACCCACTTGGAAAGGTTGTAGCCATTCTTGAGGTAGAGCGGCAACGTGGCCACGGCCGGTGTTTCGAGGATGTGACCCTGAGCGTCGACGCTGCTGCAGGCTGACAGCGTCGAGATGAAGTTGAAGACTTTCTTGCTGTGGGTTTCACACAGGCGCAGGCACTCAAGCACGGGTTGGACGTTATCCCTGGCGAGTGAGGCATAGTCCAGCACATGGTTGACCCTGGCGGCGTTGTGTAGCAACACACCATGGTTACGGGCGAGGTGGTCATAGACATCACAGGCCAGGCCCAGACGAGGCAGGCTGATGTCGGCGGCATAAACCTGCACACGGCTCAGGTCCAGATGTTCCAGGTGGTACTCGCGCAGTGCCTGTGCAAACCGGGCTGGCGCCGAGTGCCCTGGGCGTTCACGCACCAGGCATGCCACCTCCCGTGCTCCCTGCGCCAACAACGCTTCGACCAGGTGCACACCCACAAAACTGTTTGCACCCGTGACGATCACCTTGCGCGGATCGCCAGCGAACGTCTCTGGCAGGATGCTTACATTCAGCGCCTGGGATGCGTCCTTTTCCATCTGGCATGACGGTGTGTAAGACGGTGCAGCGTCTTCCATCAGCAAGGCGAGCGAACGAATCGTCGGTGCTTCAAAAAAACGGTTCAAGGAAAGGCTGCAGCCGAACTGTTCGCGCAAACGCAGCAGCAAGGTCGACAGCAAGATGGAATGGCCGCCCAGATTGAAAAAACTCTCATCAATGCAAAGTTCAACGCCAGGCACATCCAACAACTCGCTCCACAGCGTCACCAGGTGCGTTTGCAGCGGCGTTTGCGCCGAGGCGCGAGCGATGCGCGGCGTTGTGTGCCCGGGCGCCGTCAGCAACGCCTGGCGGTCAATTTTGCCATTGCCGGTGCAGGGCATTTCCGGTAGCTCTGTCCAACGCTCGGGTTGCATGTAAGCCGGCAACCACCGCTGTGCATGCTGCTTCAGATCCGCCACCGTCGCGTCGGCCTCGGGCTGGGCGGCAAACCCCAAAATCCGTCGGTTTTGGTCGATCACCACCGCCACTTGGCGAAACAGCCGACTGCTGCGCAGGCACTGTTCGATCTCCTGGGGTTCGACGCGAAAGCCCCTGATTTTCACTTGATCGTCCCGTCGTCCGCCCAGCTCGATACCGTCCGCCGTCCATTTTGCCCGGTCACCGCTGCGGTAGGCCCGCAGCGCTTGGCCGCCGGGCATCGTAAGTTCAACGAACGGGTTGCCCTCGGGCGGCGGCGCGGTCACATACCCCAGCCCTACACCGGGCCCCGTGATGTACAGATCGCCCATCACCTGCTCATCTACCGGTTGCAGCGCGTCATCGAGGATCAGCACCTGGCTGTTGGCGATGGGGCGCCCCACATTCCGATTGCTGTCACCGGGGCACAACGTCCGGTGGCTGACCAGCACTGTGGTCTCGGTAGGGCCGTAGAGGTTGTGCAACTGGCACTGGCCTGCCAGTCGTTCGATCACATACGGCTCGCAGGCATCGCCGCCGGTTATCAGATGGGTCAGGCCCAACGGCTGATCCAACGGCAGGATGCTCAGCAGCGCCGGCGGCAAAAAACCATGGCTGATGCGCTGTTGGCGAATCAACTCGACCAGTTGCTGAGGGTCGCGCCGCTGCTCTTCGCTGGGGACGATCAGCTCGGCGCCGGCGATCAGGGCCGGGAAGATATCGATCAGTGATGAATCGAAACTCAATGGCGAAAACTGCAGGACACGGCTGTGTTCATCCAGCCCCAGGCTGGCGCCGGCCCAGCCGGTGAAATGCGCAAGATTGCCCTGGCTCAGCAGTACGCCTTTGGGCTGGCCGGTGGTGCCCGAGGTAAACAACACCATGCACGGTGCGTCGAAGTTGGGTCGACGTTGCATCAATGGCTGCGTGATGTCGGCGTGGCTCGGGTCAATATTGCCTGCATTCAGTGTCGTGAACTGCTCGCGCAAAGGGTGTCGGCCGTCATCCAGCAATACCTTGGCGCCGCTGTGTTCCAGCATGGCCTGCTGGCGTTGCGGCGGATGATCCGGGGCCAGTGGCAGATACACCGCGCCGCAACCGAGTACGGCGAGAATACTGGCATACAGCTCGACGGACTTTTCCAGACACACGCCAACCACCGGCGCTTCAATGCCTCCCAGTAGGGGATGCAGGCGTTGCTGGATCGACAGGGCACGAAGCTGCAATTGGCGGTAACTCAGCACGTTGCCCGCGATGTTCAGCGCCGGGCGCTCGGCAAAGGCGTGCAGACTGGCCTGCAACCGTTCAATCATCGGCACCTGGGCGGCCTGCAACAATGCTGGCTGGTCAGTGCGATTGAACCGATGCACAAACGCCAGGGCGTCCAGCCCGTGCAAGCTGTGTTCAGGCCAGGTGTTGGTGATGCTGCTGGCAGCAAAGTAGCCTGCGTCCCTTGAGAAGCCGCTGACCAGCTCGGCGGCCCACTCCACCAGAGACTTGGTCGCCTGTCGGCGCAGGCGTTGGCCGTTGCCGCTGGGTTCATGGGCTATGTCGTGTACCGCCAGTACACGTTGGTGCTGGTCGTAGCCGCGCACCTGCAGGGAGGGCAGCCCACCTTCGCACAGCGGGCCGATACCCAGTCGCAGGCTTAACCACTGGCGTGCGACACAGTGAGTGAGCGGCGCTTGGGTGCCGTCCTCGATGAACAGGTCGAAGGGTTGCGTGGTGGTGACGTGCCCGTAGGCTTCGAGCACTTGCTTCAGCGCAATCAGGGCGTGGCTGGTGCCGGCCCATCCGATATTCAGACGCTGCATGTCTGCCTCCACGGCTCGGGCAGGTAGTCGCTCAACGCGTGTGCGACGCTGGGCGTATGCAGCACGCCGCTGTGATTCAGGAACCCCATGATGTTGCCGAGCAGCGGGTGCTGGCGGGTGATGGGGAAGTGCAGCGCCATGACTTCGTCGCGTAGTGCCTGGCGGATGTCGGTGCCTACGTCCAAGTGCTCGACAAGCTGCAGGTCGAAGTCTTTGTGCAGCGTGTTGGTCAGGTAGTGGGTCAAGAAGGTCGGCAGGACTGCGGCGATGCTGTCTCGGTCTGCCGGGCTAGCCGCCTGCCAGTAAAGACGCACCAGCTGCGTCCAGAACTGGGCGTGACGACCCTCGTCAAACAAGTGATCGGCCATCAAGCCGCGAATGGAAGGTTTGACGCTGTCGTCCTTGGCAAACGCCGCTACGTCGTGTGTGACGGTGTTCTCGGCGATGGCCACCCCAATCAACGTCACAGCGTCATGCAGGTGTTGCGGTGCCAGCGCCCGGGCAGCCGGCAAGGCCCGGCTCAGTTCGATTTGCGTGGGCAACTCGAGCGGTTCTATGCCCGTGAGTTCAATGGTCTGCTGCAGGAAGTCCAACGCAACCAGCGCGTGGTAATCCTCATCAACCACGACCGTCATTGCATCAATGCGACAGGCAAGGGGGAAGGGCAGTGCGAAACGATTCTTGGCAATGCTGCGGGCGGTCGTGTCGACGATCTCGGTTTCAAAGATCACCACGTCGTTGATGAATTTGTAGAAGCTTTGCGTCAACACGAAGTCGCGCCACTGCGGGCAGTGCTCAACAAAAGTTGCACTGAGCACCAGAGGTTGGCGGCAGACCGGAAAGATCAAGCGATCGTCGTTTTCCAGCAGGCGTCGGGGGCGTGTGCGGATGGTGGCGCGGCGTTCCCAATCTTCGGCAAACGAGCGGTAGTCTGCGGTGTTCATGGTTGCACCTCATGGAGCGAGGCGTGTACGTCGTCCCAGAAACCGAGGCGGTTTTCTATGGCGCGCAGGGCGGCTTCATCCGCCTCGTGTTGGCGCTTGGGGTCGGCACCGATCAAGCGCTGGAGTAACTGCTCTGCGCCTGGGCCATGATCCTGGGTATCCAGTTCGATGTGACGGCTGAGGTAGTGACAGAACAACGGTGCCTGACGCGCCATGAAGGCGTCGCCCTGCAGAATACGTTCGAACATCGATGGGATGACGCTCTCGCGGCCGTGCAGGAACGTTGCTGCCACACAGTGGGCTGGCGCGTTCAGCGCGGTCTGCAAGGTGCTGCTGACAAAGCGCGCCACGCCAGGGCGTACATTGACCCTTTGCATCGCAGTATCTGCCTGGACGCCTTGGCGCTGCAGTTCAATGAAGTGTCGGATGGCTGAGGTGTCTGCGCCTGTCTCGGTCATCGCCTCCAGATACAGCTCGAAGTGGCTGCAGTGGCCACGTGTTGGATGTTCGTCTGACTCTTCGCCAAGCACGATTTCATTGATCAGGCGTGCGCTTTGCGGGTCACCGGGCGGCAGCCAGGGTAATTGCATGCACGTCAGATCCTGCTGCAGGCGTTTAGCCAGACTCATGAAATCCCAAACAGCAAATACATGCTGCTCCATAAAAACTTGTAACTTCTTAAGTGAGGTTATTTCTGTAAATAACGGATGACTGCATAGCTGTAGTTTTTTTTGTTCAAGCAAATGTTGATGCATGGTTGACGCCTATAAGTTGTTGCGATTGCTCTGGAAACAGTGATGGGGTTTTGTAATGAAAAGCAGAGGGCCGGCGTTTAGCCAAGCCACGCGTACAGCGCTAACCTGACACAGGTTTGCACTGCCGAGTGAAGTGTTCTTTTATGGGTGGAAGATAATAATCTGATTAAACGTTTGGATAAACTGATGAAAGTATTAAATGTTTTTTCGAGAAGGAACTTGTTGTGATCAAGTAGTGTGAAAGTGTGTGAGAAGTTTCTTTGATAAGCGTGGGTTTACTTGAGTGTTAATCTCGGCCTGGCGCATAAACGTGGGGTACTTCCTGAGAGGAAAGATACCCCAGAGCGTTCAAGTGGCAAGAAAAGGCGGGTAAACCCTTACTGTGCAGTTTTTTTTGCTGTGCCCTCAAGGCTATCGAGGTAGGTATTGATCACTTCCATACCGCGCATCAGGTGATTGCGCAGTGTCAGGATGCTTTCGTCGACTTTCTTGTGCACCACCAGGTTCAGCAATTCACGGTGATCTTCCTGGGACGTCTCGCCCAGGCCCATTGCCTCGAGGTTGAAGCGCAGAAAGCGTTCCTCCTCATTCAAGCCGTGTTCAACCAGTTTGAGCAACCGCTGGTTGGGCGCCTTGCCATACAACGCCATGTGGAACAGGCGGTTGAGCCGGCCAATCTCGGCATAGTCACGCTCTTGCTCCAACGTATTGATGCAGGCTTCAGCCTCAGCAATGTCTGCTTCGGTGAGCAACGGAATCGACAGGCGTAGCGCTTCGGACTCCAGCAATATGCGCAAGGCATAGGTCTCGGCCGAGTTATCCTCGATCAACGGCGCAACCACGGCGCCTTTGTGGGTTACGACGTGAAGCAAGGACTGGGCTTCCAGCTGGCGCAAGGCTTCGCGCACGGGCATGCGGCTGACGCCGAACAGGCTGGCCAATTCTTGCTGGCGCATCGCGGTACCACAGGGCAACCTGCCGTCGAGAATGGCATTGCGCAACGTTTCTTCAATAACGGCGCGTGCAAGATGGGCGGGAATAGGCCCGCTGATTTTGATGCTGCTTAAGGGGTTCGGCTTCTGCGTCACGGTTACGCTATCCTCCTATCTTGAATGGAGTGTGTTTAATTGGATCCAAAGCACACTAGAGATGGGTCGCGCGCTTGTCAAACAGCCAAAGTTTCAGTTTGTAAGGGCTTACAGGCGATACTTTGTGCGTCCCACAAGCGGCGTTTATAAACTCGAACCGCTTATGAATGATTGCACTGTGCCATTGTTTTTTGTTGGTTGAAGCTTCACCATCCCTGAAATTCCGTCTCTCTTCACGGACTGAACGCCTTGGCGGTAAGTTTTATTCCCTCTCGAATTGTCGGCTGGCTACTTTCAGCGACTTTGCTCGCTGGCCTGATGCCCGGCGGGCTGCATGCCGATTGGGATTTCTCGCAGATCAGCCGCAAAGCCACGGCTCTGTACGGGCCGCTCGGCGAGGGCCAACAGCGCATCGACGCCTGGCAGCGCCTGTTGGCGACTGAAAAGAAGGTCGACGAACAGGAACAGCTCAAGGTCGTTAACCTGTTCTTCAACAAGCAGATGAGCTACGTAGAAGACATCGATCTCTGGCACGTGGTCGACTATTGGGAAACCCCCATCGAAGCGCTGTGGAAAGGTGCGGGAGATTGCGAGGACTACGCAATCGCCAAGTATTTCAGCCTGCGTCACCTGGGCGTCTCCAGCGACAAATTGCGCATTACTTACGTTAAGGCTTTGCGTCAGAATCGCGCGCACATGGTGCTGACGTATTATCCGACCCCCGATGCCATCCCGCTGGTGCTCGACAGCCTGATGGACGAGATCCTGCCGGCTACCCGCCGTACCGACCTGGTGCCGGTGTACTCATTCAACGCCGAGGGCCTGTACCTGCCTGGCGCCACGGGCAACAAGAAAGTCGGTGATACCAAACGCTTGTCGCGTTGGCAGGATGTGTTGAAAAAAATGCGTGCGGAAGGCTTCCCGGCCGAGCCTGCCAACTAGGAGTAACTGATCGGATGTCACTGTTCAAACAACTATTGATCGCTATCTGTCTGTTCCTGGTGGTCGCCTTCAGCGGCAGCTTCATGGTCAGCCTGGAAAGCTCGCGCACCCAATACGTCAACCAGTTGCGCTCCCATGCACAAGACGCGGCGACGGCGCTGGCGTTGTCGCTGACGCCCAATATCGACGACCCGGCGATGGTGGAGTTGCTGGTCAGCTCGATTTTCGACAGCGGCTATTACGCCAGCATCCGTGTGGTGGATTTGGCCACCGACAAAACCATCGTCGAGCGCAGCGGCATCCCGGACAACAACGGCGTGCCCAACTGGTTCGTCAAGCTGATCGGCCTGGAGCCGGCTGGCGGCGATGCGCTGGTCAACCGTGGTTGGGAGCAGGCGGCGCGTGTAGAGGTGGTCAGCCACCCGATGTTCGCCCTGGCCAAGCTCTGGCAAAGCGCACTGGGCAGCCTGGGCTGGTTGCTGCTGTGCGGTGCGGTGAGTGCGGTGCTGGGCGCGCTGCTGCTGCGTCGGCAGTTGAAGCCGCTGGACTACATGGTCAAGCAGTCCCACGCCATCGCCCGCCGCGAGTTCCTCAGCCTGCCTGATCTGCCACGCACGCCGGAACTGCGGCGCGTCGTGCAGGCCATGAACCAGATGGTGGAGAAGCTCAAGGCGCTGTTCCAGGAGCAGGCCGAGCGCAGTGAAAAATTGCGCATCGAGTCCTACCAGGACAACCTCACCGGCCTCGCCAACCGGCGTTATTTCGAGATGCAACTCAACGCCCGCGTGAGTAACCCGGAAGACACCAACTCCGGTTACCTGTTGCTATTGCGGGTCAAGGACCTGGCCGGCCTTAACCAGCGCCTGGGTGGCCAGCGCACGGACCAGTTGCTGCAAGCGGTGGGCGAACAGTTGTTGCGCCAGTGCGAGCCTTACCCGGAAACCCACAACCTCGTCACCCGTATCCGTGGTGGTGAGTTCGCGGTGCTGGCGCCCGGGCTGGTGCGTGAAGAAGCGCTGCAATTGGCGCAGAACCTCGAAAGCACCCTGCTCAGCTTGCAAGCCACCAGTGCCAGTGACGTCACGCCGGTGGCCTACATTGGCCTTGCGCCTTTCAACCACGGTGATTCGCCCCAGGCATTGCTGACCCTGGCTGACCAGGCTCTGGCCCAGGCCGAAGGGCAGGGCGACAGCAGTTGGGTGTGCCTTGACCACAGCGCCGCCGCCAGTGTCGGTGACGATCACCATGCCTGGCACACGCTGTTGGACCAGGCCCTTACCAACCAGCGTTTTGAGCTGTACTTCCAGCCGGTCGTCGCCAGCCAGGATCCACAACTGGTGCTGCACTACAAAGTGCTGTCGCGCTTACAGGATGACGACGGCCACACCATTCCGGCCGGGCGTTTCCTGCCGTGGCTTGAGCGTTTCGGCTGGACCGCACGCCTGGACCGATTGATGCTCGAGCAGGTGCTCAAGCAGATGGCCAGTCATACGCACAGCCTGGCGCTGAACCTCTCGGCCGCCACCTTGCAGGACGCCCAGGCGCTGAACCGGATTGTCGAGTTGCTGCGCCAGCACAGCAACCTGGGCCCGCGCCTGACCCTGGAAATCGGCGAAGAACAATTGCCCGAACAGGCTCTGCTGGAGCAGTTGACCCAGCGCCTGCGCGAGTTGGGCTTCTCTCTGAGCCTGCAGCGTTTTGGTGGGCGCTTCAGCATGATCGGCAACCTGGCGCGCCTGGGTTTGGCGTACCTGAAGATCGACGGCAGCTACATCCGCGCCATCGACCAGGAAAGCGACAAACGCCTGTTTATCGAAGCGATCCAGCGCGCGGCCCACAGTATCGACTTGCCGTTGATTGCCGAGCGCGTAGAAACCGAAGGTGAATTGAAGGTGATTCGCGAGATGGGGATTTTCGGCGTGCAGGGCCAGTTGTTTGGTGAGCCTGCGCCCTGGAAGTGATGCAAATCCAATGTTGGAGCGGGCTTGCCTGCGATAGCATCACTTCGGTTTGCCTGATACACCGAAGTGTCTGCATCGCAGGCAAGCCAGCTCCCACATTTCGATCCGGTTCGACTTTAAGAAATCAGATCAAGCCCGTCTCTTCATCATTGATCAGGTGGCTCAACCCACCCAGCGCTTCCCGTGCATGGTTACGGTCCATCAGCTTGGCCTGGGCCGCTGGCGGCAGGTCGGTCACGCTGATCACGCCCTTGCGGGTCAGTACCTGGATCAAGTCGTCCAGTACCCGGATCATCTCCAGGTCGCTCTGCTTGAGCTGCGCCAGGCTGGTTTCTACCACTTCGTTGGCATACCAGGCCTGGATCTCATGGTGATCGGCCGGCAGGGTTTCGGTCGACTCGGCAAAGGCGGCGGCCTCCACGCGACTCAGCACTCCCTGTGCATCACGTTGCACGTAAAACATAAGAATCCCTCGAAAATGAGCCACACGCGTTTACCAGCATAGGACAATGCTGTGTGTATGGTCGCGAGTATGCGATGCAACCGGCCGCCAGGGCCAGCGACGTATCGCCCAGGCAAACCGGCCGCCCTTGCGGGCGGCCGATAAAACACAGCTTAGGCGGTGTGGTCGATCTTGATGGTCGGGTCGGCGCCTGTGATCAGCGAGTTGATGCTGGTGTGCGACCAATCGTTGCCTTCCAGCTTGATCGTCACATCGGCATTGGCCAGGCCGCCAGCGGCGTTGAGCTTGCCTTCACTGCTGATTTGCAGGGTCGACACGCCTTCTACCGTGGTGATCTTGAGGTAGTTGTCGATGGTGCTGTCCGTCTCACCTTTCAACAGATCCTTGAGATCGATCCGGTCGCCTTCCGAGGCCTTGAAGTCCTTGATCACGTCATTGCCGAAGTCGCCCGCCTTCCAGACGAAGGTGTCGGCACCCGAACCGCCGATCAGGATGTCGTTGCCCGGCCCACCGATCAGGGTGTCGTTACCGGTGCCGCCCAGCAGGATGTCATTGCCTTTGCCGCCGTCCAGCAGGTCGTTGCCGCCCTGGCCGAACAGGATGTCATCACCTGCACCGCCCAACAGCGTGTCGTTGCCGTCTTTGGCGCCGGAGACATCGAAGTCCGCGTAATGCTCGGTGACGTACTGGTGCACGTTCGAGGTGGTCACCGCCGAGACGGCCACGCCGGTTTTCTGTGCCACAAAGGCCTGCAGTGCGTTGTAACCCTCACCGGTAATCCCGCTGAAGCTCACCAGGTCACCGAAGAGGATGTCGTTGCCGTCGCCACCACTGATGGTGTCGGCGCCTGGCAGCGTGGCCTCGGTGTGGCCGAGGATGGCGTTGGCCAGGTCCTTCGGATCGATGTTGCTTTGCGGCTTGCCATCGGTGTCATAAGGCTTGAGGTCGTTGAGGCTGACGTCGCCATTGATGCCGATCGCTTCCACTTGCGACAACCCGCCCAGCAGCGCAAAGGCGCTTTTGGCATTGCTCAGCGTCGCCGAGTTGGTGCTGTTGCCCGTGCCGTCCAGGTTGGACAACTCAAAGGTACCGTCACCTTGGGCATGTACGGTGCCCAGGTCGGTCACGACCCAGCGCCAGCCATTGTAGATTTGCAGTTGAGCGGCACCCGAATTGTCGATGGACAAGTAGTGCGTATTGTCGATGTAGGTGGAGAACGTCGTGCCAGGCGTGTAGTTGGCAGTCGTGACCACGTTGTCGAACTTGACGTTGCCGTACAGCGTCGGGTTGGTCTGCTCGCCGCTCTGGTAGTACGTTGGCTGGCCGTCGGTGATGAAGTAAGTCAGGTTGGTGGCGCCGGTGTTGCTGGTGGCCAGGCCGCTCTGGAAGAAGTTGGCCGTGGTTTTGAACACGTCTTCGTAGTTGGTGCCGCCACCGGACTTCATCGAATCCAGCACTGCACTGAGCAAGGTCAGCGCGTTTGGATCGTTGAGGTTGATCGCGATCGACTTGTTCACCTGGGTATCGAAGTCCGCCACAAAGATGTTCACGGTGCCGGAGGTGTTGGCGCCAAGGCTGTCTTTGAGCGACTTGAATACTGACGTCAGCGAAGCCTTCGCCGCGTTGATCGAGTCGACGCTCATACTGCCGGAACTGTCCACCATGAACGCGATGTTGTAGTTCTTGCCCTGTACCACGTTCAGGCCGCCGATATCGGCCACGACGATGTCATTGCCGTCGGTGCCGACAATGTTGTCGCTGCCCGAAGTACCCGTCACCGAGCTGTAGGTCGCCGGGTACACGGTGACTGGCAATTGCGCCGTGGTAGAGGCCGAACCGCCAATGCTTTCGGTGGAGGTCGACGTCACGGTCAGGTTGAACTGGCCGCTGTAATAGGTCGGTGGCTTGATGGTCAGGGTGTTCAAATCCCAGCCGGTCACGTTGACTTCGCCCACGCCTTTGGTCGCCGTGAACGTGTGCCCGGATGCATCGGTGAGTACCGAACCTGCCGGTACGCCGCTGATCTTCACGCTCAGGGTTTCCGAGCCGTCGGTGTCGGTCAGTGCGGTGGTGACCTTGGACAGTTTAACGCTGCCGTTTTCCTGGCCTTCGTTGAGCTTGTAGCCCACGTAGTAACCGTCACCGTTGCTGCCATGCAGGTCGGAGACGGTCACGCCGGCATTGGTCAAATCAGTGAGGCCGGTGTACAGCGGCACGGTGCTGGTGCTCAAGTTCTGTATCGCGCCGCCGTTGATCGACAGATTGACGTCAAAGCTGCCAGGCCCCGCTTGGTTGGCTTGGTAGATCTCGAGGCTGTAGTAACCGCTGACCGTTGGCGTAAACGAGCCGCTGAACTTGCCGCTGTTGGTCGCCCATACCCCGCTGGCAATGTCTTTGCCGCCAACGTTGACCACCACGCTGTCATCGGCGACGCCGCTGAAGGTGTAGCTCTTGCCAGCTTCCATGTACATCAGGCCGGAGATCTTGGAGCCGGAGCCGGCGTTGACATTGTCGACTGACTCGACATTGGTGACGACACTGGTGTTGTTCGGCGTACCTGCGTTGTCGATGGCTTTTTTCAGTACGTCGGGTGCCGCGCCGTTCCCGTTGGTGCCGAGGCCGGCAATGCTGTTCCAGCCCTGTTTGATCAGGCCGGTCGAGGCGACATTGTTATCGGCCACGTTCAGCGTAGGGGCATCGGCCACCGGTGTGATATCGACTTTCACCGTGGCGCTGTTGCCCAGGTCCTTGCCGTCGGTAGGCTGGAACTTGAACTGCGCATAATCAGCCTGCTTGTTACCAACACCCGTGCCGCCATAACCGTCGGCGCCGGATTCGTTGGCGTTCGGCATAAAGCGCAACTGGCCGCCGTCGATCTGAGCTTTGGTGAAGGTCTGGTTGGCAGTCACGTTGGTCCAGGTGGTGCCATCCGCTGCCAGGTATTGCAGCTTGCCGGCCACCGGCAGGTCAGTGATCTTCACGCCCAGGCTGGCTTGTGGCGAGTCCACATCGGTCACGCCGAAGTTGGCCCAGGTCAGTGCCAGCGGCGTGTCTTCGGCGCCGGTCACGGCGCTGCCGGTGGCGACCGGCGGATCGTTGACCGCCACCACGTTAACGGTGGTGGTGGCGACGTTGGAGTAGTTGCCGCCATCGGTCACTGTCACGGTGATGGTCCGCGGCGTGGTGCTTGGGTCGTGGCTGTTGTTGGTGAACGTGATGTTCTGGATACGCTGCATGTAATCAGCGAGCGTCGCGCTGCCCGACAACGTCAGGGTGATGGTGCCCGTCTGGTTGTTGGTGCTGACGATGATGCCATTTACGCTGTTGCCCAGGTTCAGTGCGTCACCGGCCTGTGCGTTGGTCAGGGTGACCGTCGCGCCAGTCAGCATTGTGCTGTCCGGATCGGTGATCTTGATATCCGTGTCGGCAATCGACACACCCGGCCCGGCGGTGCCTTCGGTGAAGGTGGTTCTGTAGTCGGCACCGGTGGCGCCGCTGGAGTTGTTGGCATCCAGGTCGATGACCGGCGGCGCATCGTTGTCGATGATATTGGTGCTGACAGTGCCCTTGTCGATTACCAGATTTTCGAAATTGCCACCGGTGGTTTTGTCGATGGTGATGACAATCTGTTCGGTCGGCTCAGTGATCTTGTCGTCGATCGTGGCGATGTTGAACGGCACGCTGCTGGCGCCGGCCGGGATCTTCACGGTGTACACGCCGTTAAAGTCCGAACCGTCGGTGGCGGTGCCGCTGTACTTGAGCGTTACGGTCACATCGGTTTGCGCCGGGTTGCTCAGGGTCAGCGTGTAGTGCGCAGTGCCGCCTTCAGTCACCAAGGCGTCGCCGGTGATGCTGATGGTGGTGTTGTTGACCACATCCGTCACTTTGGTGGTGACGGTGCTGCCGTCGACGATCAGGTGTTCGTACTTGTCGCCGCCGCTGACCACGCCGGTGATTTTGTTGTTCACATCGTTGGCGCCGACATACGCGTCGTTAGGCGCCACAGCCGTGATGGTGCCGCTGGACTTGCCGTTACCGATAGTGATGGTCGAGCCGTTATCCAGCTTTACCACCAGATCGGAACCGACGTTGTTCACCGCCGCGCCGTTCTTGTCGACCAGCGATGCGGTATAGGTAATCTGGCCGCCTTCAGCGACGGAGCCCGTGGCTTTGAGCGCCACGGTCACATCATCGATGGTGTCGTTGATGGTGGTGGTCGCGCCGCCCGGCGTGATGGTGACGCCTTCGAAGTTACCGCCGGTGGTACCGGTGATCTTGACGGTCTGGGTGCTCTTGTCGATGAACACGTCATCGCCAGGCGCGGCAACGGTCACAGAGCCTGTGGTCGCACCTTGCTTGATGGTGATGCTCGAGCCGTTATCGAGCGTGACGACCATGTCGGTGCCGGCCTTGTTGCTCAAGGTGGCGGTGTAGGTGATGGTGCCACCTTCGTTGACGGCACTTGGTGCGGTCAGCGTGACGCTGGTGAGATCGGTGGTGCCTGGGGTATCAGTCACTGTGGTGTTAACAGGTGTTGTGCCTGGCACCAGGTTCTCGAAGTGCGCGCCGCCGGTCACGTTAGTGATGGCGGTGGTAACGGTCTGGTCGCCTTTGTACACGTCGTTTGGAGCGACGACGGTGACGGTGCCGCTGGATTGGTTCACACCAATGGTGATGGTTTTGCCGTTGTCCAGGGTCACGGTCAGCGGGCTGGTGATGTTGGTCACCAGCGCGCCGTTTTTGTCCACGAGGCTGGCGGTGTAGATGATGTTGCCGCCTTCGCCAACGGTGGTGGTCGCGGTCAGAACCACATCCACTTTATCGATGGTGTCGTTGATCGTGGTGGTAGCGCCGCCTGGAGTGATGGTCACGCCTTCGAAGTTACCGCCGGTGGTACCGGTGATCTTGACCGTCTGGGTGCTCTTGTCGATGAACACGTCATCGCCAGGCGCGGCAACAGTCACGGAGCCCACGGTCGCACCTTGCTTGATGGTGATGCTCGAACCGTTATCCAGCGTGACGACCATGTCGGTGCCGGCCTTGTTGCTCAAGGTGGCGGTGTAGGTGATGGTGCCACCTTCGTTGACGGCACTTGGTGCGGTCAGCGTGACGCTGGTGAGATCGGTAGTGCCTGGGGTATCAGTCACTGTGGTGTTAACAGGTGTTGTGCCTGGCACCAGGTTCTCGAAGTGCGCGCCGCCGGTCACGTTGGTGATGGCGGTGGTAACGGTCTGGTCGCCTTTGTACACGTCGTTGGGTGCTACGACGGTGACGGTGCCGCTGGACTGGTTCACACCGATGGTGATGGTTTTGCCGTTGTCCAGGGTCACGGTCAGCGGGCTGGTGATGTTGGTCACCAGCGCGCCGTTTTTGTCCACAAGGCTGGCGGTGTAGATGATGTTGCCGCCTTCGCCAACGTTGGTGGTGGCGGTCAACACCACATCCACTTTGTCGATGGTGTCGTTGATCGTCGTGGTCGCGCCGTTGCCTGCAACTTCCAATTTCTCGAAGTTACCGCCAGTGGCATCAGTGATCTTGACGGTCTGAGTGCTCTTGTCGATGAACACGTCATCGCCAGGTGCCGCAACAGTCACGGAGCCGACGGTATCGCCAGCCTTGATGGTGATGCTCGAACCGTTATCCAACTTCAGCGTGACGTCAGTGCCCGCTTTATTGGAGAGCGTAGCGGTGTAAGTGATCTGACCGCCCTCATTGACTGCGCTTGGCGCGGTCAACGTGACGGTAGTGGTGTTATCAGTACCCGGAGTATCCGTGACGGTGGTGCTAACAGGCGTAGTACCTGGCACCAAGTTTTCGAAGTGCTCGCCGCCAGTCACGTTAGTGATAGCGGTAGTGACGGTCTGGTCGCCCTTGTACACGTCATCTGGAGCTACAACGGTGACGTTGCCGCTGGACTGGTTCACACCGATGGTAATGGTCTGGCCATTATCCAAGGTCACGGTCAGCGGGTTGGTGATGTTGGTTACCGCATTACCCGACTTGTCGACCAGCGAAGCGGTGTAAACGATATTGCCGCCTTCGCCCACTGTGGTGGTGGCAGTCAGAACCACATCTACTTTGTCGATAGTGTCGTTGATGGTGGTGGTCGCGCCGTTGCCTGCAACTTCCAGTTTTTCGAAGTTACCGCCAGTGGTGTCAGTGATCTTGACCGTTTGGGTGCTCTTGTCGATGAACACGTCATCGCCAGGCGCCGCAACGGTTACAGAGCCAGCGGTATCGCCAGCTTTGATGGTGATGGTCGAGCCGTTATCGAGTTTCAGGGTTACGTCAGTGCCCGCTTTATTGGAAAGCGTAGCGGTGTACGTAATCTGACCACCTTCGTTGACGGCGCTTGGCGCGGTCAGCGTGACAGTAGTGGTGTTATCAGTACCCGGAGTATCCGTGACGGTGGTGCTAACAGGCGTAGTGCCTGGCACCAAATTCTCGAAATGCTCGCCGCCGGTCACGTTAGTGATAGCGGTAGTGACGGTTTGGTCGCCTTTGTACACGTCATCTGGAGCTACAACGGTGACGTTGCCGCTGGACTGGTTCACACCGATAGTAATGGTTTGGCCGTTATCCAAAGTCACGGTCAGGGGGTTGGTGATGTTGGTCACTGCCGCGCCGTTTTTATCCACAAGGCTGGCGGTGTAAACGATGTTGCCGCCTTCACCAACGGTGGTGGTGGCGGTCAGGACCACATCCACTTTGTCGATGGTGTCGTTAATGGTGGTGGTTGCGCCGTTACCAACCACTTCCAGTTTTTCGAAGTTGCCGCCAGTAGTGTCAGTGATCTTGACGGTCTGAGTGCTCTTGTCGATGAACACGTCATCGCTTGGGGCTGCAACAGTCACAGAGCCGACGGTGTCGCCAGCCTTGATGGTGATGCTCGAACCGTTATCGAGTTTCAGGGTTACGTCAGTACCGGCCTTGTTGCTCAAGGTGGCGGTGTACGTAATTTGACCACCTTCGTTCACTGCAGACGGAGCCGTCAGTGTCACGGTGGTGGTGTTATCGGTACCCGGAGTGTCAGTTACGGTGGTGCTGACAGGTGTAGTACCAGGCACCAGATTCTCGAAGTGCTCACCGCCAGTCACATTAGTAATAGCGGTGGTGACGGTCTGGTCGCCCTTGTACACGTCATCTGGGGCTACAACGGTGACGTTGCCGCTGGACTGGTTCACACCGATGGTAATGGTCTGGCCATTGTCCAAGGTCACAGTCAACGGATTGGTGATGTTGGTCACCGCATTACCCGACTTGTCGACCAGCGATGCGGTGTAAACGATATTGCCGCCTTCGCCCACTGTGGTGGTGGCAGTCAGAACCACATCTACTTTGTCGATGGTGTCGTTGATGGTCGTAGTTGCACCATCACCAGCCACTTCCAGCTTCTCGAAGTTGCCGCCAGTGGTGTCAGTAATCTTGACCGTTTGGGTGCTCTTGTCGATAAACACGTCATCGCCAGGCGCCGCAACAGTCACGGAGCCGACGGTTTCACCAGCTTTAATGGTGATAGATGAACCGTTATCCAACTTCAGCGTGACGTCAGTGCCGGCCTTGTTGCTCAAGGTGGCGGTGTAGGTGATCTGACCACCTTCGTTCACTGCAGACGGAGCTGTCAGTGTCACGGTGGTGGTGTTATCGGTACCCGGAGTATCGGTGACGGTAGTGCTAACCGGCGTCGTACCTGGAACCAAATTCTCGAAGTGCTCGCCGCCAGTCACATTAGTAATAGCGGTGGTGACGGTCTGGTCGCCCTTGTACACGTCATCTGGGGCTACAACGGTCACGCTGCCGTTCGACTGATTAACGCCGATGGTGATTGTCTGGCCATTGTCCAAAGTCACGGTCAGCGGACTGGTGATGTTAGTCACTGCCGCGCCGTTTTTATCCACAAGGCTGGCGGTGTAAACGATGTTGCCGCCTTCGCCCACTGTGGTCGTTGCGGTCAGCACCACATCCACTTTGTCGATGGTGTCGTTAATGGTGGTGGTTGCACCATCACCAGCCACTTCCAGCTTCTCGAAGTTGCCGCCAGTGGTATCGGTGATCTTGACCGTCTGAGTGCTCTTATCGATAAACACGTCATCACTTGGCGCCGCAACAGTCACGGAGCCAACGGTGTCACCAGCTTTGATGGTGATAGATGAACCGTTATCCAACTTCAGCGTGACGTCAGTGCCGGCCTTGTTGCTCAAGGTGGCGGTGTAGGTGATCTGACCACCTTCGTTTACTGCAGACGGAGCTGTCAGTGTCACGGTGGTGGTGTTATCGGTACCCGGAGTGTCAGTTACGGTGGTGCTGACAGGTGTAGTACCAGGCACCAGATTCTCGAAGTGCTCACCGCCAGTCACATTAGTAATAGCGGTGGTGACGGTCTGGTCGCCCTTGTACACGTCATCTGGGGCTACAACGGTCACGCTGCCGTTCGACTGATTAACGCCGATGGTGATTGTCTGGCCATTGTCCAAGGTCACAGTCAACGGATTGGTAATGTTGGTCACCGCATTACCCGACTTGTCGACCAGCGATGCGGTGTAAACGATATTGCCGCCTTCGCCCACTGTGGTGGTGGCAGTCAGAACCACATCGACCTTGTCGATGGTGTCGTTGATCGTCGTGGTTGCGCCGTTGCCAGCAACTTCCAACCTCTCGAAGTTGCCGCCAGCAGCATCAGTGATCTTGACGGTCTGAGTGCTCTTGTCGATGAACACGTCATCGCCAGGTGCCGCAACAGTCACGGAGCCAACGGTGTCGCCAGCTTTGATGGTGATGCTCGAGCCGTTATCCAGCTTCAGGGTTACATCGGTGCCCGCTTTATTAGAGAGCGTAGCGGTGTAAGTGATCTGACCACCCTCATTGACTGCGCTTGGCGCGGTCAACGTGACGGTAGTGGTGTTATCAGTACCCGGAGTGTCGGTGACAGTAGTGCTGACCGGCGTTGTACCTGGTACCAAATTCTCAAAATGCTCACCGCCAGTCACGTTAGTAATAGCGGTGGTGACGGTCTGGTCGCCCTTGTACACGTCATCTGGAGCTACAACAGTGACGTTGCCGCTGGACTGATTAACGCCGATGGTGATGGTCTGGCCGTTATCGAGAGTGACGGTCAGCGGGTTGGTGATATTAGTCACTGCCGCGCCGTTTTTATCCACAAGGCTGGCGGTGTAAACGATGTTGCCGCCTTCACCGACGGTGGTGGTGGCGGTCAGAACCACATCGACCTTGTCGATGGTGTCGTTGATTATCGTAGTTGCACCATCGCCAGCGACTTCCAGTTTTTCGAAGTTGCCGCCAGTGGTGTCGGTGATCTTGACGGTCTGAGTGCTCTTATCGATGAACACGTCATCGCCAGGCGCCGCAACAGTCACAGAGCCAACGGTGTCACCAGCTTTGATGGTGATAGACGAACCGTTATCCAACTTCAGCGTGACGTCAGTGCCGGCCTTGTTGCTCAAGGTGGCGGTGTAGGTGATCTGACCACCTTCGTTTACTGCAGACGGAGCTGTCAGTGTCACGGTGGTGGTGTTATCGGTACCCGGAGTATCGGTGACAGTAGTGCTAACAGGCGTAGTGCCTGGCACCAAATTCTCGAAGTGCTCACCGCCGGTCACGTTAGTAATAGCGGTTGTGACGGTCTGGTCGCCCTTGTACACGTCATCTGGAGCTACAACGGTGACGTTGCCGCTGGACTGGTTCACACCGATGGTAATGGTCTGGCCATTATCCAAGGTCACGGTCAACGGGTTGGTGATGTTAGTCACCGCATTACCCGACTTGTCGACCAGCGAAGCGGTGTAAACGATATTGCCGCCTTCGCCCACTGTGGTGGTGGCAGTCAGAACCACATCGACTTTGTCGATGGTGTCGTTAATGGTGGTGGTTGCGCCGTTGCCTGCAACCTCCAATTTCTCGAAGTTGCCGCCAGTGGTGTCAGTGATCTTGACGGTCTGAGTGCTCTTATCGATGAACACGTCATCGCCAGGTGCCGCGACGGTCACAGAGCCGACGGTGTCGCCAGCTTTGATGGTGATGCTCGAGCCGTTATCCAGCTTCAGGGTTACATCGGTGCCCGCTTTATTAGAGAGCGTAGCGGTGTACGTAATCTGACCACCTTCGTTGACGGCGCTTGGCGCGGTCAGCGTGACAGTAGTGGTGTTATCAGTACCCGGAGTATCCGTGACGGTGGTGCTAACAGGCGTAGTGCCTGGCACCAAATTCTCGAAATGCTCGCCGCCGGTCACGTTAGTGATAGCGGTAGTGACGGTTTGGTCGCCTTTGTACACGTCATCTGGAGCTACAACGGTGACGTTGCCGCTGGACTGGTTCACACCGATGGTAATGGTCTGGCCATTATCCAAGGTCACGGTCAGCGGGTTGGTGATGTTGGTTACCGCATTACCCGACTTGTCGACCAGAGACGCGGTGTAAACGATATTGCCGCCTTCGCCCACTGTGGTCGTTGCGGTCAGCACCACATCCACTTTGTCGATGGTGTCGTTGATGGTGGTGGTCGCGCCGTTGCCTGCGACTTCCAATTTCTCGAAGTTACCGCCAGTGGTGTCAGTGATCTTGACCGTTTGGGTGCTCTTATCGATGAACACGTCATCGCCAGGTGCCGCAACGGTCACAGAGCCGACGGTGTCGCCAGCTTTGATGGTGATGCTCGAGCCGTTATCCAGCTTCAGGGTTACATCGGTGCCCGCTTTATTAGAGAGCGTAGCGGTGTACGTAATTTGACCACCTTCGTTGACGGCGCTTGGCGCGGTCAGCGTGACAGTAGTTGTGTTGTCAGTACCCGGAGTATCCGTGACGGTGGTGCTAACCGGCGTCGTACCTGGTACCAAATTCTCGAAGTGCTCGCCGCCAGTCACATTAGTAATAGCGGTAGTGACGGTCTGGTCGCCCTTGTACACGTCATCTGGAGCTACAACGGTGACGTTGCCGCTGGACTGGTTCACACCGATGGTAATGGTCTGGCCATTATCCAAGGTCACGGTCAGCGGGTTGGTAATGTTGGTCACCGCATTACCCGACTTGTCGACCAGCGACGCGGTGTAGACGATGTTGCCACCTTCACCCACTGTGGTGGTCGCGGTAAGAACCACATCCACTTTGTCGATGGTGTCGTTAATGGTGGTGGTTGCGCCGTTGCCAGCCACTTCCAGTTTTTCGAAGTTGCCGCCAGTGGTGTCAGTAATCTTGACCGTCTGAGTGCTCTTGTCGATGAACACGTCATCGCTTGGGGCTGCAACAGTCACAGAGCCGACGGTGTCGCCAGCCTTGATGGTGATGCTCGAACCGTTATCGAGTTTCAGGGTTACGTCAGTACCGGCCTTGTTGCTCAAGGTGGCGGTGTACGTAATTTGACCACCTTCGTTCACTGCAGACGGAGCCGTCAGTGTCACGGTGGTGGTGTTATCGGTCCCCGGAGTGTCAGTTACGGTGGTGCTGACAGGTGTAGTACCAGGCACCAGATTCTCGAAGTGCTCACCGCCAGTCACATTAGTAATAGCGGTAGTGACGGTCTGGTCGCCCTTGTACACGTCATCTGGAGCTACAACGGTGACGTTGCCGCTGGACTGGTTCACACCGATGGTAATGGTCTGGCCATTATCCAAGGTCACGGTCAGCGGGTTGGTAATGTTGGTCACCGCATTACCCGACTTGTCGACCAGCGACGCGGTGTAGACGATGTTGCCACCTTCACCAACGGTGGTGGTTGCGGTCAGGACCACATCTACTTTGTCGATGGTGTCGTTGATGGTGGTGGTCGCGCCGTTGCCTGCAACTTCCAGTTTTTCGAAGTTACCGCCAGTGGTGTCAGTCATCTTGACCGTTTGGGTGCTCTTATCGATGAACACGTCATCGCCAGGCGCTGCAACCGTCACGGAGCCGACGGTTTCACCAGCTTTAATGGTGATAGATGAACCGTTATCCAACTTCAGCGTGACGTCAGTACCGGCCTTGTTGCTCAAGGTGGCGGTGTAGGTGATTTGACCACCTTCGTTGACGGCACTTGGCGCGGTCAGCGTGACAGTAGTTGTGTTGTCAGTACCCGGAGTATCCGTGACGGTGGTGCTAACAGGCGTAGTGCCTGGCACCAAATTCTCGAAGTGCTCACCGCCGGTCACGTTAGTGATAGCGGTAGTGACGGTTTGGTCGCCTTTGTACACGTCATCTGGAGCTACAACGGTGACGCTGCCGTTTGATTGGTTCACACCGATGGTAATGGTCTGGCCATTATCCAAGGTCACGGTCAGCGGGTTGGTGATGTTGGTCACTGCCGCGCCGTTTTTATCCACAAGGCTGGCGGTGTAAACGATGTTGCCGCCTTCGCCCACTGTGGTGGTGGCGGTCAGAACCACATCGACCTTGTCGATGGTGTCGTTGATTATCGTAGTTGCACCATCGCCAGCGACTTCCAGTTTTTCGAAGTTGCCGCCAGTGGTGTCGGTGATCTTGACGGTCTGAGTGCTCTTATCGATGAACACGTCATCGCCAGGCGCCGCAACAGTCACAGAGCCAACGGTGTCACCAGCTTTGATGGTGATGCTCGAACCGTTATCCAACTTCAGCGTGACGTCAGTACCGGCCTTGTTGCTCAAGGTGGCGGTGTACGTAATTTGACCACCTTCGTTCACTGCAGACGGAGCCGTCAGTGTCACAGTAGTGGTGTTATCAGTACCCGGAGTGTCGGTGACCGTAGTGCTGACCGGCGTAGTACCTGGAACCAAGTTTTCGAAGTGCTCACCGCCGGTCACGTTAGTGATAGCGGTAGTGACGGTCTGGTCGCCCTTGTACACGTCATCTGGGGCTACAACGGTCACGCTGCCGTTCGACTGATTAACGCCGATGGTGATTGTCTGGCCATTGTCCAAAGTCACGGTCAGCGGACTGGTGATGTTAGTCACTGCCGCACCGTTTTTATCCACAAGGCTGGCGGTGTAAACGATGTTGCCGCCTTCGCCCACTGTGGTCGTTGCGGTCAGCACCACATCCACTTTGTCGATGGTGTCGTTAATGGTGGTGGTTGCACCATCACCAGCCACTTCCAGCTTCTCGAAGTTGCCGCCAGTGGTGTCAGTAATCTTGACCGTTTGGGTGCTCTTGTCGATAAACACGTCATCGCCAGGCGCCGCAACAGTCACGGAGCCGACGGTTTCACCAGCTTTAATGGTGATAGATGAACCGTTATCCAACTTCAGCGTGACGTCAGTGCCGGCCTTGTTGCTCAAGGTGGCGGTGTAGGTGATCTGACCACCTTCGTTCACTGCAGACGGAGCTGTCAGTGTCACGGTGGTGGTGTTATCGGTACCCGGAGTATCGGTGACGGTAGTGCTAACCGGCGTCGTACCTGGAACCAAATTCTCGAAGTGCTCGCCGCCAGTCACATTAGTAATAGCGGTGGTGACGGTCTGGTCGCCCTTGTACACGTCATCTGGGGCTACAACGGTCACGCTGCCGTTCGACTGATTAACGCCGATGGTGATTGTCTGGCCATTGTCCAAAGTCACGGTCAGCGGACTGGTGATGTTAGTCACTGCCGCGCCGTTTTTATCCACAAGGCTGGCGGTGTAAACGATGTTGCCGCCTTCGCCCACTGTGGTGGTTGCGGTCAGGACCACATCCACTTTGTCGATGGTGTCGTTAATGGTGGTGGTTGCGCCGTTGCCAGCCACTTCCAGTTTTTCGAAGTTGCCGCCAGTGGTGTCAGTGATCTTGACGGTCTGAGTGCTCTTATCGATAAACACGTCATCACTTGGCGCCGCAACAGTCACGGAGCCAACGGTGTCACCAGCTTTAATGGTGATAGATGAACCGTTATCCAACTTCAGCGTGACGTCAGTGCCGGCCTTGTTGCTCAAGGTGGCGGTGTAGGTGATTTGACCACCTTCGTTCACTGCAGACGGAGCCGTCAGTGTCACAGTAGTGGTGTTATCAGTACCCGGAGTGTCGGTGACAGTGGTGCTGACCGGCGTTGTACCTGGAACCAAATTCTCGAAGTGCGCGCCGCCAGTCACATTAGTGATAGCGGTAGTGACGGTCTGATCGCCTTTGTACACGTCATCTGGGGCTACAACGGTCACGCTGCCGCTGGACTGGTTCACACCGATGGTAATGGTCTGGCCATTATCCAAGGTCACGGTCAGCGGGTTGGTGATGTTGGTTACCGCATTACCCGACTTGTCGACCAGAGACGCGGTGTAAACGATATTGCCGCCTTCGCCCACTGTGGTGGTTGCGGTCAGGACCACATCCACTTTGTCGATGGTGTCGTTAATGGTGGTGGTTGCGCCGTTGCCAGCCACTTCCAGTTTTTCGAAGTTGCCGCCAGTGGTGTCAGTGATCTTGACGGTCTGAGTGCTCTTATCGATAAACACGTCATCACTTGGCGCCGCAACAGTCACGGAGCCAACGGTGTCACCAGCTTTAATGGTGATAGATGAACCGTTATCCAACTTCAGCGTGACGTCAGTGCCGGCCTTGTTGCTCAAGGTGGCGGTGTAGGTGATTTGACCACCTTCGTTCACTGCAGACGGAGCCGTCAGTGTCACAGTAGTGGTGTTATCAGTACCCGGAGTGTCGGTGACAGTGGTGCTGACCGGCGTTGTACCTGGAACCAAATTCTCGAAATGCTCGCCGCCAGTCACATTAGTGATAGCGGTAGTGACAGTCTGGTCGCCCTTGTACACGTCATCTGGAGCTACAACGGTGACGTTGCCGCTGGACTGGTTCACACCGATGGTAATGGTCTGGCCATTATCCAAGGTCACGGTCAGCGGGTTGGTGATGTTGGTTACCGCATTACCCGACTTGTCGACCAGAGACGCGGTGTAAACGATATTGCCGCCTTCGCCCACTGTGGTGGTGGCAGTCAGAACCACATCGACCTTGTCGATGGTGTCGTTGATAGTCGTAGTTGCACCATCACCAGCCACGTCCAGCTTCTCGAAGTTGCCGCCAGTGGTATCGGTGATCTTGACCGTCTGAGTGCTCTTATCGATAAACACGTCATCACTTGGCGCCGCAACAGTCACGGAGCCAACGGTGTCACCGGCTTTAATGGTGATAGACGAACCGTTGTCCAACTTCAGCGTTACATCAGAACCCGCTTTATTGGAAAGCGTAGCGGTGTACGTAATCTGACCGCCTTCGTTCACTGCAGACGGAGCCGTCAGTGTCACAGTAGTGGTGTTATCAGTACCCGGAGTGTCGGTGACAGTGGTGCTGACCGGCGTTGTACCTGGAACCAAATTCTCGAAATGCTCGCCGCCAGTCACATTAGTGATAGCGGTAGTGACAGTCTGGTCGCCCTTGTACACGTCATCTGGAGCTACAACGGTGACGTTGCCGCTGGACTGGTTCACACCGATGGTAATGGTCTGGCCATTATCCAAGGTCACGGTCAGCGGGTTGGTAATGTTGGTCACCGCATTACCCGACTTGTCGACCAGAGACGCGGTGTAAACGATATTGCCGCCTTCGCCCACTGTGGTGGTGGCAGTCAGAACCACATCGACCTTGTCGATGGTGTCGTTGATGGTCGTAGTTGCACCATCACCAGCCACTTCCAGCTTCTCGAAGTTGCCGCCAGTGGTATCGGTGATCTTGACCGTCTGAGTGCTCTTATCGATAAACACGTCATCGCTTGGCGCCGCAACAGTCACGGAGCCAACGGTGTCACCAGCTTTAATGGTGATAGACGAACCGTTGTCCAACTTCAGCGTTACATCAGAACCCGCTTTATTGGAAAGCGTAGCGGTGTACGTAATCTGACCGCCTTCGTTCGCCTCGGACGGAGCCGTCAAGGTGACCGTCGTGGTATCAATTGAGTCGGTAATCGTGGTGACCGCAGGTGCAGTGTTCGGCACCAGGTTTTCGAAGTTGCCGCCGGTCGCGCCAGTGATGGTGGTGCTCACCGTGCTGCCATTGACGTAGACGTCGTTCGGCGCAGTGTCGACCACCACGCTGCCGACAGATTCGCCCGCTTTGATAGTGATCACCGAGCCATCGCTCAGGGTGACGGTTACTGGCGTTTGCGCCGGATTGGTCAGGGTGGCGGTGTAGGTAATCTGACCGCCTTCGGTCACGGTATTGGTAGCCGTCAGCGAAACAGTGGTGGTGTCGATCGAATCGGTGATCGTGGTAACCGCAGGCGTCGTGTTTGGTACCAGATTTTCAAAGTTGCCGCCGGTTGCACCGGTGATGGTGGTGCTGACGGTCGAACCGTTGTTGTAAACGTCGTTCGCCGGGGTGTCGATCACTACGGTGCCGGTCGACTCACCCGCTTTGATGGTGATCACTGAGCCATTGCTCAAGGTGACAGTCACCGGGGTTTGCGCCGGGTTGGTCAGGGTGGCGGTGTAAGTGATCTGACCGCCTTCGGTCACGGTGTTGCCCGCCGTCAGCGTGACGGTGGTGGTGTCGATCGAGTCGGTGATCGTGGTAACCGCAGGCGTCGTGTTTGGTACCAGATTTTCAAAGTTGCCGCCGGTTGCGCCGGTAATAGTGGTGCTGACAGTGGAGCCATTGTTGTAAACGTCGTTAGCCGGAGTATCCACGACGACGGTGCCAACCGACTCCCCAGCCTTGATGGTAATCACCGAGCCATTGCTCAAGGTGACAGTCACCGGCGTCTGCGCCGGGTTGGTCAAGGTAGCGGTGTAGGTAATCTGACCGCCTTCGGTCACGGTGTTACCCGCCGTCAGCGTGACGGTGGTGGTGTCGATCGAATCAGTGATCGTAGTAACCGCAGGCGTAGTGCTCGGTACCAGATTCTCAAAGTTGCCGCCGGTCGCACCGGTAATAGTGGTGCTGACAGTGGAGCCATTGTTGTAAACGTCGTTAGCCGGAGTATCCACGACGACGGTGCCAACCGACTCCCCAGCCTTGATGGTAATCACCGAGCCATTGCTCAAGGTGACAGTCACCGGCGTCTGCGCCGGGTTGGTCAGGGTGGCGGTGTAAGTGATCTGACCGCCTTCGGTGACGGTGTTGCCCGCCGTCAGCGTGACGGTGGTGGTGTCGATCGAATCAGTGATCGTGGTAACCGCAGGCGTCGTGCTCGGTACCAGATTTTCAAAGTTGCCGCCGGTTGCGCCGGTAATAGTGGTGCTGACAGTGGAGCCATTGTTGTAAACATCATTGGCCGGCGTATCGACCACAACAGTACCCGTCGACTCCCCAGCCTTGATGGTAATCACCGAGCCATTGCTCAAGGTGACGGTCACAGGCGTCTGCGCCGGGTTGGTCAGGGTGGCGGTGTAAGTGATCTGACCGCCTTCGGTGACGGTGTTGCCCGCCGTCAGCGTGACGGTGGTGGTGTCGATCGAATCAGTGATCGTAGTAACCGCAGGCGTAGTGCTCGGTACCAGATTCTCAAAGTTGCCGCCGGTCGCACCGGTAATAGTGGTGCTGACAGTGGAGCCATTGTTGTAAACGTCGTTAGTCGGCGTATCGACTACAACAGTGCCAACCGACTCCCCAGCCTTGATGGTAATCACCGAGCCATTGCTCAAGGTGACGGTCACCGGCGTCTGCGCCGGGTTGGTCAGGGTGGCGGTGTAAGTGATCTGACCGCCTTCGGTCACGGTGTTGCCCGCCGTCAGCGTGACGGTGGTGGTGTCGATCGAATCGGTGATCGTGGTAACCGCAGGCGTCGTGCTCGGTACCAGATTCTCAAAGTTGCCGCCGGTAGTGCCGGTAATAGTAGTGCTGACAGTCGAACCATTGTTGTAAACGTCGTTAGCCGGGGTATCGACCACAACAGTGCCCGTCGACTCCCCAGCCTTGATGGTAATCACCGAGCCATTGCTCAAGGTGACAGTCACCGGCGTCTGCGCCGGGTTGGTCAGGGTAGCGGTGTAAGTAATCTGACCGCCTTCGGTCACGGTATTACCCGCCGTCAGGGTGACGGTGGTGGTGTCGATGGTGTCGGTAATCTGCGTAACGGCCGGGTTCGGGTCAATCGTCAGCACCAGGTTGTTGCCGCCGGTGGTGCCGGTGACGTTCACGCTGATCTGGCTTGGGTCGATGTACGGGCTGTCATTCGGTGCCAGCGGCACGTTGACGGTGCCGGTCAGTTGGCCGGCGGTGATAGTGATCACGGCACCATTGGACAGGGTGATGCTCAGGTCATTGATCGGCGGCTGCGTGACGGTAGCGGTATAGGTCAGCACACCACCGGCTTCGGTGATGGTCGGCGTTGCGCTCAGCGTCAGGGTCGACGTCTGCAAGACCAGGTTGCCATTGCCACCTGTGCCTTGGGCGCCCGTGAGTTGGGTCGCTGTCGAGGTGCTCTGGCCCAGTGGGCCGGTCGGGAAGCCGATCGTCGGGTCGACACGGCCAGCCGTCGCGTCCAGTACGACAAAGCTGTGGCCCCCGCCCGCAGCGCCATTACCGGCAGCCGTCGCACCGGCGGCGGTAGCATCCAGGTCGGTGGTCGGGTCGGCGCCCGCGACGATGGCTTGCTGCAGTTCGGCAACCGACGGCGCTGCGTTCTCGGCGGCCGCGGCCAGGTCGAGGCTGGAGTCCGGCAGGTCGGCGCTCCACTGGGTTTCACGGCCCAGATCCAGGGTGCGGCCGTCGGCCAGCTCAAGGCTCACAGCACCGGACATGCCGGTGTCGATCTGGTCGCCCGCGAACAGGCGGTCACCTTCTACAAGGACACGACGCGTCCCTTCCGGAGAAATAACGAAAACTTGACCAACAATGCTTTTGACGATGGCAACAACACTGCTCATTAAAGATTTCTCCGGCGATCCGTTTCTGATGAATTCCATGTGGCCGCTCGCGGGGGTGAGGGCCAGACAGGAGGGGGCGTAGTCTAAGTAGTTACTGACGTCAAATTATTGGCTAGATTTATTCGTTATCTAGTTTATGCCAAACTATTGACCTTCTGGTCGCCATCCTAAACAATTGGCCCCGTAATGTCACATTGATATTTATGCGGCGAACCGTCCTACATGTGTGAAGCAGTTCCGCTTTTTGAACTTTCCGACGTACGGTCATTACGGTAGCCATTATCCGACGCAGCGAGGCCAATCGCTGTGATTTGAGACAAGAAGTCCTGGGGAATTTTTTAATGCGTCTGCACCTGTTCAAGGCAATACCGTTCGTACTCGCCGCCAGTTTCGTACAAGCCCAAACATTGCCCCAGGCCATGCAGCAGGCGCTGGATGTGCACCCGGAAATCCAAGCCGGTGTGAACAGCCGTATCGCCGCCGATTACCAATTGCGCGCCGCTCAAGGTGGTTACTTGCCACGCGTTGACCTGAACGCCGGTTACGGTCGTGAAGGCACCGACAACTCCACCACCCGTGCCGCCAGCGGCCCGAACGGCAACCAGTGGGACACCCACAACCGCGGCGAATCGAGCCTGCGTCTGCAACAGATGATTTTTGACGGTTTCGCCACCTCCAGCGAAGTCGGGCGCCAACAAGCCAACGTCAATTCCCGCGCTTACTCCTTGCTGGGTACTTCCGAACGCACCGGTTTGACTGTCGCCCAGGTGTACCTGGATGTGCTGACACGCCGTGAGTTCGTGCGCCTGGCTGAAGAAAACCTGCGCAACCACGAACGCATTTACGACCAGATCAAGCTGCGCACCCAGCGCGGCGTCGGTAACGGTGCCGACCAGGACCAAGCCGAAGCGCGTCTGGCCCAGGCCCGCAACAACCTGATCACCGAGCAGACCAACCTGGCCGACTCACAGGTCAACTACCTCAGCGCCGTCGGCCAGATGCCCGACCAGCTTGAGCGCCCAGCGCCTTTTATGGCCATGCTGCCGGCGGACCTGAATGAAGCCCGTCGCCAGATGCTCGACAACAGCCCGATCCTGCGTTCGGCCGAGTCGGATATTTCCGCCGCCGAAAGTCAGTACGAAGCTGCCAAGTCCACCTTTTACCCGCGCTTTGATGCAGAGCTGGGCACTAATGCCGACAACAACGTCGGCGGCGATGCCGGCCACAGCAACGGCTGGGAAGCCATGGTGCGCATGCGCTTCAACCTGTTTGCCGGTGGCAGCAACAAGGCCGACCTGCAGTCCAAGTCGTACCAGGCCAGCCAAGCCCTGGATATCCGCAACAACGCCTTGCGCCAACTCAATGAAGAACTGGGCCTGGCCTGGAACGCCTTGAACAACGCCAACGCGCAGTTGCCGGTTGCCCAGCAATACGTCGACCACAGCACTCGCGTGCGCACGTCTTACCAGCAGCAGTTCAGCCTCGGCCAACGAACCCTGCTCGACTTGCTCGACAGCGAGAACGAATTGTTCACCGCTTCCCGTCGTCTGGAAGAGATCAAGAACATTCAGTTATTTACTCAATATCGAATCAAGGCGACCATGGGCGAATTGCTCAAAAGCCAGGGCGTAGTCGCACCGATGGCGTCCGTCGTACAGAACGACGTGAAACCTAAAGTCCAACTGCCTGGGATGAATTGAGCCACCCCAATAGCCCCATCTGTTAGTCGAGAGTGCACCGCGTGGAATCCGAAGTCAGTCGAGTTCATCTCAGTCATGATCCACGCACGCTGCACGATGACCCGTTACTCGACGGGTTGTTGGCACTCTGTGCCCTGCATCAAAAGCCCGCCAGCGCGGCCATGCTCACCACCGGTTTGCCGTTGCCGTCGCAGCGCCTGAGTGCCGAGTTGCTGCCGCGTGCAGCCGCGCGCGCCGGGCTGCAAGGCCGGGTATTGCAGCGCAAGCTGGAGCAGATCCCGACGATTGCACTGCCGGCGCTGCTGTTGCTCAAGGACGGCCGCAGTACCGTGCTGGTGGGTTGGCAAGGCGAAGACGAAGCACGCATCCTGCTCAGCGAAAGCGACGGCGGTGAAGTGCTGATCAAACGTGAGCTGCTGGCCGACGACTACATCGGCAAAGTCTTCTTCGCCCAGCCGCAGCACAAATTCGACGTCAACCACGGCACCCTGATTCCTCGGGCGCGCTCGTGGTTTCGCGACACGCTCAAACGTTCGCGCTGGCTCTACACCGATGCCATCGCCGCGAGCTTCCTGATCAACATCATCGCCATGGCCGCGCCGCTGTTTGTGATGAACGTGTACGACCGTGTCGTGCCAAACCAGGCCACCGCGACCCTCTGGGTGCTGGCCGTGGGTATCTGCGGCGCCTACCTGTTCGACTTGGTACTCAAAAGCCTGCGCAGTTTGTGCCTGGACCTGGCCGGCAAAAAAACCGACCTGATCATCTCGGCCACGCTGTTCGAGCGCATTGTGGGCATGTCCATGAAGTACCGCCCGGCACGGGTTGGCAGCTTCGCGCAGAACATCCATGAGTTTCAGAGCCTGCGTGATTTCCTCGCATCCTTGACCCTCACCAGCCTGATCGACCTGCCGTTCACACTGCTGATTTTCCTGGTGATCGCCATCCTGGGCGGGCACCTGGTGTGGATCCCGATGCTGGCCTTCCCGCTGGCCCTGGGCATCGGTTATGCCCTGCAAAAACCGCTGGTGGCGACCATGGAACGGACCATGGCCCTGGCCGCCGAGCGCCAATCCAGCCTGATTGAAACCCTCGCCGGGCTCGATGCAGTCAAGGTCAACAACGCCGAGAGCGAGCGCCAGTACGGCTGGGAGCAGACCATCGGCACCCTCAGCCGCCTTGAGCTGCGCGTGAAGTTGCTGTCGGGCCTGTCGATGAACATGACCTTGCTCATCCAGCAACTGGCCGGCGTGATCATGATCGTGTTCGGCGTGTACCAGATCATCGACGGCAACCTCAGCATGGGCGGCCTGATTGCCTGCTACATGCTCAGTGGCCGCGCCCTGAGCCCGCTGGCCTCGCTGTCGGGCCTGCTGACCCGCTACCAGCAAGCCAAGGTCACCATGACCTCGGTGGACCAGATGATGGAGCTGCCCCAGGAGCGCAATTTCGAAGAGCGCCCCATGAGCCGCCGCACCCTGCAAGGCGCCATCGAGTGCCGTGGCCTGAACTTCACGTACCCGAACCAGCAGAACGCCGCGCTGAAAAACATCAACCTGGTGATCAAGCCGGGCGAGAAAATCGGCATCATCGGCCGCAGTGGCTCGGGCAAAAGCTCCCTGGCCAAGCTGATCGTCGGCCTGTACCAGCCCGACTCCGGCGCCTTGCTGGTGGACGGTGTGGACGTGCGCCAGATCGACGTCAGCGAGCTGCGCCACAACATCGGTTACGTCGCTCAGGACATTCAATTGCTGGCCGGCACCCTGCGCGACAATCTGGTGTCGGGTGCGCGCTATGTAGAAGACGAAATGGTCCTGCAAGCGGCTGAGCTTGCAGGCGTTCACGAATTCGCCCGCCTGCACCCACAAGGTTATGAACTGCAAGTGGGCGAGCGTGGGCAGAACCTGTCCGGCGGCCAGCGTCAGAACGTCGCCCTGGCCCGTGCGCTGCTGCTCAACCCGCCCATCCTGCTGCTGGACGAACCCACCAGCGCCATGGACAACACCGGTGAAGAACGCTTGAAACAACGCCTGCAAGCCGTGGTGCAAAGCAAGACCGTGGTGCTGGTGACGCACCGTGCCTCGCTGCTCTCGCTGGTGGACCGCCTGTTGGTGGTCGACCGTGGGCAGATCCTCGCAGACGGCCCGAAAGCCGTGGTTATGGAAGCGTTGAAAAAGGGGCAGATCAGTGTTGCTTAACTCCATCAAAAGCGCGGTCGGCCGCTACTTTAAAGGCACCGACTCGCTGCAGGGCCAACCCCTGCCTGAAGTCAACAAAGCGCTGATCGAGGATGCGCCACGCGTTATCCGCCTGACCATCTGGGCCATCATCGCGTTCTTCGTCTTCCTGGTGACCTGGGCCGGTTTCTCCAGCATCGATGAAGTTACCCGTGGCGACGGCAAGGCGATTCCGTCGTCCAAGCTGCAAAAAATCCAGAACCTGGAAGGCGGTATCGTTTCCGAGCTGTATGTGAAGGAAGGCCAGATAGTCGAAGCCGGCGCGCCGTTGATTCGCCTCGACGACACCCGGTTTGTCTCCAATGCCGGCGAAACCGAAGCCTTGCGCCTGGCCATGCAACTGCGCGTCGAGCGCCTGAGTGCGCAGGTGGATGACCGCCCGCTGAACATCCCGGAGGACGTGCTCAAAGCCGCGCCCAGCCAGGCCGCCAACGAGCGCTCGCTGTATGAAAGCCGCCGTCAGCAATTAAAAGACGAAGTGGGTGGTTTGCAGGAGCAACTGGTACAGCGCCAGCAGGAACTGCGCGAATTCAGCTCCAAGCAAGGCCAGTACCGCAGCCAGTTGTCCCTGCAACGCCAGGAAATCAACATGTCCGAGCCGTTGGTGGCCCAGGGCGCGGTATCGCCGGTGGAAGTGCTGCGCCTCAAGCGCGCCGAGATGGAAACCCGTGGTCAATTGGACGCCACCACCCTGGCGATCCCGCGCGCCGAGTCGGCGATCAAGGAAGTGCAGCGCAAGATCGATGAAACCCGTGGCAAATTCCGCAGCGAAGCCCTGACCCAGCTCAACGAAGCCCGCACCGAGCTGAACAAGGCCGAGTCCACCGGCCGTGCCCTCGAAGACCGCGTCAGTCGTACCTTGGTCACCTCGCCGGTGCGCGGCATCGTCAAGCAGCTGCTGGTGAACACCGTCGGTGGCGTGATCCAGCCGGGCAGCGACATGGTCGAAATCGTGCCGCTCAATGACACCTTGCTGGTGGAAGCCAAGATCCGCCCGCAAGACATCGCCTTCCTGCATCCCGGGCAAGAAGCGATCGTCAAGTTCACCGCCTATGACTACACCATCTACGGCGGCCTCAAGGCCAAGCTTGAGCGCATCGGTGCCGACACCATCACCGATGAAGACAAGAAAACTACCTACTACATGATCACCCTGCGCACCGACCGCAGCCACCTGGGCACCGATGAGAAGCCGTTGCTGATCATCCCGGGCATGGTGGCGTCGGTGGACATCATCACCGGCAAGAAAAGCATCCTCAGCTACCTGCTCAAGCCGATCATCAAGGCGCGCGCCGAGGCGTTGCACGAGCGCTAACCTTCGGCGCCTGTTGTGGCCTCATCGCAGGCAAGCCAGCTCCCACCTTTGAATGTGTTCACATATCAAAATGTGGGAGCTGGCTTGCCTGCGATAGCGTCATCCAATTCACCGCAGATCCCAACCCTAAAGCATATCGATATTCACTAACGGTATTTAAGCTTCCATTCTTATGCCTATAAATTCACTCCCCTGTCCGACCGGGAGTGCCCTCATGTCCGCCACCTCTACTGTTCCAACAGCGACCCCAACCGCTCAATCCTTCGAGATTCGCCCATTGCCCGGCAGCGTCGGCGCCGAGGTCATCGGCCTGGACTTGTCCCGCCCGGTCAACGACACGGACTTCGCGCGCATCCACCGCGCGCACCTGGATCACCACGTCGTGGTGTTTCGCGACCAACGCATTACCCCCGAACAACAGATCGCCTTCAGCCGCCGTTTTGGTGTGCTGCAGATCCATGTGCTCAAACAGTTCCTGCTGGCCAACCACCCGGAAATCCTGATCGTCTCCAACATCATCGAGAACGGCCAATCCATCGGCCTGGGTGACGCGGGCAAGTTCTGGCACTCAGACCTCTCCTATAAAGAGCTGCCCAGCCTGGGTTCGATGCTGCACGCCCAGGAACTGCCCTCCGAAGGCGGCGACACCCTGTTCGCCGACATGCACAAAGCCTGGGACCAACTGCCCGAGCACCTGCGCAAAGCCGTGGAAGGCCGCAGCGCCGCGCACTCCTACACCGCGCGCTATAGCGAAACCAAATTCGAAGGCAATTGGCGCCCAACCCTCACGCCCGAGCAGCTGGCTCAGGTGGCGGAAGTTGTCCACCCGATTGTGCGCACCCACCCGGAAAACGGCCGTAAAGCCCTGTTCGTCAGCGAAGGTTTCACCACCCGTATCGTCGGCCTGCCGGAAGACGAAAGCCGCGATCTGCTGGCCCAGCTCTACGCCCACAGCGTGCTGCCGCAGAACATCTACCGCCACCAGTGGCAGCCCCACGACATGGTGTTCTGGGACAACCGCTCGTTGATCCACCTGGCTGCCGGTTGCCCGAGCCATCTGCGCCGCAAACTGTTTCGCACCACCATCCAGGGCGATGCGCCTTTCTGATTCCCGGCAAGAGAGTTGACATGAACGCGCCCCTGCAAGGCCACGCGGCCAGCACCCTGAGTACCGCCAAACCGCTATTGGCGGTGGACAACGTCAGCCTCGAATACCGCACGCCCGAGCGTGTGGTGCGGGCCACGCACCAGGTCAGTTTCGAAATCGACCCGGCCGACCGTTACGTGCTGCTTGGCCCTTCGGGGTGCGGCAAATCCACCTTGCTCAAGTCCATCGCCGGGTTTATCAAACCTTGCGAAGGCGAGATTCGCCTGTTGGGGCAAAAAGTCGACGAACCCGGGCCGGATCGCATTGTGGTGTTCCAGGAATTCGACCAACTGCCACCGTGGAAAACCGTCAAACAGAACGTGATGTTCCCGCTGTTGGCCTCCAAGACCCTCAAGCGTCGCGAAGCCGAAGAGCGCGCGCTGCACTACCTGGAAAAAGTCGGCCTCAGTGCCTTTGCCGACGCCTACCCGCACACCCTGTCCGGCGGCATGAAAGCCCGGGTGGCCATCGCCCGCGCGCTGGCCATGCAACCGAAAATCCTGCTGATGGACGAACCGTTCGCCGCCCTCGATGCCCTGACCCGGCGCAAGATGCAGGAAGAATTGCTGCTGTTGTGGGAAGAGGTGCGCTTCACCCTGTTGTTCGTCACCCATTCCATCGAAGAGGCGCTGGTGGTGGGCAACCGCATCCTGTTGTTGTCGCCGCATCCCGGGCGCGTGCGGGCAGAAATCCACAGCCATCAATACGACCTGCACAGCCTCGGCGGTGTGGAATTCCAGGCGTCGGCGCGGCGTATTCATCGCCTGCTGTTCGATGAAGCGCCCGAGGCCGAACGTGAGTTGGGTTTCGCCGATATCCGCATTGCTTACTAAGGGGCCGAACCATGCGCCAGGAATTTGAAGTCACCCTCGAACCACTGCTCAGCGTCCCTGTCGAGCGCGAACTGCCCCTGCGCCAACGCCTGTGGCAGCAAGGCTGGCTGCGCAAGGGCTTGATCCTGATCGTGCTTGCGATTCTCTGGGAGGCGGTCGCCCGCTACCAGAACAACGACCTGCTGTTGCCGAGCTTTTTGCAGACCTCGCAGGCACTGTTCGACGGCCTGCTCAGCGGTGAGCTGTTGAGCAAGGTCTGGATCTCACTGGCGGTGCTGATCAAGGGCTACCTGATCGGCATCGTGTTGGCGTTTGCCCTCACCACGCTGGCGGTCTCGACCCAACTGGGCCGCGACCTGCTCAGCACCCTGACCTCAATGTTCAACCCGCTGCCGGCGATTGCCCTGCTGCCGCTGGCGCTGCTGTGGTTTGGCCTGGGGCAGAACAGCCTGATCTTCGTGCTGGTGCATTCGGTGCTGTGGGCGTTGGCGCTGAACACCTATTCGGGGTTTCTCGGCGTGTCCGAAACCCTGCGCATGGCCGGTCGCAACTACGGCCTCAAGGGCATGCGTTTTGTGTTGTTCATCCTGATTCCGGCAGCGCTGCCGTCGATCCTCGCGGGCCTTAAAATCGGCTGGGCCTTTGCCTGGCGCACTTTGATCGCCGCTGAACTGGTGTTCGGCGCCACCAGCGGTAAAGGCGGGCTGGGTTGGTATATTTTCCAGAACCGCAACGAGCTGTACACCGATAAGGTCTTCGCCGGTTTGGCCGTGGTGATCCTCATCGGCCTGCTGGTGGAAAACCTGGTGTTTGATACCTTCGAACGGCTCACCGTAAAGCGTTGGGGCATGCAGCGTTAAATAGGAATGATTGCTCTTTGTCGGGTGTGAGCCCGATAATGCTGGCCGAACCTGACGTCGCCCTGGCGTCAGGCATTCCCGGTAGAAGGATTTACGGCGATGCGGTTTTTTGTCTTGGTGGCGGCTTTGTTTTTGTCGGCGTCGGCTTTTGCTCAGTTCACCCCGCAAGCGGTGTCGATGCCCAAGCCGACCTACCCATCCAACCTGATTGGCATCCAGGGACACGCGCGCATCAGTTTGAATATCCATAACGACGGCTCGGTCAGTGATGTCAAAGCGCTCAGTGCTACTAAGCCGGCTTTTGGCGAAGCCGCCGTAGCCGCAGCCACGCTGTGGCGCTTTAAACCCTGGGAGGTGAGCGCAGACCAACCCGCCCATGTCGTGGCGCAAAACGACATGGTCTTCACGCCTACACAGTCCAGCAAAGAAAGCGTCCAGCTGAGCTTTACTCAAACCACCTATCAATCCTGCAGCGCCTTGAACGAAGAAGTCAGCCAGTTCCAGCGTGAGCATCCCAACCGTCCTCTGATCGACATGAAGAGCTTTGCCATCACCCGAGTCGCGGTGATGTTCCCGGCATTGAGCGGCAAAAAGGACTACTACGAGGGGCTGTCCAAGGCGGACGACTTTGAGAAAGCCCTGCCGGAAATCGTGCGCAAGTGCCAGGCCAATCCCAAAGCCGCTTTCGCCGACTTCCTGCCACGCGGCACCAAGCTCTACCTGTAAAGCCTGCTAGGATTGCGTGCAATTCACTCCCCACTGATCACGAGTGCTTGGCATGCAACTACCGGACATGAACCTGCTGGTCGCCCTCGACGCTTTGCTCGACGAGGGCAGTGTGGTCGGCGCGGCGCGGCGGATGAACCTTAGCCCGGCGGCCATGAGCCGCACGCTCACACGAATTCGCGAGGCGGTGGGCGACCCGATCCTGGTGCGTGCCGGTCGCGGCCTGGTGCCGACGCCCAAGGCTTTGCAGCTGCAAGGCCAGGTGCGCAACGTGGTGGAACAGGCGGCGTTGTTGTTTCGTTCGGCGGACCAGGTAGACCTCAGCACCTTGCGCCGCCGCTTCAGCGTAAGGGCCAACGACTTTTTTGTCGGCGTGTACGGAGGTCGGCTGTTCGACACCATGGAGCGCATGGCACCGCTGTGCGAGCTGTGCTTTGTGCCCGAAGGGGATACCGACGACGACGCGCTGCGCGAAGGGCGCCTGGACCTGCGCGTGAGCAATACGTTGCCGGCCAGCCCGGAGGTGAAGGTACAGAATTTGTTTTCCACCACCTTCGTCGGTTTGGCGCGGCAAGATCATCCGCTGTTCGACGAAGAAATCACCGCCGCACGGTTTGCCAGTTATTCCCATATCAGCATTTCGCGACGCGGCATCGCCCGCGGGCCGATTGATACTGCGCTGAACGCCCAAGGCCTGGAGCGCCGCGTGGCCATGATCGCCCCGGGCTTTCACGGCGCGATGTTCATGCTGCCCGATTCCGATCTACTGCTGCCGGTGCCAAAGGAAGCGTTGCTGAGCGCCAACCGCCTGAACCTGCCATTGCGCGCCTTCCCGTTGCCTATCTCCTTGCCAACCTTGGTATTGGCCCAATCCTGGCACCCACGCTTCGACAAAGACCCGGCCCACAAATGGCTGCGCGAGACCATGCGCGAGAGCTGCCATGCCACCTGGCTCGAAGCCCAGCCCAGCTGAGATGCACTCGATCAATGTGGGAGCTGGCTTGCCTGCGATTGCGGTGGGTCAGGCAATGAATCCCAAACAGTCAGACCGCCATCGCAGGCAAGCCAGCTCCCACATTAGATCTAAGTCATCCCAGCGATTGCGTCTGGCGCACTTATAAGCTTCCAATAAGTAACTTTTTTGTCATGTATGCGCCCCCTTAAACTGCTCGGGTATTTCTAATCCCGAGTTGCGCGTTCATGACATCCCTCGCTGCCCCCGCTCTCCAGGCTGCAGCCAAACCTACTGCCCTGAGCCCACCTGTGTTCGGCCCGCGCATCATCATCGGCCTGGTCGGCGTGCTGCTGGCGGTGCTGGTCTCTGGTCTCAATGAGATGGTCACCAAGGTAGCCCTCGCCGATATTCGCGGTGCGCTGTTCATCGGCTTTGACGAAGGCACCTGGCTGGTTGCGGCCTACACGGCCACCTCCGTGGCAGCCATGGCCTTTGCACCGTGGTGTTCGGTGACCTTTTCCCTGCGTCGCTTCACCCTGTGCGCTATCGGGCTGTTCACCCTGCTGGGCATCCTGTGCCCGTTTGCGCCGAACTACGAAAGCCTGTTGGTGCTGCGCACCGTGCAAGGCCTGGCCGGCGGTGCGCTGCCGCCCATGCTGATGACCGTGGCGCTGCGTTTCCTGCCGGCCAACGTCAAGCTCTACGGCCTGGCTGGTTATGCGCTCACCGCCACGTTCGGCCCGAGCCTGGGCACGCCGCTGGCGGCGTTGTGGACCGAATACGTCGGCTGGCAATGGGCGTTTTGGCAAATCGTCGGGCCGTGCCTGCTGGCGATGGTCGCGGTGGCTTACGGCTTGCCGCAAGACCCGCTGCGCCTGGAGCGCTTCAAGCAGTTTAACTGGCGCGGCCTGCTGCTGGGTTTTCCGGCGATCTGCATGCTGGTGATCGGCCTGTTGCAGGGCAATCGCCTGGACTGGTTCGAGTCGGGCCTGATCACCTTTTTGCTGATCGGCGGTGGCGTGTTGCTGGTGCTGTTCATGCTCAATGAATGGTCGCAGCCTGTGCCGTTTTTCAAGTTGCAGATGCTCGGCCTGCGCAACCTGGCGTTCGCCCTGATCGTACTGGCGGGCGTGCTGATGGTGCTGACCTCGGTGATCATCATCCCCTCGAGCTTTCTCGCCCAGGTGCAGGGTTACCGGCCACTGCAAACCGCGCCGGTAATGCTGTTGATGGCGTTGCCGCAATTGATTGCGCTGCCGCTGGTGGCGGCGCTGTGCAACCTGCGTTGGGTCGACTGCCGCTGGGTGCTGGGGATGGGTTTGAGCATGCTGGTGCTGTGCTGCATCGGCAGTTCGCACCTCACCTCGGCGTGGATACGCGACGATTTTTATGGCTGGTACCTGCTGCAGATTTTCGGCCAACCCATGGCCGTATTGCCGCTGCTGATGCTCTCTACCGGCAGCATCCAGCCGATGGACGGGCCGTTTGCCTCGGCCTGGTTCAACACCGTCAAAGGCCTCGCGGCGGTCATCGCCACGGCCGTGCTGGACACGCTGACCACCCAACGTGAGCACTTCCACTCGACCATGCTCGTGGATCACCTGGGCAACTCGCCCCTGGCCGACGGCGACGCGCCGGGCCTGGCGCAGCGCCTGCACCAGCAGGCGGTAGTGCTGACCTCTTCGGACCTCTATTACGTCATGGCCGGTGTCGCGGTGGCGTTGATCCTGCTGATTTTCTGGATGCCCACGCGGATCTTTCCGCCTCGCGCACCCATCTAGCCTCAAGGACTTCTCATGAAACGCAAAGACAAAATTGCCGTCTCCGTTATTGCTGTGTTTGCCGTCGGCGTACTGGTGTATCTGGTCGCGCCGGGCGTGCTGGGCAGCAAGCGCCAGACCACCAACGACGCCTTCGTCGCCGCCGACTTCACGCTGGTGGCGCCGCGCGTGGCCGGCTTCATCAAGGAAGTGCTGGTGGAAGACAACCAGCGCGTCAAGGCTGGCCAATTGTTGGCGTTGATCGACGACCGCGATTTTCGTGCTGCCGCCCAGGCTGCCGACGCCGACACCTTGGTCGCCCAGGCCCAACTGAAGAACGCCACCGCAACCCTGGAGCGCCAAAGCTCGGTGATCGCCCAGGCTCAGGCCACCGTCGCGGCCGACCGTGCCGAAGTGGCATTCGCCGAGCACGAACTGAACCGCTACAACCACCTCGCCGGCGTGGGCGCAGGCACCGTGCAGAACGCCCAGCAAGCCAAGACGCGTATCGACCAGGCCACCGCAAACCTGGCCAAAGCCACGGCCGTGCTGGCGGCTGAACGCAAGCAAGTGGAAATCCTCACCGCCCAGCGTGACGCTGCCGACGGTGGGCTCAAACGCGCCCAGGCCGCGTTGGAAATGGCCAGCTACCAGCTGTCCTACACACGCATTGTCGCGCCGGTGGATGGCATGGTCGGTGAACGTGCCGTGCGCGTCGGCGCCTATGTGACGCCCGGCAGCAAGATCCTGGCGGTCGTGCCGTTGGCCGAGGCCTATGTGGTGGCCAATTTCCAGGAGACCCAACTGTCGCATATGCATGCCGGCCAAGCCGTAGAACTCAGCGTCGACAGCCTCGACGGCGAATTGCTCAAGGGCCATCTGGAGAGCCTGGCGCCTGCCACCGGCGTGACCTTTGCGTCGGTCCGGCCAGACAACGCCACCGGTAATTTCACCAAGGTGGTACAGCGCATTCCGGTGAAGATCATCCTGGAGCCGAACCAGCCCCATATTGAACGCCTGCGCGTGGGTATGTCGGTAGAAGCCAGTGTCGACACTCAGGCTGTCGCGCAGTCGCGTGAGGTGGCCCAACAATGAAACAATTGGCCTGGCTCACCTTGAGCCTTATCAGCCTGAGCGCCTGCACGGTCGGCCCGGATTTCCAGCGGCCTCAAGGCCCGCAAGTCACCCAGTGGCGCGAACCCCAGGGCCGTCAGGCGCAGAGCCGTGCGGTGAGCGACCCTTTGCAGGAGCGTTGGTGGGACGTGTTCCACGATGCAGAGCTCTCGGCCCTCACACGCCGTGCGCTCACCGATAACCTCGACCTGAAACTGGCCAGCAGCCGCCTGCAACAAAGCCGCGCGGTGCGTCAGGTGACCACTGCCGAGCGTTATCCCAACGTCAACGCCACCGGTGATTATCTGCGCCAGCGCAACAGCGGCAAAGGTTTGAGCGACCCGTCCAACCGCAATGGTCACTCGGCCTACAACCAGTGGGACATGGGCTTCTCCGCCGCCTGGGAGCTGGACTTCTGGGGCCGCGTCAAACGCGAAACCGAGGCCGCCGACGCCACCCTGCAAGTCGCTGAAGATGACCGTCGCGCCGTGTTGCTGTCAGTCCTCGCCGAGACCGCCCAGGACTACATCCAACTGCGCGGTGTGCAGAACACCCGCGCCGTCACCGAGCAAAACCTCGACGTCGCCCGCCACAGCCTCAAGCTCTCGCAACTGCGCCTGGCCGACGGCGTGGCCACCGACCTGGACGTGGCTGAAGCCGCCGCCCAGGTTGCCGCCATCGAAGCGCGTTTGCCGGACTTGCAGCAGCGTCAGGACCAACTGATCAATGCTCTGAGCCTGTTGATGGGCGAGCCGCCGCAAGCGCTGCATGCGCAATTGTCCAAGGACGCCGCCGTGCCGCAAACCCCGCGCCAGGTCGCCATCGGCCTGCCGTCGGAACTGGCCGAACGCCGGCCCGATATTCGCCAGGCCGAAGCGCGCCTGCATGCGGCCACCGCCAGTATTGGCGTGGCCAAAGGTGATTTTTACCCGCGTATCACCTTGTCCGGCAGCCTCGGTTCCCAGGCCCTGCAACTCTCGGATTTCGGCTCCTGGGGCTCGCGCGCGTTTGCCTTCGGCCCGCAGTTCAGCCTGCCGTTGTTCAATGGCGGGCGCCTGCAAGGCATGTTGAATTTGCGTGAAGCCCAGCAACAGGAAGCGGCGCTGGCGTACCAGCAAACCGTACTGCGTGCCTGGCATGAGATTGATGACCAACTGACCCGCTACAACGCCAGCCAACTGCGCCGCGACAGCCTCGCCGAAGCGGTGCGCCAGAACCAGATCGCGTTGAGCACCGCACAACAGCAGTACGTCGAAGGCGTGGTGGACTTCGTCAACGTGCTCACCGTGCAAAGCGCGCTGCTGGCCACGCAGGAGCAGTGGGTAGAAAGCTCCACCGGCGTGTCGCTGGCGATGGTGGGGCTGTACAAGGCGTTGGGCGGTGGCTGGGAGTCGGTGTATCCGTTGCAGACCGCCGAGCGCTGAGCAATAAAGAGTTTTGTCAGTCGCGAAATAAGATGTAATGATAATTGCTCTCAATAACACTCTGAGCTTTTCATGAGCATCGCGACTGACGGCCAGCAACATCTTCACCTCCTGTACCGCGACCATCACGGCTGGCTGCAAGGCTGGCTGCGCAAGCGTCTGGGCGACCGCGAGCATGCCGCCGACATCGCCCAGGACACGTTCCTGCGCCTGTTGGTGTCGGGGCGTTTCCCCGGTGACAAGGAAAGCCGCAGCTATTTGGCGCAGATTGCGCGCAACTTGGTGATCGACCAATGGCGGCGCCTGCGTATCGAGCGCGCCTACTTGGAAAGCATCGCGCACCTGCCGGAGCCTGAATCGCCGTCGCTGGAAACCCGCGCGCTGATCCTAGAGACCCTGATGCAGATCGATGCGATGCTCGACCGCATGCCCGATAACGTGCGCCGAGCGTTCCTGCTGTCGCAGTTCGAAGGCCTGAGCTACGCGCAGATCGCCGAACGCCTGGGCGTTACCGTCAGCTCGGTGCAGAAGTACATGACCCGCGCCATCGTCGCGTGCTACCAAGTGGTTTACGAAGAATGAGGCACGATGCGCCCATCGCCCCGGCCATTGTCGAACAAGCCAGTGAGTGGCTCATGCTGCAATGGAGCGGCCAGTTGCACGGCGAACAGCATCAGGCATTCGCCAGGTGGCAGGCGGCCGACCCGGAACATCGCCGCGCCTGGCAACGTTTGCAGCACTTGCAAAAAACCCTTGGCGGCGTGCCGGCCGACAGTGCTCGCGCCGTGTTGCGCGATACACCCGACACCCAGCGCCGCGCCGCGCTCAAGCTGCTCGGCGTGCTGCTGGTGGCCGGCGGCAGTGGTTACCTGGTGCAACGCAGCGAACCCTGGCAGGCCGCTTTTGCTGAGTACCGCACCACCACGGGCGAGATTCGCCACGTGACCTTAAGCGACGGCACGCAGTTGGACCTCAACAGCAACAGCGCCGTGGACCTGCGTTTCAGCGCCAGCGAGCGGCGTATCCGCCTGATCCGTGGCGAGATCCTGCTGACCAGCGGCCACGACCCGGTGCGACCCTTGATCGTTGAAACGCCGGCGGGCGATGTGCAAGCGCTGGGCACCCGGTTTGCCGTACGCGAGCTGGCGGATGGCAGCCGTGTCGACCTGTATGAAGGCCGCGTGCGTGTCACCCCATTGCACGGCACAGCGGTGCAAATAAGTGCCGGTGACAGCCTGTGGTTTAACGCTCGCCAAAGCTCGGCGCTGCCTGCGGTGAGCCTGAACGCCAGCAGTTGGACCGAACATCGCCTGATCGCCGAACGCCAACCGCTGGGTGAGTTCGTGGCGCAGTTGAGCCGTTACCGTCCGGGCTTGTTGCGCTGCGACCAGGCGGTGGCCGGTTTGCTGTTGACCGGTGTGTTTCCGCTTGACGATACCGACGCAATCCTGGCGGCGTTGGAACGTTCGCTGCCGGTGCAAGTGCAGGCAGTGACGCGTTATTGGGTGACGATAAAGTCACGCGTCTGAAAATAGTTTGCTCAGGCCTTGTCGGTTTTCTCGGCCCGTTCGGGATACCTCTTGAAAGCCAATCAAGAAGCGTTCTCACGGGGAGTCCAGCAATGCCGCACCACCCAATCCAACCCTTGGCCCGCGCCCTGCGCCGTGGCTTGTTTGTAAGCCTGTTGGCGACAGTGCCGATGCTGCCGAGCCAGGTTCAAGCCGAACAAGGCACCGAAGCGCTGCGCGCCTACGATATCCCGGCGAGCAGCCTCGACCAGGCGTTGAACCGCTTCGCCAGTGCGTCGGGAATTCTGCTGTCGGTCGACGCAACGCTCACCGAAGGCAAGCGCAGTGCGGGGCTGCAAGGCCGTTATGCGGTCGGTTCCGGGTTGGAGCGCCTGCTGGCGGGCAGCGGTTTGGTTGCGGTGCAATCCCAGGGCGGCTGGTCGTTGCAGGCGATGGCCCAAGGCGGGCCGTTGCAGCTAGGCGCCACGCAGATCAGCGGCCAGCAAGTGCAGGAAAGTGCTTGGGGGCCGGTGGACGGCATCGTCGCTACGCGCAGTGCGTCCGGCAGCAAGACCGATTCGGCGTTGGTGGAAATCCCGCAGACGATCAACGTTATTTCCGCTGCCGAAATCAAGGCGCGCGGCGCGCAAAGCGTCACCCAGGCCTTGCTCTACACGCCGGGCATGAGCGTGGGTGGCTTTGCTGACCGGGTCAAGTTGTTCGACGAGCCGACCTCACGGGGCTTCTCGCCCACGCCGTTGTACCTCGACGGTTTGCACCTGCCCTACGGCGGCGGTAGCACCGGTGGTGCATTGCAGATCGAGCCCTATGGCGTGGAGCGCATCGAAGTGCTCAAAGGGCCGGCCTCGGTGCTGTATGGCCAGAACCAGCCGGGCGGCATCGTCAATATGGTCAGTAAGCGCCCCAGCGAAACGCCGATTCATCAAGTGGTGCTGGAAGCCGGTACGTATGAACACAAAAGTGCGGCCATCGACCTGAGTGGCCCGCTGGATGAACAGGGCCAGTTTCTCTACCGCCTGACCGGCTTGGCCAATGACGGCCAGGACGAAATCAACTATGTCGAAAACAAACGCCAGTTCATCGCCCCCAGCCTCACCTGGCGCCCCAACGACGACACCAGCCTGACGCTGTTCGCCCAGTACCAAAAAGACAAAGGCGTGCCCGAAGCCCAAGGCCTGCCGGCGTCCGGCACGTTGTGGGCCAACCCCAACGGCAAGATCAAGCGCGACCTGTTCCTCGGCGAGCCAGGCGTCAACCAGTACAACCGCGAGCAGTATGTGCTGGGCTACGAGGTTTCCCACCGCCTCAACGACACCTGGACACTCAAGCAAAACGCGCGCTATGCCGAGGTCGATGACCGCTACACCGCGCCGTTGCACGGCTACCGTTTTGTTCCCAACCCGGCCACCGGCGTGCAAGACCAACGCTACCTGCAACGCTTCGGCGTGGACTGGGCGCAGAACAACAAAGTGTTCGGAGTGGACAGCATTGCCCAGGCTGAATTCGACACGGGCGCGCTGTCCCACACCGTTATCCTTGGTCTGGATTACTACCACTCCAATTCACTGTTTCACGGGCAATATGACCGCAACCCGCCGATCATCGACCTGTTCAAACCGGTCTACGGCCAGCGCCTGAATTTCGGTCAACCCTACCGTTGGGACCGCACCATCACCCAGACCGGCCTGTATGCGCAGGACCAGATCAAACTGGATAAATGGGTGCTGGTGCTGGGCGGGCGCTATGACTGGGCCAGCGTGGTGAATAAAGAACCGTTGCAGAACACCCGCTTTGCCAGCAAGGACCAGGCGTTCACTGGCCGTGCGGGCCTGGTGTACCTGTTCGATAACGGTGTGTCGCCCTTTGTCAGCTACTCGGAATCCTTCTTGCCGCTGGCGGGCACCGATGCCAACCGCAAGCCGTTCGAACCTTCCACCGGCAAACAATATGAAGCCGGCGTGAAGTACCAGCCGCCCGGCCAGAAAAGTTTCGTACAGGCTTCCGTCTACCAGCTGGACCAGAAAAACGTGCTGACCACCAACCCGGTGGACACCACCTTCAGCACCCAAAGCGGCGCCATGCGCTCACGGGGGGTTGAACTGGAAGCCAAGGCGGTTCTCAGCGATGCGTGGGACATCGTCGCTTCGGCCTCGCGCAACGACATCAAATACACCAAGGACAACGACGGCCGCCAAGGTCGCCACCCCGCAGGCATTTCACCGCTCACCGCCTCGATGTGGGTCAACTACACCGTGCTCGGCGACACGCCGCTGGCCGGCCTCGGCGCAGGCCTGGGCGTGCGCTATGCTCGCCAAAGCCTGGGTGACTATTACGAAGGCGCCTTCAGCGTGCCGTCCTACAGCGTCTACGACGCCAGCCTGAGCTACGACCTGGGCGCCTCGCCGCTGAAACTCAAAGGCGTGAAACTGGCAATGAACGTGCAGAACCTCACCAACAAAACCTACGTGTCGCAGTGCACCAGTGACCTGGATTGTTATTACGGGGAAGGGCGTACGGTGGTGTCCAGCTTGACGTATGACTGGTAAACACTGATGTTCGGGAGCCGGGTATCCGGCTCCATGCTGTCAACGGTTCTGCAAAAACACCACATACCCCCTGAACCATTCACTCCCTTTCAAATACCCCGGCTCTTCCCACACGCCGCCTTGAATCAGCCCCACCTTGAACGGCAGCCCCAGCCGGTTCATCCGTGGCAAATACGCCGCGTAATCCGGGATGCTGTGGCGACCCTGGTAGGTCTGTACCACCACTTCATCGACCACGCCTTTGAGCTGGGCGATGGCGGCTGGGTCGGCGTTGCTGCTCCAATCCATAAGCCCCGTGATGCTCAACTTCATCTCAACGGGCAGGCGTTGGCGCAGGTCGCGCAGGAAGCCGGTGTATTCGTGCAGGTACTGGGTGCGGGCGTCGAAATCGATCTGGATGCCGACCACCGGGTTGCCCGCATCGCGCCAGCGTTGCACCTGGCCGAGCAGTTGGGTGTAGACCCGTTCGGGCCAGTGCAGGGTGTGGGCGCGGTACACCACCCAGACCTCGCCTTGGGTGATGCGCGGTACGCTGATGCCTTGGGCGATAAACTGCACACCCCGTTGCGGCGCGCGGCGGGTGGAGTTGATCTGGCCCTGGAGGATGTACAGGGTTTTCGCCTGTTTGAGCACCGGCTGCGGCGTGACCCCGCTCCACAGCCAGAAGGCGTCGTAGTCGCGGGCGTCAACGCCGGCAAAGGCCGGGCTTGCCAGGAGCAGCAAGCCTAGCCACAGGTGCTTCACCAGTAGTACTTCAGCGACTGCGCCCACTCGGTGTCGGCGAACCCGGTTTTGAGCTGGCGGAACCAGCCTTTACGCACGGATTTATCCACATCTACACCGCCGCAACCGTTATAGCCGGCCCGTGCATAGCAGTTAATCGCACGGAACAGCGCGTAGGCCTTGTCGTTGTGCGGCGCCTTGGGGTTGGCGATGACCTGGCGATAACCGTCGAGGCGCGAGAAGGTCTCGCCCTTGAACAACGAGGCGGAGCTGCCCAGGCTGCCGGCGGCGCGCACTTGGTCCAATGGCATGCCATCGAGGTTGTTGCGCAGGATGAACTCACCCAGGCAGTTCAGGCCCTTGGGGTTTTTCCCATCGGCCTGCAGGGTGCTGGCGACTTGCGCAATGCTCGGGCAGGCGTAGCCGGATTCGGCTTTATCACCGTTCCACTGGAACAACTGCAGCGAGCGGCCATCGCCATAGACATAGCCCAGGCTGGTGCCGAGTTTGTCGGCGGGCGCCGATGCCGGCAGTTGCTTGAGGTCGTCGGCGAAGGTGGCGTACTGGCCGCGCATCAGGTCTTTGTACAGCAGCACAAACTGGGCGGTGGCACGTTCGACCGGGTCGCTGGCCTGGCTGATCTGCTGGCGCAGCAGGTCCTGGCCTGCGATGTTGCGCAGCAAGATGTAGCGCACCTGCTTGGCGCTGATCGGCGAATCGCTGGCGAACACGTTGGCCAATTGGTCATTGCGCTCGTAGTTCATCGCCAGCGCCAGTTCCAGCTGGTCACGCTGCAAGGGTTGCTTGGCGAGGGGCAGCAGCTTCAGCCACAGCGCTTGCGCGCCTTGCCAATCCTTCTTGGCTTCCAGGGCAAGGCCACGCAGGGTTTGCTGGCTGAAGGCGAAATAGTCGAGGCTGGCGGGCACCTCCTGAGGCAGCAGTTTCAAGGTGCTGTCGGGCTGGTGTTCTACGTACAGCGCAAACGCCGCCTGTACGTAGTCGTACAGCGCAGGCTCCTGGGCAAACACCTTTTTTTGCGCGTCCAGGGCGGCGCGGCTCAACTGGGGCGGGTTGCCGGCGCGCATCCACATCAAGTCGTTGACGGCCAGCATCAGTGGGTTGGCCGAAGGTTTTTGGGTGGCGCTCAGCAGCTTGTTGTCGGCCTCCTGCACCAGCTCGTCCAGCGACACATTGCGCTGTTTGGCGCTCAACTGCGCGGCCAGGTCGTTGGCCAATTTGTCGGTATCGCCCGCCAGCCAATGCACCCGGCGCAGCAGGCCCTGGGCAGAGACGGCGTAGTCGCCCTGTGGATAGGTTTTCAGGTACAGGTTGAAGCTGGTGTCGGCATTCGCCAGCACCGATTTATCCACATGCTCCAGTTGCGGCATGCCGTATTCGTCGAAGGCGTTTTCCTGGGCCTGGTTCAACTCGGTACGGGCGATCATGTAGAACGCGGCTTCTTTGACCCACGGCAGGCTGCCGGCGGCGGCGGCGACAAAACCGCGCTGCGCATCGCCGAAACGGCCACTGTAGAAGTCACCGGCGGCTTGCAGGTAAGTGCGCAGCTCGCGGCCTGCGGTGGACTGGATCTGCTCCGGGTCGCCCAGGCTTGCGCCGTCCCAGGTGCAGGCGCCGAGCATCTGTACACGCCCCTTGGCCAGCAGCTGGCGCTCCGCTTCGGGCACGTCGGCTTTAACCACTTGGCTGATAAACGCCGTGGCGCTGCTTTCATCATTGCTGCGGCAGCGGCTGCCTTCGCCGCTCAGGAAGGCGTCACCCGCCGCTTTGTCGCCTTCACGCTGAATGCCCAGTGGCGCAAGCAACTCGTCGAGTTTGCTGGGTGCGGGTGCCTCGTCGGTTTTTTCGCTGGCGGCGTCGGCTACCGGGGTCAGGCGGTACACCGGGAACGGCACCGGGCCGAAGCCTTCTTCCAGGTCCGTCTCGCCCAGTGCGTTGGGCGTCAGCGGTGCCACCTGTTTATCCGCCAGCAACAGGCGCAGGTTGACCCGGCTGTCATTGCCCGGGCTCAGGAAGGGCAGGTTGCTGCAGCCTTCAAGGCTGTCGCGTGAGACCCGCCAGTCGGGGTAACACGAGTCATCGCCGCTGGCCTGGGCCTGGAAGGAAAGGCCGGCGAGCAATGCCAGGGCCAGTGGTGACAGAAAACCGATGCGCATGACGTGTCCTTGATCCTGAGTCCTTTGAAGGACGCAATAATAGCGTGATCTGACAAATGCTTCGGTGAAGGCCTACACAAATCGCCGATTTGTCCGATTCCAGCAGCGAATAAAGGGTTTTTGTCCTAGAGTGGCGGTCATTCAGGCGCAGGGCTTTTTAGCCGGCCGGAAAAGGCAATGGTAGGGGAATCGAGGTGCGACGGTCTGTGGTGGAGCAAGATGAAAAGGTGGCGGCATTGTCCGCATTTGATCGCGTCACGAGCCGCTGGGACGTTGCCGGCTGGATGAGTCGTCTGTGGTGGGTGCCGATCCTGGTACTGGCCGTCGCCCTGCGTTTTTACAACCTGACGTCCGCCGCAATCTGGGGTGACGAAGGCTCCAGCCTGCTGCTCAGCGAATACGCTGCCGCTGACCTGTGGTTTCACGCCGCCCACGATGTCCACCCACCGCTGTACTTTTTTATGCTGCGTGGCTGGATCGAGCTGTTCGGTGACAGTATCTGGTCGATTCGCAGCATGAGTGCGATCCCCGGTGCGATGGCCGTGGGCCTGGGCATCTGGTTGACGCGGCAACTGACTACCCGGCGTGCCGCCGTACTCGCGGGGATCCTGCTTGCATTGCTACCCACGGCGGTGCGCTACAGCCAGGAAGTGCGCATGTATTCGCTGTTGGGCGTGTGGCTGCTGGGTGCCACGCTGGCGCTGGTGTATTGGGTGCGCCAACCAGAGCGCACGCGCTATCTGGTGGCGTATGTCGTGCTGATGAGCGCCGGTTTCTATACCCATTATTTCACTGCCTTGTGTGTGCTGGTGCACTGGGCGTATCTGGCGTTGCTGAGTTCAGCCCAGTCGCCCGGCCAACGTTTGCTCACGCGCCCTGCGTGGTGGGTGGCCAATGCTGCGATCGTCGTGGTGTACCTGCCGTGGTTGCCGAATTTGCTTGGCTTGGTGCAACACGTCGAACAACTGAAAGTGGGCGGGGACATCGGCTGGGAAGACCCGGTCAACCTGTTCTCACTGCCGTCGATGATCTGGCAATTCATTGTCCAGGACGAGGGCATCGGCTTATGGGCACCGTTGTACTGGTTGGTGCCGTTGCTGCTGATTGCGGTGGTGGGCATCACCGCCTGGCAGGACCGCGAACGCTATCGCCCGGCCAGCCTGCTGGCGCTGTTTTTCCTGCTGCCGCTGCTGCTGGTGTTCGCGGTTTCGTTCGTTTCGCCGGTGTTTATCGAGCGTTACCTGACGGTGTACGCCCTGGGTTTGCCCATCTTGGTGGCGCTGGCCATTGATCGCCTGCCGGCACGCTGGTCATGGCTGGGCGTCGCGTTGTTCGTGCTGTTTGCAGGTGTGGAGTTGATGGGGCTCAAAAACAACTTCACCGTCGATGAACATGACCAGTTCAACGTGCCCGTGGAGTTCGTCAATCGTAATTACCAGGAAGACGACCGCATCGTTCTCAGCGACATGCTGTGGTACCTCAGCTATGTGTATTACGACCAGACCGACGCCCAATTGCAGCTCTACACGCCGCCCAAACCCGACGGCACGCCGACCCGCCCGAACGCCTACGGTTTCGGCACATTGGTCGATCAGGACGGCGGGCGCATTTACCTCGACCGCCTGTCGGCATTGCCTGCCGATACCCGCCGCGTCTGGCTGATCAGCAGCAACGAAGCGCCGGATGAATTCGCGCCCTTACCTGAAGGCTGGCGTGAGTTGAGCCGTCAGGATGGCGGTGGTGCCAGGGCGCGATTGTTCGTGCTGTGCAACGGGGCGCAGCCGCAACCTGAAAGCTGCCGCTAGACTCAGTTAAATCTTCTTTGCCTGGAGTTCGCCATGGAGTCGCCTGTGCACAGCTTGCCGTCACTGTTCAAACAGCTCGGGCTGCCGGATGACCCGGTCAGTATTGAGAAGTTTGTGGCAGTGCATTCGCCGCTTAAACCGGATCTGAAATTGGCAGATGCCTTTTTCTGGAATGCCAGCCAGAAAGCATTTTTGCGCGAAGAAATTATCGACGATGCGGATTGGGCTGAGGTGGTGGATGAGCTGAATCTGTTGTTGCGGGGTGGGCGCGGGGTGTAAGGGCCGATCGTTCCCACGCAGAGCGTGGGAACGATCAAAAAATCCAGCGCCGCCTGGACGCTCAGGCCGAACAGCCAGTCTGAGGCCAACACGGGTCCAAAATGTGGGAGCGGGCTTGCTCGCGAAGGCGGTGGATCAGTCGATGCAGATGTCGACTGTTAGTCCGCTTTCGCGAGCAAGCCCGCTCCCACATTTGATCTGCTGTGTTGCAACGACTGCTGAAAATCCAACGCCTGCCCTGAAACCCGCTTTACTTATTTTCACCTGCCCACCACCCATCACAAAAGTGTTTCAAAACTTGACGGCTTTGGATCCATCCACCATATTGATAGTTAGCAAACTAACTGTATGCGAACAATCCAGTGTCCCAAACCCTCGAACAACTCCATATGAACCTCAGCAGCAGCATGGTGGTGGGCGCCCGTAACTGGCGCAAAATCTGCCAGACCACGCTGGTGAGCTACGGTATTTCCGAAGCCTGTGCCGTGCCGTTGCTGATGATCGGCCGCTTGGGCGACGGTGTGCACCAAGTGAAAGTGGCCCAGGCCTCCGGCATGGAAAGCCCGTCGTTGGTGCGCCTGCTTGATCGTCTGTGCCATGACGGTTACGTATGCCGCACCGAAGACGTCCACGACCGTCGCGCCAAGGCCTTGAGCCTTACCGAGCGCGGCCGTGAGCTGGTGCAGGCGGTGGAAGTGCAACTGGTGCGCCTGCGCCAGGAAGTGCTGGCCGACATCGCCCACGGCGACCTTGAAGCGGCGTTGCGTGTACTGCGGGCCTTCGAGGCGGCTGAGGCGAACTCTTGAACGGATTTTTTACCGGCATGCCGCCGGCCCGCGACTGGTTCTACGGCGTGCGCACCTTTGCCGCGTCGATGATCGCCCTGTACATCGCCATGCTCATGCAAATGCCGCGTCCGTATTGGGCGATGGCCACGGTGTATATCGTCTCCAGTCCGTTTGTCGGCCCTACCAGCTCCAAAGCGTTGTACCGCGCTGTCGGCACCTTTATGGGCGCGGCGGCGGCGGTGTTTTTTGTGCCGATGTTTATTCAGACGCCATATTTGCTGGTGGTGATCATTGCGCTGTGGACCGGCACCTTGCTGTTTTTGTCTTTGCACCTGCGTACTGCCAACAGCTATGCGCTGATGCTGGCCGGCTACACCTTGCCGCTGATTGCCTTGCCGGTGGTGGATAACCCGCTGGCCGTGTGGGATGTGGCCGAGGCGCGTACCGAAGAAATCTTCCTCGGCATTGCCGTTGCGGCCATTGTCGGCGCGATGTTCTGGCCACGGCGCCTGATGCCGGTGTTCGACGGCTCGGTGGCCAAGTGGTTTGCCGATGCCCAGGTCTACAGCCAGCGCTTTCTGACCCGAAACGTTGCGCCCGAAGAAATCAGCACTTTGCGCGGCGGCATGGTCGCCACCTTCAACACCCTGGAATTGATGATCGGCCAGTTGCCCCACGAAGGCGCACGGCCGCAGACGGTGCGCAATACCAAGGAACTGCGTGGGCGCATGATCCATCTGCTGCCGGTGATCGACGCGCTGGACGATGCGATCTACGCGATCGAACACCGCGCCCCGGAGTTTCTCGACCGGTTCACGCCGTTGCTGCAAGAAGCCAACGCCTGGCTGGATAGCACCACCGAGCAAGCACCCCTGGAACGCTGGCGCGTGTTGCGCGACAAGATCGACGCCGCGCAACCTCAGGGCGAAGCGCTGGACGATCGCCACACGCTGCTGTTTTCCAATGCCCTGTACCGCCTCGGCGAGTGGGTCGACCTGTGGCAAGACTGCCGCAGCCTGCAAGCCGCCATCCAGTGCGAAAGCCAGGACACCTGGCGCGCCGTGTACCGCCACTGGCGCCTGGGCCGGCTCACGCCGTTCCTCGACCGTGGCCTGATGTTCTACTCGGCGTTTTCCACCGTTACCGCGATCATCGTCGCCTCGGTACTGTGGATATTGCTGGGCTGGACCGATGGCGGCAGCGCGGTGATCCTCGCCGCCGTGGCCTGCAGCTTTTTCGCCTCCATGGACGACCCCGCGCCGCAGATTTACCGGTTCTTTTTCTGGACCGCGATGTCGGTGCTGTTCGCCAGCCTGTACCTGTTTCTGGTGCTGCCCAACCTGCACGATTTTCCGATGCTGGTGTTGGCATTTGCTGTGCCGTTTATCTGCATCGGCACCCTCACGGTGCAGCCGCGTTTCTACCTCGGCATGCTGCTGACACTGGTGAACACCTCGTCGTTTATCAGCATCCAGGGCGCCTACGACGCGGACTTCCTCAACTTCGCCAACGTCAACCTGGCCGGTCCGGTGGGCTTGCTGTTCGCCTTTGTGTGGACGCTGATCGCACGGCCTTTCGGCGCTGAATTGGCGGCCAAACGCCTGACCCGCTTCAGCTGGCGCGACATCGTCACGCTCACCGAGCCTGCGACCCTGGCCGAACACCGGCACATGGCCGCGCAAATGCTCGACCGCCTGATGCAGCACCTGCCGCGCCTGGCCCTGATCGGCCAGGACACCGGCAGCGCCCTGCGTGACTTGCGTGTGGCGCTCAACCTGCTCGACCTGCTGGCCTACTCGCCACGCATCTACGGCGTGCCACGGGTGCTGCTTAACCAAGTGGTCGAAGGCGTGGGCGGTTACTTCAAAGCCTGCCTCAAGGCGGGTGAACGCTTGCCCGCGCCCAGTGGTCTGCTGATGACCCTCGACCGCACCCGTCGCGCCCTCAACGGCCAGGGCAAGCAAGACGAAGAAGACACCCGCCTGCATCTGCTGCATGCACTGGCCGGCCTGCGCCTGTCGTTGCTGCCGGGCGTGGAATTTATCGACGGCACCGAGCGGGAAGCGCCGTTACCTGATGGAGCGCCTTTATGATCGGTGATCTGGATATCAGCGGGGTGTTCCTGCCCACGCTGCTGGTGCTGATGGGCATTACGTATGTGTTGTTTCTGGTGGTGCACGGGCTGTTGACGCGCATTCACTTCTATCGCCTGGTCTGGCACCGGGCATTGTTCAATGTGGGGCTCTACGCGCTGTTACTGGGCGCCGTGGACTCACTCAGTCGATACCTCATGACATGAAAAAACCTTTTTTGACCATCGGCCGTGTCGTCCTGACGTTATTGGTAGTGACCTTCGCTGTCGTCGTTGTGTGGCGCATGGTCATGTATTACATGTTTGCACCCTGGACCCGTGACGGGCATATCCGTGCCGACATCGTGCAGATCGCCCCGGACGTGTCCGGGTTGATCCAGCAAGTCGACGTGCGCGACAACCAGTTGGTGACCAAGGGCCAGGTGCTGTTCGCCGTCGACCAGGACCGTTTCAAGCTGGCCCTGCGCCAAGCCCAGGCCGCCGTGGCCGACCGCCAGGAAACCCTGGCCCAGGCCAGCCGCGAGTACAAGCGTAACCGTGGCCTGGGCAACCTGGTGCCGAGCGAGCAGCTGGAAGAAAGCCAGTCGCGCGTGGCCCGTGCCCAATCGGCCCTGGCCGAGGCGCAAGTGAGCGTGGACGCTGCCCAACTGAACCTCGACCGCTCGGTGATCCGCAGCCCTGTGGACGGCTACGTCAACGACCGTGCACCGCGCAATCAGGAGTTCGTCACCGCCGGGCGCCCGGTGCTGTCGGTGGTGGACAGCAATTCCTTCCACATCGACGGCTACTTTGAAGAGACCAAGCTCGACGGCATCCATGTCGGCATGGCCGTGGATATTCGCGTGATCGGCGACAACGCCCGTCTGCGCGGCCATGTGCAGAGCATCGTCGCCGGTATCGAAGACCGCGACCGCACCAGCGGCTCCAACCTGCTGCCTAACGTCAACCCGGCGTTCAGCTGGGTGCGCCTGGCCCAACGGATTCCGGTGCGTATTGCCTTTGATGATGTGCCGGCAGATTTCCGCATGATCGCCGGGCGCACGGCCACAGTGTCGATCATCGGCGATAAGGTCAAAGACGGAGAAAAACCATGAAGCAGCTGCTGGCAACCGCTGCGCTGGGTTTGCTGCTGTCGGCCTGCCAGGCGGTAGGCCCGGATTACAAGCTGCCGGAAACGTCCGCCATCAACCGTGGCGACCTGCAAGGGCAGCTCGCGGGCGAGGGCAACAACGTGGTGTCGGCGCCGGTGCCGGCCGATTGGTGGAAGCTCTACAACGACCCGCGCCTGGACGAATTGGTGCGCCAGGCCATGGCCTCCAACACCGATTTGCGCGTGGCCGCCGCCAATCTGCAACGCGCGCGTTTCCAAACCCAAGAGGCTGAATCCGCAGGCGGTTGGAGTGCCGGCGCCAAGGCGGAAGCCCAGCGCCTGCAAGAGTCGGGCGAAGCGTTTTTGCTGACGGAAAAAGTCCCGGTGGCCAACATCGGCAGCGCCAGCATCAGCACCTCCTACCAGTTTGACCTGTTCGGCACCTTGCAGCGCGGCATAGAAAGCGCCCAGGCCAGCACCGACGCCGCCCAGGCCGCCGCTGATATTGCGCGCATTACCCTGGTGGCGGACGTGGTGCGTTCCTACACCCAAGTGTGTGCGGCCAACGAAGAACTGGCGATTGCCAACGAGTCCCTCGACCTGCAAGGCCAGAGCACCCAGCTCACCCAGCGCCTGCGCGACGCCGGGCGTGGTGACGAAACCCAGGTGACCCGCTCGCAAACCCAATACAAATCCTTGCGTGCCGAGATCCCGCGCTATCAAGCATCCCGCCAGGCGGGCCTGTTCCGCTTGTCGATGTTGCTGGCCAAGCCGGTGGACCAACTGCCAGCGGGCACCGGCACCTGCGCCGAGCTGCCGCACATCGCCCAATTGCTGCCCGTGGGCGACGGCGCTGCGCTGCTCAAGCGCCGCCCCGACGTGCGCCAGGCCGAACGCCAACTGGCGGCGGCCACCGCGCGTATCGGCGTGGCCACTGGCGCGCTGTACCCGGACATCAGCATCGGCGCCACAGTGGGCACGGTCGGCATTCTTGACGACCTCGGCACCCCAGCGACCAATCGCTGGGGCTTTGGCCCGCTGATCAGCTGGACGGTGCCGACCAACGGCGCTCGCGCACGTATCCACGAAGCCGAAGCCGCGACCCAGGGCGCCCTGGCGCACTTTGACGGCGTGGTGCTCAATGCCATCCGCGAAACCCAGACCGGCCTTGCGCAATACACCGCTCAACTGCAACGCCGCGACGCCCTGGCCGATGCTGGCGCGTCCGCCAAGGAAGCCTCGGAGCAGACGCACCGCTTCTTCCAGGCCGGCCGCGCCTCGTTCCTGGCCGACTTGCAGGCCACGCGCACCTACACCGATGTGCGCGCGCAGCTGGCGGCAGCCAACACGCAAGTTGCCATGAGCCAGATCGATCTGTTCCTGGCGCTGGGCGGCGGTTGGGAAAGCGGACGAACGCAGGCGTCACAACCCGGCAAACCCTGAGCGAAAAGCTATGCTTTGACAGGCGGGCCACCGTGATGGCTCGCAGGTCAAAGTTCGCGTTTGCTCATGGGGATTCCAATAATGAAAAACCCTTATGCTCCCGCTTTCTGGTGCGTGCTGTTTGCACTGGTGTTGTTATCGGCTGCCTATTTCTACGGCGTCATGCTTGCCCACCAACTCGACAAGGCCATGGTGTTTCTCGACAGCGCCTGCCTGGTGATCGGCACATTGTCCATCGGCGTGGTGGCCTGGGCGTCTTATCAAAATCAACGGGTGAAGCGAAAGCTGCTTCAACAAGGCAAGACCCGCGTGGCGATCTGGGACACCAAGGTCGCGCTGCGCCGCGTCGAAACCGTGTTCGACCGCTATTTCTGGGGCAGCTACTGGCAGCCCGGGCGCACCTTCCAGGAAGTCATGGGCGAGCTTACCGGCACGCCGCTGGAAAAAAGCCTCGAAGCCCTGAAAAAACAATGTGTGCTGCTCGACCAGCAGGTCGCCGACGGCAGGCATTGGCTCAATAACGCACGGGAATTGTCCGACGTAGCCACGCAAATGGCCCGGGAACGCTACCAGCTGGACTTCTGCGACCCCAAGGCCGATACCCCCAGCAACACCGTGATACACCGCGAGTTTGAGGTGTTGGTGTACACCTGGACCGCACGCTTGAAGAGTTTCGATCACCAACTCGATGAGGTTGAATTGGAATACTCGTGAACCAACCGCTGACCTGACCCCTCTGAAAAGCTGGGCCGTTTTCGGCCGCCAGTGCTAATCTTCCCCCGTTTTCGGCGGGTTTGAGCCAACCCCTTCTGGGGTTCAAGGAAGACAGCCCACTTCTCACAGGATTTGATCAGGTCACTTCATGAATAAGCCAGCAGTTGTTTTCTTGGGTTTCGTTGTCGCCGTCGGCGCCATCAGTGCAGGCGGCGCCTGGTACACCGGTAAGCAACTGGAGCCGGTATTGCAAACCGCGATCCAGAACGCCAACAAAGAACTGCAGACCTCCATGGCCGGCGTCGATGGCACGGTGAACCTGGAGCTGGTGTCCCTGGACCGTGGCCTGTTCAGCAGCACCGCGCACTACCGTCTCAAAGGCCAAGGCAGTGTGTTCGGTGAAGAAAACCCGAACCCTGAGCTGTTGTTCGTCGACCATATCGAACACGGCCCGCTGCCGTTCTCGCGGCTGGTGACGCTGAAATGGCTGCCGGTCATGGCCACCAGTCACTATGAACTGGAAAAGAACGCCACCACCGAAAAATGGTTCGCCGCCAGCAAAGACGTGTCGCCGCTCAAAGGCGTGGCCAATATCGGCTACAACCATTCGGTCGACGGCAACGTCGAACTGCTGCCGCTGGACATCAAGGACGACAAGTCCTCGGTGAGCTTCTCCGGTGCCAACCTGGACTTCGACAGCAGCGCCGAAGGCCAGAAGGTCAAGGCCAGCGGCTACATGAACAGCCTCAAGGTTGCAGTGATCGACGCCAACGGCCAGCCGCTTGAAGCCGAACTGTCCGGCCTGACCGTGGCCAGCAACCTGGAAAAATCCACCTTCGGTTTCTACACCGGGCAAAACACCGTTGAGCTGACCGACACCAAAGTCACCTTCGGCCCACAGAAAGCCGTGCTGACCCTCAAGGGCTTCGAGCAAAAAGACACCAGCGAAACCAAGGACAACAACCTGGCAGGCCGTGTCGACTACAAGATCGACGAAATCGGCTACCAGGGTAAACCCGTCGGTTCGGCGGCCATGGCCCTGAGCATGAAGAACATCGACATCCCGGCGATGCTGGTGCTGACCAAGCTCTACCAGGACAAGATGCAGCCGGTGCAAGCCGCCGCCGCTGCCGGCCAACCGGTGCCTGAGCTGCAGCTGACCGAAGCCGAGCAAACCCTGGCCGAAGCCAACGTCAACCAGGTGCTGGCCGCCAAGCCGCAAGTGGCTGTGGAAAACCTGTCGCTGAAAACCACCCACGGTGAAAGCAAATTCAACCTGGTGGTGGACCTGACCAAACCCACCTCGATGGAATTGCCGCCGGTTGAGCTGGGCAAGCAAGTTATCGCGCTGCTGGATGCTAACCTGACCCTGTCCAAGCCGATGATCGGCGACGTCGCTGCCCTGCAAGCTGAAGTGGGCGGTGTGACTGACCCTAAAGCCATCGAGCAGCAATCGCAGATGGCGGCTGAAATGGTCAGCGGCATGGCCGTCGGCACGCAACTGGCAACCCTGGTGGGCACCGACGTGGTGTCCAAACTGCATTACGCCAACAACGAAGTGACCTTCAACGGCCAGAAGATGACCGTGGAGCAATTTATTGGCTTTGTGATGGCTAAAGCGGGTGCGGTCAGCGGCGCGCAGTAAGATTTCTTACCTCGGTAAGAAATAAATAGTGGAGGCATGGGTTGGCCTGAAGCAGCAGTCAAACAATCGGCGTACAGGCCGGCTGTGATTGCTTGGCTCAGGCAACCCTTCGCCTCCATTGGTTTTTCTGCAGTTGGACAATTCTGAACAATTGTTCTGAATTGGACATATTCCTACATTCCTAAGGGATAGTTCCTACAGGAAAGCTAGGCCGGGTCCCGAGACGCCGGCACCCTGATGCGTTTCGCTCAGGACCACCTATCGTTACAGCTTTCCGTGTGTAAGGAAGCTCACGATATGCTGCGAACACTACCCATCAGTGCTTCAGGCCGCTTGCGTCTGCTCATTGGGGCCGCCTTATGCAGCCAATTGCTGACGCCCAGCCTTGCCTTCGCCGACCCAGCCTATGACGCGCTGATTATCCAGGCGCGTAACGGCAACTTCACCCCTGCGTTGACCCAGTTGCGCCAACTGCCGCCTGAACGCCAGACTCCCGGCCAGATCAGTGATCACTTGGTGATTGCCGGTTGGGCAGGGCAGGACGCCGAAGTGCTGAAGGTGTACGAGGCTCAGGGCAAAAATCGCAACCTCACCACCCAGGCGCTGGCCACGGTGGCGCGTACTTATCGCAACCAGAAGCAGTGGCCGCAGGCTATGGCGGTTTATCAGCAAGCGCTGCTGCGTGAGCCGGGCAACATCGACCTGCAACTGGGCCACGCCCTGACCCAGGCCGACGGCGGCCAGGCCACCACGGCCGTACAGCGCTTGCGCGCACTGGTGGCAGCGCAACCGAATGATCCCAACCGCCGCATGGCCCTGGGTTATGCGTTGACCCGCGCAGGCTTGAACTACGACGCGTTGTTTGAGTTCGACCAAGCCTTTACCCGCGCCGGTGACAAACCTGAAGTGGTCCGCGAATACATCGTCGCCCTGCAAAAGGCCCGCCTGCCGGAGCCGGCGCTGCGTTTGTCGGCCAAACACCCGGGCCTGCTCGACGCGGTGACCCAGCGGCGCCTTGAAGGCGACCTCGCCGCCGAGCGCGTGCGCATGGCCGAGTTCGCCACCCGCACCGAAAAAGAACGCTACGTGGTTGCCGACCGCGCCCTCAATGACTACGACAAACTGCTCACGCGCTGGACCCCGGATGCCAGCGCTCATGACGACGTGGTGCGCTGGCGCATCGACCGCCTGGGCGCCCTCAAGGCGCGAGCACGCACCGCCGATGTGATCCGCGACTACGAAACCCTCAAGGGCGAAGGCGTCCAGTTGCCGACCTATGCACTGCATTGGGTCGCCGCGTCTTACCTCGACCAGCGCCTGCCGGAAAAAGCCGAGCCGTTGTACCGCCAGGTGATCAGCGCTGCCGACGCCGAGCCCGATGACCGGGTTGAAGACACCACGGCCCTGTTCTACGCCCTGCAGGAAAGCGACAAAGGCGCCGATGCGCGCGAAGTTGCCAACAGCCTCGCCAACAGCCAGAAACCTCGGGTCGAACTCAAGGGCTTGCCCATCGGTAACCCCAACGACGCCTGGATGGACGCGCAACAGCTGTCGGCACAGGCCGGTGTCTACGGCGGTGACCTGCCGGGCAGCGAAGCCGGGCTGGACGCGTTGGTGGCCAAAGCCCCCGGCAATGTCGGCCTGCGCCTGGCCCAGGCCGACATGTACCGCGCCCGCGACCTGCCACGCCGCGCCGAGGGCATCCTCAAGGAAACCGAAGCCCAGACCCCACGGGATATCGGCCTGGAAGTCAGCCAGGCCTACACCGCCATGGACCTGCAGGAATGGCGGCAAATGGACGTGCTCACCGATGACGTGCTCGCCCGCAACCCGGACAGCCGCCAAGTGCAGCGCCTGAGCCGCCTGCGGGATGTGCACGACATGGCCGAGTTGCGCGTGGAAGCCTACACCGGTAAAAGCTACGGCGGCGGCAATAACAACGACGCCGGCGCAGTGGCCGGCAGCCGTGACTGGGGCATCGAAAGCGTGCTCTACACCCCGCCCATCGACGAAGACTGGCGCCTGTTCGCCGGTGCCGGCTACGCCACCGCCGATTTCAGCGAAGGCACCGGCCAACACCGGTGGCAGCGCGTCGGAGTGGAGCGCCGCACCCGTGACATGACCCTGGAAGCCGAAGTCTCCAACCATTCCTACGGCTATGGCTCCAAACAGGGCGCGGCTGTGTCGATTGCCCGCGACATCAACGACAACTGGCAGTACGGCGGCAGCCTCGGCTACCTGCTCACCACTACGCCGCTGCGGGCGTTGAATGCCGATGTCACCGCCAATGGCGGCAGTGGTTTTATCCGCTGGCGCGCGAATGAAAGCCGTGAGTGGAAACTGGCCCTGAGCCCGTCGCATTTCAGCGATGGCAACAACCGCTTCGAAGCCGTACTCACCGGCCGCGAGGGCATCTACAGCGCGCCCGGCGTGCAGGTCGACCTGGGCCTGGAAGTCGGCACCAGCCACAACAGCAAAGAAGACACGGTGTACTTCAACCCCAAATCCGACTTCACCGTGTTGCCCACGGTCACGGTCAATCATGTGCTTTATCACCGCTACGAGACTCAGTGGAGTCAGCAGTTCCAGCTCGGTGCAGGTACGTACAGCCAACGGGATTACTCCACCGGTGGCGTCGGTTTGATCGGCTATGGCCAACGTTTTCGCTGGAACGATGTACTCGACGTGGGCGCCAACCTGAGCCTGATCAGCCGACCTTATGACGGTGATCGCGAACGCGATCTGCGCTTGCTCGTCGACCTCACTTACCGTTTCTAAAAGAGCCTGACCATGACCGTCCTTTGCCGTTGCCTGTTGGTCCTGGGTGTAATGCTGGCCAGTGCCTGCGCCCAGCAACCCGCGCCTTTCACTCCACCTGCCGAGCGGCCGATACTGGCCAACGAAGCGCCGTGGCCGAAAAACCATTTCCTGGGCATCGCCTACCATGACGTCGAGGATCGCGACCCCGACCAGGCGGTGGTGGCGGTGCGCACCGAACGCTTGATCGAACAGTTGGCGTGGTTGCGTGAGAACGGCTACCAGGCGGTCAGCGTCGACCAGATCCTGGCGGCACGTAACGGCGGTCCCGAGTTGCCGCCCAAAGCCATCATGCTCAGTTTCGATGACGGCTATTCGAGCTTCTACACCCGCGTGATGCCGATTCTGCGCGCATACCATTGGCCGGCCTTGCTGGCGCCGGTGGGGTATTGGATCGACACGCCGCTCAATCAACCGGTGGACTTCGCCGGCTCGCCGCGCCCACGTGGGGAATTCCTCACCTGGCAACAGATTCGTGAAGTGTCGCAGTCGGGCCTGGTGGAAATCGCCGCGCACACCGACAACAACCACAAAGGGATCCTCGCCAACCCCCAGGGCAACCTGGAGCCGGCGGCGACCAGCCTGCGCTTTGACCCGGCCACCGGGCGTTATGAAGACTCGGCCAAATTCGATGCGCGCATGCGGGCAGATGTCGCGGCGATCACCAACAAGATCCGCAGCGTGACCGGCAAGGCGCCTCGGGTGTGGGTGTGGCCGTATGGCGCCGCCAAAGGCACCTCGCTGGCGATTGTCGGCGAGCAGGGCTACCAGATGGCGCTGACCCTGGAAGACGGCCTCGACAGCCTCGGCAACCTGATGAACAGCCCGCGCTTTTTGGTGGCCTCGGACCCGGATGGCGAACACTTCGCCAACAGCATGGTGGCCGTGCAAACCCAGGCACCGCTGCGCGTGCTGCACGTGGACCTGGACAACGTTTACGACCCCGACCCGGCCCAGCAAGCGCGCAACCTCGACCAGCTTGTACAACGGGTGGTCGACATGGGCGCGGGCACCGTGTTCCTGCAAGCTTTTGCCGACCCCAAAGGCGACGGCCTGGTGCATTCGCTGTACTTCCCCAACCGCCACTTGCCGGTGCGCGCCGATCTGTTCAACCGCGTCTCCTGGCAGCTGCACACCCGTGCCCATGCCAGTGTGTATGCCTGGATGCCGGTGCTGAGTTTCGCCCTCGACCCCAAGTTGCCGCGCGTGACCCGCTGGGACCCGCAAACCGGCCAGGTCGCCACCGACCCGGACCAATACAAGCGCTTATCGCCGTTCGACCCGCAGGTGCGCAAGATCATCGGCGAGATCTATGAAGACCTGGCCCGCAACAATGCCATCGACGGTGTGCTGTACCACGACGACGCCGTGCTTTCCGACTTCGAAGACGCCAGCCCCGCTGCACTCAAGGCTTATGCCGCCAACGGCCTGCCGGGCAGCATTGCCGCGCTGCGTGCAGACCCGGCAGTGATGCAACGCTGGACGCGCTTCAAGAGCCGCTACCTGATCGAATTCACCAACGAGCTGACCGCCAAGGTCCGCGCCATCGGTGGCCCGCAGGTGCAGACCGCACGCAATATCTTTGCCGAGCCGATGCTCAACCCGGCCAGCGAAGCCTGGTTTGCACAGAACCTCGATGACTTCCTCCAGGCCTACGACTGGACCGCGCCGATGGCCATGCCGTTGATGGAAGGCCAGGAGCTGAAAACCTCCAATGCCTGGCTGGAAAAACTCGTCGCCACGGTCAAGGCACGCCCCGGCGCGCTGGAAAAAACCGTGTTCGAGCTGCAAGCCAAAGACTGGCGGACCAAAGCAGCGCCGGATATCAATGGCGCGCAAATGGCCGAATGGATGGGCGTGCTCAAACGCCAGGGGGTCAAGAGCTTTGGCTACTACCCGGATAACTTCCTGGAAAACTCGCCGGACCTGAAGACAGTTCGTCCGGCCCTTTCCAACCAGTGGAACCCTTGATCATGTTCGACAGAATCCTGGCTTTACTCGTGTTGGCGTTGGTATTGGGTGTGCCCCTGGGCCTGATCTTCCTGGTTACCGGGCAGTTCCTGATGGACTTCGTGTTTTTCTACCCGCTGTTCATGTCGGCGCTGTGGATCGCCGGCGGGCTGTACTTCTGGCTGCACTGGGAGCGGCATTGGCCGTGGAAGGAAGACACGCCGGCGCCGACTCTGGCCGGCAACCCGCTGATCTCGATCATCATCCCTTGCTACAACGAGGGTGATAACGCCGCCGACACCATTCACGCGGCCCTGAACCAGCTGTACCCGAATATCGAAGTCATCGCCGTCAACGACGGTTCCAGCGACAACACCGCCGCCGTGCTCGATGCCCTGGCCCTGGAAAACCCGCGCCTGCGCGTGTTGCACCTGGCGCAGAACCAAGGCAAGGCCGTGGCCTTGCGCATGGGCGCCGTGGCGGCGCGCAGTGAGTACCTGGTGTGCATCGACGGCGATGCCTTGCTCGACAAAAACGCAGCGGCCTACATGGTCGCGCCGATGCTCGACAACCCGCGCCTGGGCGCCGTAACCGGCAACCCACGCATCCGCACACGTTCTACCTTGATCGGCCGGGTGCAGGTGGGTGAGTTCTCCTCGATCATCGGCTTGATCAAGCGTACCCAGCGCGTGTTCGGGCGGATTTTCACGGTGTCGGGTGTGGTGGTGGCGTTTCGCAAGAAAGCGCTGGACCGCATCGACTACTGGTCCACCGACATGATCACCGAAGACATCGACGTGAGCTGGAAGCTGCAATTGGACCACTGGGCGATCTTCTACGAGCCCCGTGCCCTGTGCTGGATCCTCATGCCCGAAACCGTCGGCGGCCTGTGGAAACAGCGCCTGCGCTGGGCCCAGGGCGGCGCCGAGGTGCTGTTCAAGAACATCCGAGGTATCTGGCAATGGCGCCATCGCTACCTGTGGCCACTGCTGTTCGAATACTGCCTGTCCACCGGCTGGGCCTTTACCTTCCTGCTGTCGGTGATCTTCTGGGGCGTGGGCAAGTTCGTGGTATTGCCGCAGGCGATTGCCGTGGACTCGTTAGTGCCACCGGCCTTTACCGGCCTGGTACTGGCGATGGTGTGCCTGCTGCAATTTGCGGTGAGCATCCTGATCGACCGGCGCTATGAGAAGGACCTGTGGAAAACCCTGTTCTGGACCGTGTGGTACCCGATGGTGTTCTGGCTGGTCAGCCTGTTCACCACCCTGGTGAGTTTTCCCAAAGTGCTGTTCAACCAGCACCAGAAACGTGCGCGCTGGGTCAGCCCGGACCGCGGCATCAAACCCAGTGAAGAGGAGGCGTGACCATGAAGCTGGTCAGAACTCGCCAAAACACCGTGATGTGGATCATCGACGTGCTGCTGACGCTGCTGGCGTGGGGCGGGCTGATCTGGCTGCTCGCGCGTGGCATCGGCGCCATGCTCGAAACCCATGGCGGCCCGCGTATTGAGGCGCCGATTTTCGCCGCGCTCAATACCTTGCAGATCTACCTGTGGATCGCCTTGTTCAACGCGGTGATCCTGATCAGCTGGGCGCGTTATCAACAACGCCGTGGGCGCAAATTCGCCCAGCGCCGCGCCGAGGCCAATGCGCTGAGCGACAAACACCTGAGTGAGAGTTTCAATCTGGGCGACGGCCACCTGGAGCAGTTTCGCAAGCCGGGCGTGCTGGTGATCCACAACGACGAAGACGGCGGCGTGGAAGACGTGAAGGCTCATGTGTCCCGCGACGTGGAGCGCCCCGGCCTGACCCTGGTGCCCGGCGCGGAAAAAGGCAAAGACGCCGGCTAGAAAATCCGAAAGACACCGAAGACTCCTGTGGGAGCTGGCTTGCCTGCGATAGCGGTGGGCCAGCAACCCATCAATACCTGACACGCCGCCATCGCAGGCAAGCCAGCTCCCACATTCCATCTGCGTCGCTTGGAATTCCGATAAATGGGATCCAATTCACAAAACAGCCGCGAACTTTTCGCTGTTCCCCTGCACTAACCTAACTCGGCAAGTAGTTGATGGCTAAATAATGGCATTTTCTCGGTTATTTGCTGAATTACTATCAAAAGAGTTGCCGCTGGTCGGATTAAAAGTTCTAACGACAGCTGCTATCTCTTGTTGATAATTCTTTGTTGTTAATAATCAATGTGTTGCGGATGTAATAAGTACGAATGTGCAACTGTCCCGGCTTCTTGGGCCAGCGCTAGTTCGATGGTAGTTTGCCGCCCCTTGATTTTCGATGGATCGAACATGTCTTTTTTATTGCCACGGACTCGGTACTTGTTGTGCACTTTCATGCTCGCCTGCCTGAGCCTGAACACGGCCATCGCCGCCCCCACGCCAGGGGATCAAGACCTGATCCGCGATCGGCAGAACCGCCTGCTCGAAGAGCAAAGCCGGCGCCTGCAAGAGCTTCAGGACCTGCCCGGCAAAGAGGCCAAGCCCCAGGCACCGGCCACGCCTGCCGACACCCGTTGCTTCCCGATCAAAGACATCGAACTCAAAGGCGCCGACAGCCTGCCTGCCGGCGACCGCACGCTGCTGCTCAAACCCTATATGGGCCAATGCCTGGGCGTCTCGCAGCTCAATGAGCTGCTCAAGGTCATCACCGACTATTACATCGCCAAAGGCCGCGTCACCAGCCGCGCCTACTTGCCGCAACAAGACCTCTCCAGCGGCCATCTGCAGGTGTTGGTGGTCGAAGGCAAACTCGAAGCCGTGCGCAGCGCCGAAGGCAGCACCGTCACTGAGCGTGAACTGGCCATGGCGTTTCCCGGCAAGGTCGGCGAGGCGCTGAACCTGCGCGAAGTCGAGCAACTGGTGGACCAGCTCAACCGGTTGCCGTCCAAACAGGCGCAAATGGAGCTGACCCCCGGCAAGCAAGTGGGCGGCAGCGATGTGGTGGTCAAGAACACCCCGCAAAAGCCCTGGCGCGCCAGCCTGTCGCGCAACAACGACGGGCAACGCAGCACCGGCGAGCAGCAATGGGGCGCGGGCCTGGAGTGGGACAGCCCGCTCGGCCTGGCTGACCAATTAGTATTGCGCGGCGGCCACGACGCCATCAGCGACCACCAGAAAACCTCGAAAAACACCATGCTCTACTACAACGTGCCGTGGGGCTGGTGGAACTTCACTTACACCTACAGCGAGAGCGATTACCGCGCGCTGGGTTACACCGACACTTTCAAGTTCAAGCAGTCGGGCGACAACCAGAACCACCAGTTGCGCGCAGAGCGTGTGATCCACCGCGATGACGTGAGCAAAACCTCGCTCAACGTCGGCCTGGCTCACCTGCGCACCAACAACTACATCAACGACGCCCAGCTCGAAATCAGCAGCAACCGCCTCAGTGAGTTGCAGTTTGGTATCAACCACGGCCGACGCATCGGCAATGCTTTCGTCAACATCGACCTGGGCGTGCAAAACGGCATCGGCGCCTTTGACGCCCAGCGCGACGACCAGCACCGCGACCAGTTCGGCAACCTCACGCCCACCCCGGATTACCGCAAATACACCGCCACGGTCAGCTACTTGCAGCCGTTTCGCCTGTGGGGCGAGTCGTTCAGCTTCACCAGCCTGGCCACCGGCCAACGCAGTGAAGACGTACTGTTCTCGCCGCAGCGCATCAGCCTCGGCGGCTCGTCGTCGGTGCGCGGTTTGAAGGACCAGCAACTGTCTGGCGACAGCGGCGGCTACTGGCGCAACGAAGTGCGCTGGGCGCGCCCGGTCACCCTGGAATGGCTGCGCCCGGCCTTCGCCGAATACGGCACCAGCCTCGGTTACGACCAGGGCGTGATCCGCAATGACCGTTACAACGGCGACAACCACGGCCGCGTTTCAAGCAACTCCGTGGAACTGTTCGCCCGTGGCAAATACGTCAGCACCAGTGTGACCTTTGCCCACTCGTTAGAAAGACCTGGAGTGGTGACGGAGCGTGAAGCGCCGATCTACTTCCGCATGGATTTCTTCCTGTAATTCAACGCCCCGCTGCAACGAGAATTTGACCATGGATGTTCGCCACTTTGCCTTTCTGGCCCGCCAACCTTCTGCTGCGCTGAAGCCGCGAGACGCGTTCTTCGGCCTGCCCAAGCGCGGCCTGGTGCTGATCCTGGCCAACGCGTTGTTCTGGCAACCGTTGCTGGCCCAGGCCGAAGGCATCGTGGTGAGCAACCCGGCCATCAGCGTCGGCCAGGCCGGCAATGGCGTGCCGGTGGTGAACATCGCCACACCCAATGGCAGTGGTTTGTCCCATAACCAGTTCAAGGACTACAACGTCGGCCCCAACGGCGTGATCCTCAACAACGCCACCGGCGCGGTGCAGAACACCCAACTGGGCGGTTACATCGTCGGCAACCCCAACCTCAAGGGCGGCGCGGCCAACGTCATCCTCAACGAAGTCAACGGCGGCAGCCCGAGCCAGCTGCGCGGTTACACCGAAGTGGCGGGGCAGTCGGCCAAGGTGATCGTCGCCAACCCTTACGGCATCACGTGCAGCGGCTGCGGTTTTATCAACACGCCCAACGTGACCCTGACCACCGGCAAGCCGATGATGGACAACGTCGGTCGCCTGGACCACTACCAGGTTGACGGCGGCGCCGTGACCATCGACGGCGAAGGCCTGAACGCCAGCAACGTCGACCGCTTCGAAATCATCACCCGCTCGGCCAAGATCAACGCGCAAATCAACGCCCGTGAACTGGCCGTTATCGCCGGGCGCAACGACGTCGATGCCAAAAGCCTGAAAGCCACCGCCCGTGCCGACGACGGCAGCACCAAACCCGAGCTGGCCATCGACTCCAGCGCCTTGGGCGGCATGTACGCCGGCGCAATCAAACTGGTGGGCACCGAAGCCGGTGTGGGCGTGAAGCTTGACGGCACGTTGGCGGCCAGTGGTGGTGATATCCAACTCGATGCCAATGGGCATTTGAGCATGGCGCAAACCGCCGCCAGCGGCGCGGTCAACATCAACGCCGCAAGCCTGGACGCCAAAGGGCCGGTGTATGCCGGTACGGCCCTTAACGTGAACACCCAGGGCGACCTCACTAACCGCCAGAGCCTGGCCGCCCGTGACCGCATTGCGCTGTCCAGCGGCGGCACGCTGACCAACAGCGACATCATCGAAGCCGGCGTCAACGCCGATAACACCCGCAACGCCACGGGCGACGTAAGCCTGCGCGGCAAGGCCGTCACCAACACCGGCGCCAGTGTGATTGCCAGCCGCGCGTTGAGCGTGGATGCCCAAGCGTTGAACAACCAGGGCGGCACACTGGGTGCCAAACAACACACCCAGATTACCGCCGCCACAGTCGATAACCAGAACAAAGGCCGCATTCTCAGCAACGGCGGCCTGGCCATCACGGCCGATCGCCTGCAGAACACCCAAGGTGGGTTGGTCACCAGCAACGGGCCGCTGACCGCCGTCGTCGGTGAGGTGCATAACCAGGGCGGTGAACTCTCAAGCCTCGACACCGCCGCGCTGACGGTCGCGACCCTCGATAACGTCGCAGGCCTCATCACGGCGGGCAATGCGCTGAGCCTCAACGTCGGCAGCCTCAACAACCAAGCCGGGTTGGTCACCAGCCAAGGCACGGTGAGCGTGGCCGGTAATAGCCTCGACAACCGCCAAAAAGGCTTGGTCGCAGGCGTCGGTGGTGTGCAGGCGAATGTCGTCAACATCGACAACCGCAACGGCGAGCTGTCCAGCCGTTCGGGCGTTGTGGTGACTGCCACGCAACTGGATAACAGCGACGGCGGGTTGCTGATTGCCGGTGGCGGCGCAGGTTTGAATGTCGACCAACTGCTCAACCGCAACCAGGGTTTGATCAGCAGCGAAGGGCTGCTGAGCATCTCGGCGCGCACGCTGGCCAACGGCGGCGGCACGCTCTCCAGCGCCGGGCCGCTGACCCTCGGTGCACTCGGCGCGGTGGACAACCGAGGCGGGCGGCTGGTCACCGATGGCAGCCTGATACTCAACGCCGCAAGCGTCGACAACAGCCAGAACGGCACCCTCAGCGCGCGCCAGGCCCTGTCCCTCGGCACCGCCGACCTCAACAACCAGCAAGGCGGCCAGATCACCAGCGCCGAGGCCCTGACCCTGGACCTCAACCGGGGCGAGTTCAACAACCAGGGCGGGCTGATCAACGCGCCGCTGTTGATGCTCAACAACCTCAAGAACGTGCATAACCAGGGCGGCGAAATCTCCAGCAGCCAGGCGTTCACACTCACCGCCGACAACCTTGACAACAGCAGCGGCAAACTGCTGAGCAACGCCGCACTGACCCTGCGCATCGGCCAGGCCCTGGCCAACGTCAAAGGCCTGATTGCCGCCGCCTCGGTTGACGCCCACGCCACCGACCTCGACAACAGAGGCGGCACCCTCACCAGCCGTGGCGACACGTTGCTCAACGTGGCTGGCCGCCTGACCAACCGCGACCAAGGCCTGCTCAACGCGAGCAATACGCTGACGCTCAACAGCGCCGCGCTGGACAACCAGAACGGCTCGCTGCTCGGCAGCGCAATTGCCCTGGACTTCGGCACCGCCACCGGCGACCTTAACAACGCGGGTGGCCTGATCACCACCGCCGGCAACCTCACCATCAACCACCTGCGTGACCTCAGCAACCAGGGTGGCGAACTCTCCAGCGCGCAAACCCTGAACCTCAGCGGCCGCACGTTGAACAACAGCAACGGCAAGCTGATCAGCAATAACCTGCTGGTGCTCAATGCCGAAAACCTGATCAACCAGAATGGCCTGATGTCCGGCTGGCAGGGCCTCACTGTCAGCGGCGCGAACCTCGACAACCGCAACGGCGGCACCTTGTCGAGCCGTTACGGCGACCTTAACGCCACGCTGACCGCCAACCTGCTCAACAGCGCGGGCGGCGCATTGGTGAGCCAGAAAGCGCTGACCGTTAATGCCGGCGAATTGGATAACAGCAACAAAGGCGTACTCTCCAGCGCGGCCGGGCAGACGCTTACCGTCGGCGGCTTGCTCAACAACGCCCAGGGCGGCGTGATCGACAGCGGCGCGGCCCTGAGCCTGGCTACGCAAAACCTGGACAACAGCGCGGGCAGCATCAGTGGCGGCACCGCCACCACCCTCGACCTGCTCGCGACCCTGACCAACACCAACGGCAAATTGGCCAGCGGCGGCCCGCTGCTGATCAGCCGCGCGGCGCAGATCAACAACCAGGGCGGCCAGATCGCCAGCCAAGGCCTATTGACCCTGCTGACCGGCGGCCTGGATAACCGCAACCGTGGCACCCTGGCCGCCAACGACCGCTTGAGCCTCACCGCCAGCGGCCAGGTGCAGAACGGCAACGATGGCTTGATCTACAGCCAGAACGCCGACCTCAGCCTCACGGCCAACCGTTTGGACAATGGCAAAGGCACCGTGCAAAGCCAGGGCGGCATGACCGCCAACGTGGCCGACACGCTGGATAACCAGAGCGGCAAACTGATCGCCCAGGCCGGTGACCTGAATATCAACGCAGCCAGCCTCGACAACCGTGGCGGCACCCTCGCCAGCCTCAAGGCCGCACTGCAAACCCAAGTGGTCGGCGTGCTGCGCAATGGTTACGACCTCAACAACAACCGCCAGGGCGGCGTGATGCAGGGGCAAAGCCTCAACCTGCAAGCCGGCAGCGTGGACAACTATGGCGGGCGCATCGCGGCACAGGGCGGCAACGCACTGGTCACCACCGGCAACTTCGACAACCGCAACGGCGGGCTGTATGCCAAAGGCCTGATGCGCGTGGTCGGGCATGACTTCGATAACAGCGGCGACAACGACGGCCAGATTGCTGGCCAACAAATCGACCTGGACCTGAGTGGCGCACTCAATAACCGCCTCGGCATCATCGAAAGCGAAAGCACCCTGAAGGTGCGCGCGGCCAGCCTCGATAACCAGACCGGGCGCCTGCGTGTGCTGGGCACGGCGGGCACCACCGAATTCGCCATCGGCGGCCTGTTCGACAACCGCAACGGCGTGGTGGAAACCGCCAACAACGACCTGACCCTCAACGCCGGCAGCTTCCAGAACCTGGGCGGCAACGTACTGCACGTGGGCACCGGCAACTTCGGCATTGCCCCGGCCAACCTCAACGACGTGGGCGGCAGCCTGGTCACCCGTGGCGACCTGACCATCACCCAGGGCAACTGGACCAACAGCAGCGTGATCCAGGCCGGGCAACTCACCGTTAACGTCGACAGCCTCGACCAGACCGCCACCGGCCAACTGCTCGGCGCCCGGCGTTTTATCGGTAATGGTGCCAACTGGACCACCCACGGCCTGATCGCCAGCGACGGTGCGCTCGACCTGACCTTGAGCGGCGCGCTCAACAGCAGCGGGCGCATCAGCAGCCTGGGTAACCTCAACCTCAGCGCCGCACAGGCCAACTTGAGCGACACCGCCAGCATTGCCGGCGGTGGCGTTACTACCGCCAACATCGCCGGCACACTCAACAACCGTGGGCGTCTTACCGCCGCTACCGACCTGGTGGTCAACGCCGGCACACTCAACAATTACGCGACCCTGGGCAGCGGCCAACGACTGGTCGCCACCACCGGCGCCTTGCTCAATGACCACGGCCTGATCTTCAGCGGCGGCGACATGAGCCTGCGTGTGGACGCGCTGAACAACAGCTACGCCGACGTCTACAGCCTGGGCAACCTCAGCGTCGACCGTGACGGCAAGGGCGGCCTGGCCAGCAGCATCCTCAACAGCTCATCCACGATCCAGAGTGACGGCAACCTCAGCCTGTCCGCCAACTCGATCAAAAACCAGCGGGCGGTACTCGACGTCAACGATGCGGGCGTCTACACCGCCTCGGCCACCGAAGGCACCTGCATCGAGTACGTCAACGCCGGTGACTGCCATGCGGGCGGCACTCCGCGTAACTACGTGTGGGAGTTGGTGACCCGCGACAAACTCGAAGTCACCGCTGCCAGTGCCGGTTCAAGCATCACCGCCGGCGGCAACATGACCTTGGCCGGCGGCGACCTGCTCAACAGCAGCAGCTCGATCGCGGCCGGCGGTAACTTCACTGCGCGCCTGAACAACCTGGTCAACACCGGCATCGAAACCGGCGAGACCGAAACCTATCGTCTCTTCACCTCCACGCGCACCAAACACCCTGGCGGCTGGTTCAGCGCCGCCGCCGCACTGACCAACAAATACTGGTACAAAAGCGCCGGCTACAACCCCAATGACCTTGGCGGCCTGGAAGCCACCGTGGCCAGCTTTGTCGGCATGATGGAGAGCGAGCGCACCCAATTCGGCAAAGTCACCAAAATCGCCAGCGATGATCAGCGCTACGCCGCCGTGATTCAGGCGGGCGGCGCGGTAGACGTCAAGGCCCAAGCCGGTATCGACAACAGCGTGGTACGCCTGGGCTACAGCTACATCGGTGCGGGTGCCAAAACCACCACCGACGCCACCGGTGCCAGTGGCGCAGCCGGTTACTCCACCCGCGTCACCCTCAACCAGCAACTGCCGCCGGACCTGGCCCAACAGCAGATCAACCCGCTGAGCCTGCCCGGCTTCACCTTGCCAACCGGCCAGGGCGGGCTGTTCCGCCTCAGTGGCCAGAGCGCCAGCGCACCAGCCAGCACCGACCCGCAAGGCTGGACCCTGGGCGGCGGCAGCGTCGACCGCACGCCGGTCACCGGCCCGGTCGTACCCGGCAGCGGCACCTCGGCCGACGGCGTGGTGATCAACCGCGTGCAAGGCCTGCCAGACAGCCAGTTCGTCTCCAACCCACAGAAATACCTGATCGAAACCAACCCGCTGCTGACCAACCTCAGCCAGTTCTTAAGCTCTGATTACATGCTGGCCAAACTGGGCTACGACCCGGACCAGGCACAAAAGCGCCTGGGTGACGGCCTGTATGAACAGCGCCTGATCCAGCAAGCCGTGATCGCCCGTACCGGCCAGCGCTTCATCGATGGCCAGACCAGCGACACAGCGATGTTCAAGTACCTGATGGACAACGCCATCGGCACCAAACAGGCGCTAAACCTGGCCGTAGGCGTGAGCCTCACCGCCGAGCAAGTCGCGGCCCTGACCCACGACATCGTGTGGATGGAAAACGCCACCGTCGCCGGCCAGCAAGTGCTGGTGCCCGTGCTCTACCTGGCCCAGGCCAACAACCGCCTGGCGCCCAACGGCGCACTCATCACCGGCAGCGACCTGAACCTGGTCAGCGGCACCGACCTCAACAACGTCGGCACCCTGCGCGCCACCAACAACCTCGCCGCCAGCGCCGGGCGCAACATGGTCAACAGCGGCCTCGTGCAAGCGGGCAACCGCCTCGACCTGCTCGCCGGCAACAACCTCACCAACCGCGCCGGCGGCATCATCGCCGGGCGCGACGTCAGCGTGAGCGCAGTGAATGGCGATGTGCTCAACGAACGCACCGTCACCAGCCACCAGAGCAGCAGCGGCTACCGCACCGAGCGCACCGACTTCGTCGACAACGCCGCCCGCATCGAAGCCGCCAACACCCTCACCCTGCAAGCCGGGCGCGACGTCAACAGCACCGGCGGCGCCTTCAAAAGCGGCGCCGACCTGGGCGTTCAAGCCGGGCGCGATGTAAGCCTGGCCACCGCCGAACAACGCAACGCCAATGCCGTCAGCACCCTGATGCGCAGTAACTCGGCCACCCAATACGGCACCGTGATCGAGGCCGGGCGCGACTTCCAGGTGGTGGCTGCGCGGGACATCAGCGCCATCGGCAGCCAGTTGAATGCCACGCGTGATCTGGCGCTGGTAGCCAAGGGCAATGTGAACCTGGCGTCGGCGGCGAATGAACAGCATTCGGCGTTTAATTCCAAGAAGGTCACCAGCCAGGAAGACCACGTTCAGCAAGTGGGCACCTCGCTGGTTGCCGGTGAGAACCTCTCCCTGAGTGCCGGCAACGACCTCGTGGTCAGCGCCAGCCGTGCGAGTGCCGGCAAGGAAGCCTACCTGTACGCAGGCAATGACCTGGCGCTGAACGCCGCGCAAGACAGCGACTACAGCTATTACCGCAAAACCAAAACCAGCAAAGGGTTGCTGTCCAGCAGCCAGAAAACGCGCATCGACAGCAGTAACCAGATCAGCCAGCAGGGTTCTTCCATCAGCGCTGATACCGTGGTTGTGCGTGCTGGCCGTGACATCGGCACTACCGCCAGCGACGTGGTTTCCACCAACGCCACCAGCCTGATTGCCGGGCGAAATGTGGTGATTGATGGGGCGACGGAAACCTTTGAACAAAGCCATTCGTCCTCGACCAAAAAATCGGGCTTGATGAGCAGCGGCGGCATCGGCGTTACGTTGGGTTCAAGCAGCAACCAGAACACCTTCACCAGCAGCACCGAAACCACCCGGGCCAGCAACATCGGCAGCGTGCTGGGCAGTGTGGATATTCAGGCTGGCAAAGACCTGACCATTCGCGGTTCTGACGTGGTTGCCGGTAAGGACATCAGCCTGGTTGGGCAAAATGTCAGCATCCTGGCTTCCGAGAACAACAACCGTAGCGAGCAGACCTCCAAGAGCAAAACCAGTGGTTTGACCCTGGCGTTGTCCGGCACCGTTGGCAGTGCGGTGGACTCCGCTTATAAGACCGCCAAGCAAGCCAGGAACGAGGACGACGGCCGCCTCTCGGCGCTGCAGGGTGTGAAGGCGGGTTTGACTGGCGTGCAAGCGTGGCAAGCGGCGCAGCAGAATGGCGGTATGACCGGCGCTAACGCCGGGGAATTTGTCGGCATCGCCATCTCGCTCGGCTCGCAAAAATCCAGCTCCAAACAGACCCAGGAGCAGACAGCAAGCCAAGGCAGCAGCCTCACCAGTGGTAATAACCTCAGTATTGTAGCCGCAGGTAACGGCACGCCTGGCGCAGATGGAGACATCCGTGTTCAGGGCAGCAAGCTGCAGGCCGGTAATGAAATGCTGTTGGCAGCGGAGCGTGATATCCGCCTGGAAGCAGCCGCCAACACACAAAAACTCGATGGCAAGAACAGCAGTGGCGGCGGGGCCGTAGGCGTTAGCCTCGGGTTTGGTTCCAGTGGTGCAGGCCTGAGTATCTTTGCTAATGCGAATAAAGGCACCGGCAGCGAAAAGGGCAATGGCACAACCTGGACGGAAACGACGCTGGATGCGGGCAAGCAAGTCAGCCTGATCAGTGGGCGAGACACCGTCCTCAAAGGTGCGCAGGTCAGTGCAGATCAGATCAAGGCCGCGGTAGGCCGCGATCTTATGCTGCAAAGCCTGCAAGACACCGATGACTACAAGTCCAAACAAACCGATGTCAGCGGTGGCGCAAGTTTCACGTTTGGCACCATGACGGGCAGTGGTTCGCTCAGCATCAGCAAGAGCAAGATCGACTCCAACTATAAGAGTGTGCAGGAGCAAACCGGCCTGTTCGGCGGTAAGGGCGGCTATCAGATTGATGTGGGCAACCACACGCAACTCGATGGCAGCGTGATCGCCAGCACTGCAACAGCGGACAAAAACCGCCTGAGCACCGGCACCCTCGGCTGGAGCGTTTTAAAGAATAAAGCCGACTACACAAGCCAGTTACAGAGCGCCAGCGTCAGCAGTGGCGCAAGCGGCGCGAACGCCTTCATCAGCAATATGCCCTCCGGCAGCTTGATCGCGTTCAATCATGGCGACAGTGACAGCGGCACCACGTCATCGGCCATTTCCAACGGCACCCTCGACATCCGCGACGCTGCCAAACAGCAGCAGGACGTGGCAACGCTGAGCCACGATGTTGAACACGCCAACGGCAGCATCAGCCCGATCTTTGATAAGGAAAAAGAGCAGAAGCGCCTGCGGCAGGTGCAGTTGATTGCGGATATTGGTACTCAGGCATCGGACATCGTTCGCACGCAAGGTGCCATTAACGCGGCCAACGCTCAAAAAGATCCTGAAGCGGTAGCAGCTGCGCGAGACAAGCTTATCCGCGAGGGCAATACCCAGCCGACGGAGAAAGAGATCGCCGCACAGGTGACCCGTACTGTGATGCAGCCGTACGGAACTGGGGGCGATTATCAACGCGCCGCCCAAGCGGTGACGGCAGCTTTGCAAGGACTGGTAGGGGGTGACATCAGCTCAGCCCTTACGGGTGCGTCGGCGCCCTATCTGGCGAACCTCATCAAGCAATCAACGCAGGGTAACGATACCGCCCGAATTATGGCCCACGTGGTATTGGGTGCTGTGGTTGCACAAGCCCAAGGAAACTCGGCGGTTGCCGGTGCCGCGGGAGCTGGTACGGGGGAGTTGATTGCGGCGCGGTTGTATCCGGATATTAAAACTGAGAATTTGAGCGAGGAGCAGAGACAGACCGTATCGGCGCTTTCGACATTGGCGTCGGGGTTGGCAGGCGGACTTGCGGGAGGTGACCTGAGCGGTGCAATTGCCGGTGCAAAGGCTGGCAACAATGCGGTTGAGAACAACTCGCTTGGTGATATCGCTAGTGCATTAGCTGAGGGTAAGACACTTGAACAAAAGGCTGAAGAGCGCGTCAACGCTGAAAACGAGCGATACAAGGAGCAAAACTGTGCAGGAATGAGCGCGGATGCGTGCTCGGCGCAAATGTATGCTGAACGTCGCGAAACACTTGCTTATACCGTGGCGGGTGTTGGAGCTTTAGCCGGAGCAGTGCTGCTCGGTCCTGCATTGTTAAATTCCTGTGCGATGAACCCAGCTGTTTGTACCGAACTGTCATTAACAGCAGTTGAGTTGCCCTTTGGTGCCGCAACGGCTGGCGGTACGGCGTTAGGTGTGGGAGGCTTTGGCAGTCTTGCAGCGAAAGAAGTGGCTGCCACAGCCGACGCAGCGGCGGCTGCACGTGTTGCCGAAGGTACAAAAGGCGCTGCGTCTAAGAATGCGAATGCAACAGGCATGCTTACGGATTCGGAGACTGCGGTATTAACCGAAAGATATGTTATCGAAGGAACGGCTAAGGGCGCTGCACCAAAAGTGGCGGCAGAGGGAAAGGTAGGAGGTCAGACCTTCCAAGACGTCAATCAAACCGCTCGTCCACTCAACGAGGCGGACCCGAAAATACCTTCGTTGATCACGGATAGGATTGCAGATAAAGCCTCTGCGAATCCTGGCAAACTTTATCCAAACGGAAATATGAAAGATGCCCACGCTGAAATCGGTGTGATCCAGCAAGCATATAGCTCTGGTAAAACTGCCGGAGCGGACATGTCTATGACAGTCGCAGGGAAAGATGTATGCGGATTCTGCAAAGGTGACATAGCCGCTGCCGCAGAAAAGGCTGAGTTGAAATCTTTAACCGTAAGAGCTATAGATGATAAAACAGGACTTCCGAAAAACTATTACTGGGAGTCAGGTATGAAGTCTATTAAGGAGAAAAAATAGATGATCATCGGAGGGTATACTCTTAGTCCTGAGCATGGCAGATCGCAAATCCCTCTCATTGATCAGCCGACCATGGAAGATGTAAGGTCCATTATATGTGAATATAGTAAAGTCGACGGCGTCGCTTCGTTGTCTATTTCCCCGGCACCTGAAGCCGGACCTTACGAAATCAATCTTTATGCTGATGCTGGAAACTATATTCTGATGCTGAACCAATACCTTGATGATGGTGAGCATGTTGTGCGTACTCTTAATAATACGTCGACTGGAGCAAAATTGGTTGATGTTCTGGGTGATTACTATCCGGCGAGTTTTGTCACAAGAAATATAGATATCGTTATTTCTTGTTTTCAAGAATTTTTGAGGTCCGGTGATGTAAGCTTTGCAGTATTGAATGCTTAAAGTAAAAAAGAATGTAGGGTGCAAAAGGGCTTGGAAGTAAGGTCGATGACTTACTGCCAAACCTCAATACCCGGGTACTTACCGAGATTGAGGCAAAAGCCTTGGGTGGTGAAAATAAAGGTCTGATTTATGTTGCGGAAGGTCCAAAAGGAAAGCCTGCGGCGCAGGACTTTCAGGCGGGTACCAATGGCGCGTTTACTGATTTAGCGACAGGTAAAGGAGGGGTGCCGGCGCTGCGCTATACCAACCCCAATGAAAAAGGCGTCAATTTTTGTTAAGTTTGACGGAATTGAAACGGCAGTTGATGGTTCGTCTGTTATGTTAATTGACGCAAAGACAAAGTTGGCCATCTGGAGCCCTTCAACGCAAAAGTCGGTTTTGGATACTTTGCAGCGTGTGAAATCTGCCGTTGATCAGAATCCAGGATATAAAGTTGTATATGAGTTTCCGAATCAAAAGGTTGAGGCTCAGGCTAAAGCTTTCATTCGGTCCAATGGTTTCGATAGCATTGTTAGTACTAGGACAAGAACCCCATGAGTGCAGCAGATATAGAATTATGGTTTTATGCGCGCCCTGATAAAACTCTGTCTATAAATCAGCGACATGCTGAAGTCATGGATAGGATGTCTCGGATTGGTGCTCCTTTAGGGTTTGCGGGTCTTGAGCTTCCGGCTACCCCGAGTTGCGGCGACGGGCTAGTTGCTACCTATACAGTTAAACTTCCCACCAGAGGGCTCCGGTGTGTGGGGGACTATGCGTATCGTGGTGATCGATACATATATGAAGATAGGGCCTCTTATGACGAACACTTGCGGTTTGGATTTAAGATATCAAACAAGGCTATTGATTATAAACTTGTTGTGAGTGAGCACTTACCAAAAGTGATTGAGGCGTTCAAGGGGTATAGGGGGCATGTATCCTATGATCTGTATGGTCTGTATTATCAAGGAGGGTTGAACGATGACAACGCGGTTTATAACCGGTTGCGTGAGGACAACACTTTAGATATTGATGGGCGCAACAATATTTATACGCTATATCCTGCCCAGTTCTGGGATGCAGCCCTTTGTCAGCGTGCTCTAGGCTATGGCCCTGATGAAGTAATTACACGATTGGACGGCAAGTGTCGTATGGCGGTACGGCTGATGGGGGGGGTCTACTTAATTCTCAATGATGACCCGAACATGTCCTATGAATCTTTTGTACAAATGAATGAACAGGTCAAGCCGATCTTGGGGTTGGTCTAGCGGAAATAGGGGTCAGACCACGTTTTGCGTTTTTTAGAGTTCAGTGAAGTTGTTCTTTAAAAATATGGTTCATTTTTTTGAAAAATAGGAGAAATAGGGGTCAGACCCTGAGGGATCCCGATCGCCTGGACAAAGGAGTATCAGCGCTTCTTTGATGGGGCAGATCTTAATATTAATCGAGCAACTGAAAATTTAGTTGCGGTGCCAGGGCATAGAGGGCCGCACCCCATAGAGTATCACCAGTATGTATATGGGAGTTTGGAACAGGCTACTCAAGGCTTAGCGCCTGGAACACCAGCCTATAAATCGGCTGTTACAAAGACGTTGGATGGAATTAAAAAGGAAGCAGTGATAGTGGGTAGTGAAGTTAATAAGTGGCTGACTAGGGATTGATATGAAATATTATTTACTGCGTCAGGATCTTTCTATTTCCGAAAAGTGGGTGCTCGGCGATGTGAGGCATGTGGATAATTGGAACTTTAGTAATCCACCCCTTAATTTCATGGAACCTGGCAGATATACGCTCGATGTCAGGTTCGACGGCGTTGAAATTGATTATTCTCTAGCGGGCTACGCGAGTGTTCCTGTTCTGAGTGAGAGAGCTCGAAATTCACTCATAGGTTTGTCTGAAGTCGATCAACCTTATCAAAATGTGGTCTTCGAGCCCGTTGATATCGAAGGGAAACACGTTTCGCAAAATTATTTTCTAATGATCATAGAAACACAAATAGATTGTGTAGATGAAGAGTCTTCAAGGTTTACAAAGTTTTCAGTGAATGATCCTGTGCGCCCAGACATGGCTGGTCAATACCGCGCGTTTTATAATTTGGTCATAGATGAGTCAAAAGTAGGTGCTTTTCATATTTTTAGGATTAAAAAATATTTGGGTGCGATTGTAGTGAGCGAAGATGTGAAACTTCGATTTGAGGCAGCAGGAGTGGTGGGGGCGGTATTTGAGTCGGTTAATGGCGATAAGGTTACTGTTGCATAAAGGGGAAATAGGGGGCAGACCACGGTTTTATTTTTTATAGTTCAGCAGAGTTGCTCTTTAAAAGCAGGAGAAATAGGAGGAGAAATAGGGGTCAGACCACGGTTTTGTTTTTTAGAGTTGGGCAGAGTTGCTCTTTAAAAACATGATTTATTTTTTGTAATTATTCCACTCTGTTGGCCTGTTGAAAGGCGGCTAAGCTGTAAGCTCTTATCCAGTTAGGGGTTTATATGGCTCGCCGTCCTAGGGTTTTACTGCCGGATATCCCGTTGCATATTATTCAACGGGGAAACAATCGGTCTGCGTGTTTTTACTCAGATGAAGACTATATTTTTTACATTGATACATTAGCCGTGCTTGCTGAATTGTATGGCTGTAAAGTTCACGCATTGTGCTTGATGACAAATCATGTTCATTTGTTGTTGACTCCCACCTGCTGCGCAGGGGCTGGGCTGCTTATGAAGGGGCTTGGGCAGCGCTACGTTCAATATGTCAATCGAACATATCAACGAACGGGTACGTTGTGGGAAGGCCGTTTCCGTTCCTGTTTGGTCCAACAAGAAAACTATGTTTTAGCTTGCTATCGATATATCGAAATGAACCCGGTTAGAGCCGGTATGGTTATTCATCCGGGCGACTATCGCTGGACCAGCTATAGGGCAAACGCACAGGGCGAGCTGTCAGACTTTATAAGCCCGCATGCGGTTTATAGCGAATTAGGTAGCGGCAGCGCGCAACGAGCCGAAGCTTACCGGTCTATATTCAATGATCGACTTTCACCTGGGCTGATAGAACAAATTCGATCTTCTACAAACGGAAGGGAAGTAGGGGTCAGACCACGGTTTTTCATTTTTTAGAGTTCAGCTGAGTTGCTCCTTAAAAATGTTATTTATTTTTTGAGAGAAATAGTGGTCTGACCCCTATTTTCTGTGAGTTTCCGAATCAAAAGGTTGAGGCTCAGGCTAAAGCTTTCATTCGGTCCAATGGTTTCGATAGCATCGTTAGTACTAGGACAAGAACCCCATGAGTGCAGCAGATATAGAATTATGGTTTTATGCGCGCCCTGATAAAACTCTGTCTATAAATCAGCGACATGCTGAAGTCATGGATAGGATGTCTCGGATTGGTGCTCCTTTAGGGTTTGCGGGTCTTGAGCTTCCGGCTACCCCGAGTTGCGGCGACGGGCTAGTTGCTACCTATACAGTTAAACTTCCCACCAGAGGGCTCCGGTGTGTGGGGGACTATGCGTATCGTGGTGATCGATACATATATGAAGATAGGGCCTCTTATGACGAACACTTGCGGTTTGGATTTAAGATATCAAACAAGGCTATTGATTATAAACTTGTTGTGAGTGAGCACTTACCAAAAGTGATTGAGGCGTTCAAGGGGTATAGGGGGCATGTATCCTATGATCTGTATGGTCTGTATTATCAAGGAGGGTTGAACGATGACAACGCGGTTTATAACCGGTTGCGTGAGGACAACACTTTAGATATTGATGGGCGCAACAATATTTATACGCTATATCCTGCCCAGTTCTGGGATGCAGCCCTTTGTCAGCGTGCTCTAGGCTATGGCCCTGATGAAGTAATTACACGATTGGACGGCAAGTGTCGTATGGCGGTACGGCTGATGGGGGGGGTCTACTTAATTCTCAATGATGACCCGAACATGTCCTATGAATCTTTTGTACAAATGAATGAACAGGTCAAGCCGATCTTGGGGTTGGTCTAGCGGGGAGAAATAGGGGTCAGACCACGGTTTTGTTTTTTAGAGTTGGGCAGAGTTGCTCTTTAAAAACATGATTTATTTTTTGTAATTATTCCACTCTGTTGGCCTGTTGAAAGGCGGCTAAGCTGTAAGCTCTTATCCAGTTAGGGGTTTATATGGCTCGCCGTCCTAGGGTTTTACTGCCGGATATCCCGTTGCATATTATTCAACGGGGAAACAATCGGTCTGCGTGTTTTTACTCAGATGAAGACTATATTTTTTACATTGATACATTAGCCGTGCTTGCTGAATTGTATGGCTGTAAAGTTCACGCATTGTGCTTGATGACAAATCATGTTCATTTGTTGTTGACTCCCACCTGCTGCGCAGGGGCTGGGCTGCTTATGAAGGGGCTTGGGCAGCGCTACGTTCAATATGTCAATCGAACATATCAACGAACGGGTACGTTGTGGGAAGGCCGTTTCCGTTCCTGTTTGGTCCAACAAGAAAACTATGTTTTAGCTTGCTATCGATATATCGAAATGAACCCGGTTAGAGCCGGTATGGTTATTCATCCGGGCGACTATCGCTGGACCAGCTATAGGGCAAACGCACAGGGCGAGCTGTCAGACTTTATAAGCCCGCATGCGGTTTATAGCGAATTAGGTAGCGGCAGCGCGCAACGAGCCGAAGCTTACCGGTCTATATTCAATGATCGACTTTCACTTGGGCTGATAGAACAAATTCGATCTTCTACAAACGGTAATTATGTTTTGGGCGATCAGAAGTTTGCGTCCGAGATCGCGCACGCATTAGGTAAAAGAGTTTCGCAGGGTGTGTCAGGACGCCCAAAAAAGTATGAGTTAAAAGAATAGAAGAATAGTGGTCTGACCCCTATTTTCGCTAGTCAGTACAAGTGAACCTCGTGGCTATCTTCGCCCTGGAGTGAGTTTGCAAGAAGGCGAGAAAGTAGTTGTTGGAACTGGCCACGCAGAAGCGGATATTGTCAACTATGCCAACGCTAACGGATTGAAAGTTGTTGATATCGGTGCGACACGTCCCGTTTGTGCATCATGTCAGAACGTAATTGATCCGACAGGGGCCAATGTGTCAACTCCATTAAAACCACTGCCAAAGGCTAAACAATGATTATGCGATTAGAGATGGTTGAGAAAAGTCTCGCAGAAAAACTTAAGTCAGTCAGTGAGGAGCAACGAAGAAGTGCTGTAAAATTGGCTTGCGAACTTGCTTTTCAGGCCTGTCCGGTCGAAGCGCCTATTGTTGTCGAGTCTCTTAGGCAACTACGATCTGGTAATAAACTTACGACTGATCAGGTTTCTGAACTAGAGGCTTTAGCTGCACAGCTGGATGAGAAGTATTTTGACTTGCAAGACAGCCTAGACGAAGGGCAAGACTTAAATGTAGAAGGCCTTCAATTGTTTAGCCAAGCTCGTGCTGTATCGGCGCTGTCCTTAGCTGGCGGAGAGGAATCGATTATGGCAGCAGCCGAAGCAATATATGAAGCATCATCAGCCGTTGATGATGGAACTCAAATTTTCAAAGCAATACTTTCGGATTGGTCAAGGCTTTAATCGGCAGGTCTTTCGCCTTGCCTAATACCCGGCGCATTCTTGCGCTGGGAAAATAGGGAGATAATAGGGTGCAGACCACGGTTTTTGCTTTTTATAGCTCGGCGGAATTGCTCTTTAAAAATATGATTTGTTTTTTGTAAGGGTTTTATTTTTTTGACCGAGTGGTCGACGGCTAAGCTGTAAGCTCTTTTCCAATTATGGGTTTATATGGCTCGCCGTCCTCGGGTTTTACTACCGGATATCCCGTTGCATATTATTCAACGGGGAAACAATCGGTCTGCGTGTTTTTATTCAGATGAAGACTATATTTTTTACATTGATACATTAGCCATGCTTGCTGAATTGTATTGCTGTAAAGTTCACGTATTGTGCTTGATGACAAATCAAGTTCACTTGTTGTTGACTCCCACCTGCTGCGCAGGGGCTGGCCTGCTTATGAAGGGGCTGGGGCAGCGCTACGTTCAATATGCCAATCGAACATATCAACGAACAGGCACGTTGTGGGAAGGCCGTTTCCGCTCCTGTTTGGTTCAACAAGACAACTATGTTTTAGCTTGCTATCGATATATCGAAATGAACCCGGTCAGAGCGGGTATGGTTGCTCATCCGGGCGACTACCGTTGGACCAGCTATAGGGCAAACGCACAGGGCGAGCTATCAGGATTTATAAGCCCGCATGCAGTTTATAGCGACTTAGGTAGCGGCGTCGCGCAACGAGCCGAAGCTTACCGGTCAACATTCCTGGATCGGCTTTCACCTGAGTTGATAGACCAAATTCGATCTTCTACAAACGGTAATTATGTTTTGGGCGATCAGAAGTTTGCGTCAGAGATTGCGCAGATATTAGGTAAAATAGTTTCAGCGAGTGTGTCAGGACGCCCGAAAAAGTGTATGTTAAAAGTTTAAAATAGTGGTCTGACCCCTATTTCCCTATGCTCCGATCATAGTTAGTAATGAAGCTCCGGAGAAATTGTCTATTTTTTCTGGCGATGATGTTATTAGACTGTCTGAGAAGGCGTTGTCTTGGGCTCGCTCTCAGAGTATTGACGAGGGGTTGAGAGCTTATAGAGTGCTCCCAACAGATGCTAAAGGTGCAATGCCAGTTCGCCATTTGGCGGCTCTAGCACTGGCTGGTGATACGGTACGTTTGGATGAATATAAACAGAGCTTTGGGAAGGGCGACAGGCTCGGATTTGTGCCTTACATTACCTCCGATATGATTGATAGAGCACTGATGATAGCTAAAAAAAATAAATAGAGGAAATAGTGGTCTGACCCTGAGGATCCTTTGTTCCTGAGGCGGGTAAAGATTATGAGGCGTACCTACAGAGGCAAGACTGGCAGTGCGGTGGCGTGATTCGACTGCTCTCTGGTCTCGAGACGCCTGGTGCTATCGCACACGTTCCGTCGAATAGTTGCGGGAGAAAATAAAGGTAACTGGCGGGCTGGGCCGGCAGCTGTTCATGCTTTTCGCGCAGCGCCAAGGTTGCATAGGCGACAGGCCACTTTTACTGCCCAAGCGTGGCCCGCACCTACTCACTGCCTCACCATTAACAGGGCAACTCGTCAGCCGCCCTGTCGTGGTCAGTTGACGCTGTTAAGCCTGCGAATGATGACATCCAGCAAATCACACCCATCACGCAGCGGTATAGCCAGTAGTTGGGCGAAGTCTTGAAGCACCACAGCATCGCTGCTGAGCTGTTCGCGGAAGGCCAGGTTTTCCAACAGTTGGGTGACGGCGCGAATCCGGTACGCGGCGGCGTCGTGGAGCACGTCGAGGGGCGCGCTGGTGTCGATAAGCAGAGCGGGGATGGTGCAGTCGTGACCCGTTAGGGGCATGTATTGGTTCATGGTGAAACCTCGGTCAGTAGAGTGAAGCTGTCACCTATCGTCGCCAAACGAATGGGTGACAGCTGTACGCAGGTTGGCGAACCGGGACCGAGTTCCGGCAGACCCGAAGGTCTCCCGCGCACAGCTGCCATAAAGCAGCGATGCGGGTACGGAAGCCCCTGCAAGCAAGCAGAAAGCTTTCGCATACGGTCAACGGATCGCCAAATCCGATCGCCCTTGTTGGGCGACGGGCCGGACTATAAGCCCCCCACCCAAACCCACGCAAGGCACCAACGCCCTGACTCAACCCCCTTTCGCCTATCCCCAACCCCACCATTCCCAACGCATTCCGCCATCTGCTCACGGATATCAGGCAAATCCCCAATAGTTTGGGGAAGCGTCCTACCGCAAAAGGAACCATTTCCCTCAAACCCGGGTCTTTACCCCGCCCACCCGCAACCGGTCGGGCTGCATGGACTGCAGCGTTTTCAAATGACATTAAGGATTAATGTGAACTTCACCTCCCCAATCCCTTTTCTGCCACCACCTGCGGTGCGTTTGCTCGCGCCTGGGGTTCAGCAAGGCGCCTTGCGGGAGTGCATTCGGATCATCTGATCCTTCGCTCAGCACACCTACGGCCGCCGGGCGTATTGGCGGCTTTGACTGTAGTTCATGGAGTTTGAAATGAAGCGCAAGCCGTTCCAGAAAACCCTGCTGGCCCTGATGGTCAGCGCAGGCGCCGCGCAGGCCAGTGCCGTGGAATTTGATGTGAGTACCGGCCAGAACGCGTGGTCGTACCAGACCTTCAACGAGACCGTGACGCTGGTGGGCACACGCAATATCGTCGCCACCGAGCGTAAGACCGACGGCGCCAGCGTGGCCGATACCAACATCCAGGGCGCGTTGATCAACTACGCCAATTTCAACCTGGATGGCAGCGGCCGCAATGTGCGCGGGTTTGTGGTGGATGGCGCGCTGGATTCAGACCTGCGCAACCGTGGCGGCACTATCACCGGCGGTATCGTTCAGGCCGGCACGATCAACATGGTCAACCAGATCTGGGCCGAAGGCTTTGAAGTGGGCGCGGCCATGGTCGGCGGCAATGTGGTCAACACCGGCACGATCATCGCCGTCGATGTACCGGGCTCCGGGCCGGAAAGCGACGCAGAAGGCATCTACCTCAATGGCACTACGGTTGCCGGCGACGTGATCAACTCGGGCCTGGTGGATATCACCTCGTACTACGGGTATGGCTTGATTCTGGACACCCACAACAACATACCGGTCACGGTCGGCGGCAAGATCATCAACGCCGGGATTATCCGCGTCACGGGTGAAGAGGCGTTGGGGATGGTGATTGAGACCGAGACCAACCCCCTGCGCATTGAGAACACGGGCCTGCTCTCGGTCACCGGTAATCAATCACGGGCGGTGGAGATATACGAAGGCACCGTTGATAACCTGCTCAACACGGGCACCATCGAAGCCAAGGGCAGCAACGCGAGCGCTATCAGCCTGCGCGGGGCGACGTTCACCAATGATTCGCCGGTCGGGGCGCGGGGCATCATCAACCGAGGCGTGATCAGCGCTGACAGCACGGCGATCCTGGTGAAACCTGTCGACCAGACTTCGCCCTTCGAGATCAACCAGCAGGCCGGGGAAATTCGCAGCAGTTCCGGGGTGGCCATCGACGGCGGGAACCTGGCTTCGCTGATCTGGACCGGTGGCCGCATCCAGGGTGACGTGCTGGGGGTTAACTCGGTGAACATCGGCGGGCAAGCGGATTTTACCGGCAGCCGTATCAACGCGCCGGTGTCGGTTAACGCCGGTTCCCTGAACCTGTCGGCGCCCGGCACGGTAATGAGCCGTGAGCTGTATGTGGGCAGCGGTGCAGGTGTGGACATGCGCCTGGGCAGCCAAGTGGTGCCGACCACGCCTTACCTTACCGTCAACGGCCCGGCGACTTTTGCCCTGGGCTCGCACATTACCGTCAGCGCCAAACCCGGCGACTTCACCAGCACGCCTGCCGCCACGCAATACATTCTGTTGCAGGCCGGCAGCCTGCAGAATAACGGCCTGACGGTGGCCAGCGCGTCGTCGTTGCTTAACGTGCTCAGCTACTCGGCTGACGCGCAGACGGTCAAGGCCGTGGTGAGTGTGAAGAGCGATCAGCAAGTGCGCAGCATGCTCGCCAGTGTAGGCACTGCCGAGCCGACTGTGGCGGCGGTCAACACCCTTAAAAATCGCGTGCTCAGCCAGCTCGATACCCAGGATGCGGTATTCCAGTCGGTGGCCAATGCACCCTCGGTGCAGGCGCTGGCGCAGGTCGGCGAAGCGCTCAAGCCGGACGTTAACCGTGGCGCGCTGGACGTGGCGTTGTCGGGGCAAAGCGTAGTCAATGGCGCGATCTTCAACCGCCTCACTGACCAGCGCGAAAGCCGCCAAACCGGCGGTGTGTGGGTGCAAGGGTTGAGCAGCAACATGGACCAGGATGGGCGCGGCGGTAACAACGGTTACTCGGCCAACAGCAGCGGCATGGCCGTGGGTGTGGACGGGCGTTTGAACGACACCACCACCTTGGGCGTGGCTTACAGCTACCTTAATTCCAACATCCATTCGGACCTGGGCAACAAGACCGAGGTGGAGGGCCACGCGTTGTCGCTGTATGGCAACTGGGCGCTGCAAAACTGGTTCGTCGACGGCAGCCTCAGCTACGGCCACAACGACAACGACAGCAAGCGCCATGTGGCCGGCACCACGGCCAAGGGCAGTTACGACAGCAATGTGTTGGCAGCCAGTGTGATCGGCGGCTACAGCTTCAAGCCATCGCAGGCGGTGGTGATCGAGCCGCGCGTGGCGGCGCGTTATGCCAATGTGCGCATGGACGGTTTTGACGAGAAGGGCTCGGCCGCCGCGCTGAGCACGCGTTCGCAGCGTTATGAAGTGGGTGAACTGGGCGCTGGTGTACGTTTGGCAGGCAACTTGCCGATGGGCGCAGGCAGCCTGCAACCGGAAGCGACCTTGATGGCCTATCACGACCTGATGGGTGATCGTGTGGCGCAAACCTCAAACTTTGTAGCGGGTGGTGCAGCGTTCACCACCACCGGCGCGTCGGTGGCGCGTGACAGCTACGAGGCGAGTGTGGGCGTGAACTACCAGGTGTCGGACTTCACCGTGGGCGCCAGCTACACCCGCCAGGCGCGCAGTGGCTTCGACGCCGATGGCGTGATGCTCAAAGCGCGTTACGCGTTCTAAACCCCAGCACCAAACCCCTGTGGGAGCGGGCTTGCTCGCGAAAGCGGTAGACCAGTCGATACATGCACTGGCTGACACACCGCCTTCGCGAGCAAGCCCGCTCCCACATTTGGATGTGGGTGTTTCAGGAAGCTGGGTTTTGCTTTCAGTTCAGCTGTCGTCAGTGCGTTACGCGCTTTAAGCCAACACCACCGAACCCCTGTGGGAGCGGGCTTGCTCGCGAAAGCGGCGGGTCAGTCGATACATGCATTGGCTGACACACCGCCTTCGCGAGCAAGCCCGCTCCCACATTTGGATGTGGGTGTTTCAGGAAGCTGGGTTTTGCTTTCAGTTCAGCTGTCGTCAGTGCGTTACGCGCTTCAAGCCAACAGCACCAAACACCTGTGGGAGCGGGCTTGCTCGCGAAAGCGGCGGGTCAGTCGATACATGCACTGGCTGACACACCGCCTTCGCGGGCAAGTCCGCTCCCACATTTGGTGTTGTGTTTGTCAGAACAACTTGCGCTGCACGGCCTCATCCAGCGTGCTGCGGGTCAGCGCTTCAACCACTTCACCGGTATTGGCCTGGAACGGTATACCCACGATCAGCACCAGGTGCATCCAGGTGCGCACCGATTCGCTTTTCTTCACCCGGCCCAACTCTTTGCCGTCCTTGTCCTTGAACACGGTTTCCAGGGTGAAGGTGTTCTTCGCCGTGGACGGGATGATGAAGAACGTGGCGCCGGTGATGATCGCCGAGGCCATGCTGAACTGTTCGTTGTTGTACAGCGTGGCGTCGGCGTAGATGTCCGAGTCAACCTTGTCGGTGCTCACCCGCGTAAAGCGGTTGGATTGGCGGAAAGCGTCAGTCACGGCCTTGTCCCACAGGGCCGCGGGTGCGCCAGCAACCGTATTGCCGGGGCCGCCGTTGACTTGTCGCAGTGCCGTGGTGCGCACGTAGGCAGTAGGCTTTTGCGCCGGTGTGGCGGCGGTTGGCGGCCAGGTTTGCACGGCGGGCAATTCGTGTTGCGAGTAGGACACGCAGCCGGTCAACAAGACGGCGGCAAGGACCAGGCTGTGTTTGATCAACCCTTTCATGTGTTGCTCCCTGAAATTACGGTTTGGCGAGTTTGGCGGTGGCGGTGTCGAGCAGTTGCGCGACCAGTTCGTTCAACTGTTTGGCGCCCATGGTCGGGGCCCAGTATTCGCGGCCGTAGAGGCCCACGTTGCGTTCAAACTTGACCTCTTGCTTGGCGCTCGCCAGTTCCTTGCCGTCGCGGTCGACGATCACCAGGTCGCCGGCCACGTCGAAGGTGTCGACGAAAATCGGGCCGTTGACCCAGATCCAGATCGTCAGCGTCAGCAGCGCGCCAGGCACGTAGGCGGGGTGAACGCCACGGTGACCCTTGAGGGAGGTCATGTTGAATTTCAGCGCGACGTCGTTTTCGCCCAAACGCACCGGGTACTCAGTGACCTGCTTGAAGTAGCCCGCCGTACGCACGTACTGGTTGAGCTGGGCCGTGAGCGAGCGGCTGATCGCGGTTTTGTTGGCGTCGTTGACGTCGGCGGCGCTCACTGTCACATCAGCGACTTGCGCACTGCGTGGGCTGCTGACGGGTGCCGGGTGGAGCGGGGCGCCGATGGGGCCGCTGACGGTGTAGGAGACGCAGCCGGTCATCGACAGCGTCGCGATCAGGGCCGCAGCCCGAAGGAGGGTTTTCAACACGCAATATCCCTATTTAATGAACAAGCCAAGCCAATGTCTCGACCGATGGCTGTGTAACTTGAGGCGGGCGCGCAACCTAACAGAATGCCGTTGAGCGGGGAACGCCCCCGCAGCAGCGAAACCGCTTGAGTACACAGGGCAACCCCGTAAAATGCCGCGCACTGGATACAAGGCATTTTCAAGGACGAATCAAGCAATGCGCCTCTCTGCTTTTCTGCCTGCCACCCGCCTCACCGCGGGCCGCACGTTTCAACCGCACTGCTGCGTGGCAGTCACCCTTCCTGATACCGCTTTTGGCGGGCTCGACACTTTCGCTGTTGAGGCTGCGTGCAAACGCGCGCGCGTTTTCAGCAAAATCTGATTGCCGCGACTTCGTTGATAACTTACACCACAGCCCTTTGCGCTGGTTTCATCCCTAGGAGCACTCTGTGAAAACACTGTCCAAAATCCTGCTGTCGGGCCTTGCCGCCGCAGCGCTGCTGAACGTGGCCGGTTGCGCCACCGAGAGCAACCGCGCGATGCCCGTGGAGCAAGTTGCCAGCGCCCATGTCGCCTATTCCGGCGTGCGTGTGCCGATTGCCGTGGGCAAGTTCGATAACCGCTCCAGCTACATGCGCGGCATCTTCTCCGACGGCGTTGACCGCCTCGGCGGCCAGGCCAAGACCATCCTGATCACCCATTTGCAGCAAACCAACCGCTTCAGCGTGCTGGACCGCGACAACATGGGCGAAATCTCCCAGGAAGCCGCGATCAAAGGCACCGTGCAGAAGCTTAAAGGCGCTGACTACGTGGTGACGGGCGACGTCACCGAATTCGGCCGCAAAGAGACCGGCGACCGCCAGTTGTTCGGCATTCTCGGCCGTGGCAAAACCCAAGTGGCTTACGCCAAAGTCGCGCTGAATATCGTCAACATCAGCACCTCCGAAGTGGTGTATTCCACCCAGGGCGCCGGTGAGTACGCGCTCTCCAACCGTGAAGTCATCGGTTTTGGCGGCACTGCCAGCTACGACTCCACCCTCAATGGCAAGGTTCTGGACCTGGCCATGCGCGAAGCGATCAACCGCCTGGTAGACGGCATCAACGCCGGCGCCTGGAACCCGCGTAACTAATAACAAGAATGCCAAGGAGCACTACACGGATGAGCAAGGCAGTTAAGTTGGCGCTGATGCTGACAGCAATCGCGACGGTCGCCGGGTGCCAGACGGCGCCCCAACCCCTGTATCAGTGGGAAAGCTACCAGCCGCAGGTTTACGAGTACTTCAAGGGCGAGCCCAAGGAGGCGCAGGTGGAAGCCCTGGAGCGCGATCTGCAAAAGATCAACGCCAGCGGCCGCAAGGCCCCGCCGGGTTACCACGCGCACCTGGGCATGCTGTACCTGAGCATGGGCAAGGATGACCAGATGGTGCAGGAGTTTCGCACCGAGAAGGCCTTGTTCCCTGAATCTGCTGCGTACATGGATTTTCTGCTGAAAAACGCCAAGGCTGGAGTCGCCACTAAATGAACCTGTTAAAACTAACCGGCGCCTTGCTGGCCCTGGCGTTGCTCGGCGGCTGCGCGGCGCCCAAGACCATTGATTACACAGCGTTCAAACAGGCTCGGCCGAAGTCGATTCTGGTACTGCCGCCGATCAATGAGTCGCCGGAAGTGCAGGCCTCCTACAGCCTGGTTTCGCAGGTCACTTACCCGTTGGCCGAAGCCGGTTACTACGTGTTGCCGATTGCCCTGGTGGACGAAACATTCCGCCAGAACGGCCTCACCACCGCCAACGATATCCAGGGCGTGGCACCGGGCAAGCTGCATGACATTTTTGGTGCGGACGCGGCGCTGTACATCACTATCAGCGATTACGGCACCAAGTACATGCTGATCTCCAGCGACACCTCCGTGACGGCCTCGGCCAAGCTGGTGGACCTGCGCAGCGGCACCACGTTGTGGACCGGCTCGGCACGCGCTTCCAGCGAAGAGGGCAACAACAATGGTGGCGGCCTGGTGGGCATGCTGGTGTCGGCGGCGGTGAAGCAGGTGATTAACAGCTCCACCGATGCGGCGCATCCTATTGCGGGTATTGCCAGTGTGCGCCTGCTGTCGGCGGGGCAGCGTACCGGTATTTTGTATGGCCCGCGTAACCCGAAATACGGCACCGACTGAGTGCCTGCTCGACCGTAATAGCCTTTGCTGACCGCTCGGGTCAGCAAAGGCTTCGCGGCTCGGGTGGTCACGCGTTGCAGTCAGTTCACAAGCACATCTTGTGGTTTGATGATTTGTGTACTGGTCACCAGAAAGTCTGCTGTACGGTTACCGGTCAAGTCGATGGCGATGAAGTGGCGCTGGGTTTGCGGGTTGAAACCCACGATGGCGTCGCCAATACGTCCGCTGAATTCCTGGACGGGCTTGAATTGCGTGTCGGACCTTCGCTCCAGCCCGCGCAGGTCAACCTTGTCGGTGCCGCTGGTGAAATCCATGATTACGTCGGGGTTTGCAGGCGTGGAGTCGCTGGCCTGGTTATAGACGAAACTGTCGGCGCCGCCGCCGCCGCGCAAACGGTCTGCGCCGCCCCCACCCTTGAGGCGGTTGTTAGCGTGGTTGCCGATCAACGTATCGTCATGGCTGCCGCCAATGGCATTTTCCACGGTCACGCCCTTGGCGATGGAAACATTGCCTTTCATTCCGCCCACGTCAGAGAAGGCTTCGGCGTTCAAGTTGATGGTTTGTTTCTGATTGAAACCGGAGCAGTCCAACGTATCGTTGCCGCCGCCATCCCATATGCAAAAAACCGGAGCGTCCCGCGAGGACGTCAGGCTGAAATGATCGCGCTCGGTGTTGGAGTTGAAACCGTAAATGGTATCGCCGCGCCGGGTCTGGTAGTTGGCGCCGTAGGCGGCCTGTATGGCAGCAATGTCATGCATCAGGGGCGCCGCCGAATAGTGGGTCCACTGTGCGTTTTTCGAGAAGTTCTGACCACTTCTGATTTCGGGGTTGTAACTCATCACGCTGTAGGCTTGAGTGTCCTCCAGGTATTCGCGCTTGGCGGGTTGCTCGGTATAGTTGCCGGTATGGTCAAGGCCCAGCGTATGCCCAATTTCGTGGGTCATGACATGTCGGTCGTGACGGTCCGTCTTGGGTTGTGCATGCCCTGAGTCCAGCCATGCCTCGCCGCCTTTTTTGAAGCTTTTGGGATAGGGCAGGGTCGCATAGGATTCTTCGTCGCCCTCGTAAATACCCAGGGTCAGCCGACCCTCGGTACTGGCGCTTTTATGCGAAAACTTTATACGGGCGACATCGGCCCAGGCTTGCATCGACATCAGCGCACGTTTTTTTTGTTGTTCATTTAACTCACGGGCTCCCTTGGGAACATGACTGACCCTGTGCGGCTCACCCGGCTTAAAGAACTCATAGGCAATATCAATGACGCCGTCGCGGTTGCGGTCTTGCCATTTCAATCCCATTTCTCGACTGGTGCGCAGCAGCTGCCTGGCGGCTTGGTCGGTGGTGTAGGACAGCAATGGTGTGTCGTTTACGGCGCCAGGTGGTTGCCGGGCCGATTCAAATAATGCAAGCGGCGTATAAGGTTTGTTAATAACAGAGTGCATCTACTTGAATCCTTTTAATAGGCGAGCGGAGGCGGGAACGTTAACGTTCATGGGTAACGGGATTGCTCCAGGGGGATAGGGTAAAGCGTTGGGGTTACTACCTGCGTGAAGATGACCCGGCGTGGCTTTCAATATTTCCAGTTAAACCCATAATGTCCTCGGGTTTTATTAGTTGGGTACTTTTGATCAGAAAGTCGGTCTGGCGATTACCCGTCAAGTCCACGCCCACAAAGTATCGACCACTGTGTGAGTTGAACTTAATCACGGTATCGCCAATGCGGCCTGTATAGTTGGCGACAAGCCGCAGCGGTGTGCCGGTATTCTTTACCAGGTCGGTGAGATTGATCTTGTCTTTGCCACTGACAAAGTCCTCGATCAAGTCGGCATTGTGATAGGACGAGTCATTGAGCTTTTCGTAAGTGTGTGTAACTGAGCGATGGGCTTGTTGGGTTGGTGTGATTGCGGATCGAGTAATTGGGGCGTCAGGCTGTTGTTGAGGGGCAGGAGTGTTTGCGGAGGCGACAATATCTTTTGCTTTGACTTGCCCATAGGTGCGGATTAACAGGCCGGCTTTACCGTCGCCCGTCAGGTCAATCGCCACGCTGCCCTTGCCGCTGTGTTCATCGTAGGTGAGCACGGTTTCACCGGCCTTGCCTGTCATCTCGTTGACGAAGGCCAGGGCGCTGACATTGGCGTTCTTCATGGCCACGGACACATTGATTTTGTCGGTGCCGCTGACGAAATCCATAATCGTATCGGGGTTTTCGGGCGTGGAGTCAGTGGCACTGTTGTAGTCAAACGTATCCGCGCCGCTGCCGCCGCGCAGCCGATCAGCACCCGCGCCGCCGGTGAACCGGTTATCGGCATCGTTGCCGATCAGCGCGTCGTCGCCTGAGCCACCGATGGCATTTTCCATGACGACACCGCGAGCGATGGAAACGTTGCCCCTGAGCCCGCCGACATCGGAGTACGAGCCGGCCTTGAGATTGATCGTCTGATTGGAAGCGTAGCCGGAGACATCGAGCGTATCATTGCCGCCCCCATCCCATATGCAGAACACCGCATTTTGCCGGCTGGAATTGAGCGTGTAGTGGTCACGCTGGCTGTTGGAATTAAATCCATAAGTGGTGTCGCCCTGACGGATTTGGCGATTGACGCCATAGAGCGCCTGGATGGCGGAAATATCATCCATCATGGGTGAATGTGGATCGGAACGGCCATGGCTTTTGCCGCTTTTCTCTGCACTGAAATAACTCATGACGCTATGGGCCTTCGAGTCTTGTGCATGGCTCCATTGGTTTGCGCTCAGGCCGCCATTGTAATTGCCGCTATGTGCCAGCCCCAGTGCGTGGCCTGTTTCGTGAACAACCAAGTCGTCCGTCACATTATTGGGGTTATAAGTCGTGACGCCGGCATCGTCGTGGTTACCTGGTGAGTTGCCATGGCCGCCGGGCACTGCGGAGGATAGGTGAAACGACATCCTCCCTTCTGTGCGAGGCCCATTTTCCACGAAGGAAAGGTTGGCCGCGTCGCTCCACGACTGCAGGGCACGACGTGCTATTTCTTTCTGGTGCTCATTGAACTGCCTGAAACCGGAGTTGAACGAGTAGCCCACAGAGACCTTGCCATCCCCATTAATGTCACGCCAACGAGTGTCCCAGCGAGTGAGGTTATCGACGGCCTGGCGTGCATCGAATGAGCGCTTGTTGAGGTTGGCCACATACGGGTCGTCAGGTCGTAGAGTAGGGTCTTTGCCATCCCAGTTGCGCTTAGTTGGTGTGTCGGAGGTATTGGGAAGGGTTCCGGGGTTTGGGGTCGACGGGGTGTACGTAGTCGGTTGAATAAGCTGGCGCACAAACGGGTGCTGAACGAGTGGCCGTATAAATGGACGAAAAATCGAGTGCCGGTAGACTTGGTTCAAAGGCCAAAGTAACGGTTGTAAAAAATCCTCCCCGAAGTTTTGGTATGGAAGTGCTAACGACCTGAAGTCGACTCTCATAAGAATAATCCAGATTTTAGTGTGGTATGAGTTCCTTTTACGTATGGGAAGCGCATGTCCGTGTGCTGAAAATACCTTCGCATTCTATAAGTCTATTGGCAATGAACTGGATGTTTGTTGGTTGTTTCTGGGGTGGGGTTTACATGAATTGCAATGCGGGTCATGTTTATTGAGTTTTTGATTTTTACAGGTGTTGTACTGTTTTTCATGCTGATATTTGTCATTTTGAAAGCGCTCTTTTCAATCTTGTTTATTATGTGTTTTTTCGACATACAGAACTACTTACAGAATCGACATTGTTGGTGGAGCTATTATTGATGGTTAAGTAAGAAATTTTACTAAAGTGGCTTTATTTGAAAGTTTCCCCACAGGGCGGCAAATTTTCTTGGACTCGACAGCGTTGAATCGCTTACGACCTTCTGCGCCATGAGCTGACATTTGGCGTTCACTGCGCAGTCGGACGAGCGTGCAGTGCAATTGAATCTTGGCATTAACCCGAACCCACTGTGGTTCGCGTCTGAACCTGTGAACGGATTATTTACTGTTGAGGTTCGGCACCATGTCACATGTACCTTTAATTACGCGTCCCATCGCCTGTAGTGTCGCCGTCACCGTGCTGATGACGCTTGCAGGTTGTGGGTTGTCATCTTCTCCCGAGGCAACCAAGCCGGTCGGGCCCCTATCTGCTCCCCGCCCTGAGGGCGCCTTGGCCAAGCGAGCAGCTACGCCTGTATTGATGGCCGCGCCAATGCCCATGCATGAGGCCGTGGCTTTGGCGTACCGGGCCGAGCCTCAAGAGCGCTATCAGGATCTGCCCGACAACCCGGTCTACAGCGTTGCACAAACCCCGGTCTCGACCTTCAGCGCCGACGTCGACACCGGCAGCTACGCCAACGTGAGACGTTTCCTCAACCAAGGGCGGCTGCCACCTGACGGCGCCGTTCGACTTGAGGAAATGCTCAATTATTTCCCCTATGACTACGCGCTGCCCACCGATGGCTCGCCCTTCGGCGTGACCACCGAAGTCGCCGCCACACCGTGGAACCCGCGCACGCGACTGCTGCGCATCGGCATCAAGGCGACCGACCGCGCGGTGGCTGACCTGGCGCCGGCCAACCTGGTGTTTCTGGTGGATGTGTCGGGTTCCATGGACCGCCGTGAAGGGTTGCCGCTGGTGAAAAGCACGCTGAAATTGCTGGTGGACCAGCTGCGTGATCAAGACCATGTGTCGCTGGTGGTCTACGCCGGTGAGTCGCGTGTGGTGCTTGAACCCACCAGCGGGCGCGACAAAGCCAAGATCCGCAACGCCATCGACCAACTCACCGCCGGCGGCTCAACGGCAGGCGCCTCCGGCATCGAGCTGGCTTACCAGATGGCCCGTGCCGGCTTTATAGAGAAGGGCATCAACCGCATCCTGCTGGCCACCGACGGTGACTTCAATGTGGGCGTCAGCGATTTCGACAGCCTCAAGCAGATGGCCGTCGACCAGCGCAAAAGCGGCGTGTCCCTGACCACCCTGGGTTTCGGTGTGGATAACTACAACGAGCACCTGATGGAGCAACTGGCCGACGCCGGCGACGGCAACTACGCCTACATCGACAACCTGCGCGAAGCCCGCAAGGTGCTGGTGGATCAGCTCAGCTCGACCTTGGCGGTGGTGGCGCGCGATATGAAGTTGCAGGTGGAATTCAACCCCGCCCAAGTCAGCGAGTATCGGCTGCTGGGTTATGAAAACCGCGCCTTGAAACGCGAGGACTTTAACAACGACAAGGTCGACGCCGGTGAAATTGGCGCCGGGCACGCTGTGACCGCGCTGTACGAAATTGTGCCCAAGGGTGAAAAGGGTTGGTTGGAGCCGTTGCGTTACGCCGCCGCGCCTGCGGCTGAAAACACCTCCGCTGAGCTGGCCATGCTGCGCGTACGCTACAAACCAGCGGCGGGCGGTGCCAGCCAATTGGTTGAACGGCCCATCCGCAACGAAACCACCCCGGCCAGCGCCGACCTGCGCTTCGCTGCAGCGGTGGCCGCCTTCGCCCAACAGCTCAAGGGTGATGGCCGCTACACTGGCAGCATGAGTTTGAAGGACACCGCCGCACTGGCCCGCTCGGCACGCGGCGATGACCCGTTCGGGTTGCGCAACGAGTTCGTGCAACTGGTGGAGGTGGCGCAGAGCCTCAAACACTGATCCCGAACATGGCAACAATCAAATGTGCATCGATCCATCGAAAGGAGTTCGCAACCTACATGGCCGTCCCCGATGACTCACCCAGCGACGAATCGCTGCTGGCCCGCTACCGAACCGGCGACGCTGCCGCGTTCGAGGTGTTATACGCGCGGCACCGCCAAGGCCTTTACCGGTTCCTGGTATCACTGAGCAACAAGGCCGAACTGGCCGAAGAGGTGTACCAGGAAACCTGGCTCAGCCTGATCCGCAGCACCACCCAGCCACAGGGCCGGGCGAGTTTTCGTACGTGGCTGTTCCAGATTGCCCGCAACCGCCTGATCGACCACTGGCGCAAGCACGGTATCCACAACCCGCTGCACGACAGCTACGACGAACAACTGCACGCCCAGGCCGACGACAGCGCCGGCCCGGAGCAGCAACTGAGCCTGAGCCGCGACCAGGCGCGCCTCGACGCCGCATTGCAAGACTTGCCCGAAGACCAGCGCGAAGTCTTCCTGCTACGCCTGCACGGCGACCTCGAAGTGCCGCAAATCGCCGCCCTCACCGGCGCCCCGCTGGAAACCGTCAAAAGCCGCCTGCGTTACGCCCAGCAGAAACTGCGCCGCCTGCTGGCCGAGGAGATACTCGTATGACCCACTCCCCACACACACCTGACGACGAGCTGATCCAGCATTTGCGTCAACACAGCACCGGCGAACCGCCTGCGTCCCTCGACGCCTTCATCCTCGCCACCGCCCGCCGCGAAGCCCCCAAGCCGCAACCCAGCCTGTGGCAACGCTGGCTGCAAGCCTGCCGCCAACCGCGCTGGCAAATGGCATTCGCCACCGTCGCCGGTGTAGCACTGATGATCGGCGTGGTGATGCGCGTGCCCGTGCCGCAACCAGAAATCTCCACTGCGACGTTTTCCGCGGCGCCTGCTCCGCAGATGTATACCGCGCCTGCGCCTGCGCCCATGGCACGGATGGCAGCAGCGCCGAAAGTTGAGCGTGCGCTGGTTCAAGCTGAAGCTGCCGGCGCGATGGCGGATGCGCCGGTGGCAACACTCAGCAAGCGCGCACCGCTGGCGTTGCCTTCATTGGAGGAGGGGTTGCAGGAAATTGTGAACCTGCGCCTGGCGGGGCAAGCCAAAGCGGCGGATGAAAAGCTGTTGGCGCTGCATGAGCGCTTTCCCGAGGAAGACTTGCCGGCGCGGTTGGAGGCGTTGCAGAAGCGATAAATGCCTTCAAAAAATCCCGCCACCGCCTACTCGGTGGTGGGCTTTTTAATCGAGTCTTGAAAACAACTTGGCCAAATGTGGGAGCGGGCTTGCTCGCGAAAACGGAGTGTCAGCCAATACATGTGTGACTGATACACCGCTTTCGCGAACAAGCCCGCTCCTACATTGGATCTGCGGCGGGCGCAGAACTCAAGTCAGGCGCAAAAAAGTGTGGGAGCTGGCTTGCCTGCGATGGTGGTGGGTCAGTCAATACATCATTGCCCGAACGAGCGCTATCGCGGGCAAGCCCGGCTCCCACATTTTTGATCATCGTTTGCCTGGAAAGGCGCTGTGGGAGAAATGGGCACAGACTTATTTACACCCCAAGTCAACTATTCGGATAGTGCGGAGACTTGAAGCCCAGGACATACAAAAATTCGCCCACAAAAAAGCCCCAGCTCTTTCGACCTGGGGCTTTTTCATCTGTATCTGGTGCACCCGGCGGGATTCGAACCCACGACCCCTGCCTTCGGAGGGCAGTACTCTATCCAGCTGAGCTACGGATGCTTGTGCGGGCGACATCATACCCATGTCGACCTTGGGCGTCCATGCTGGTCTTTGGCCGTTTATGGGTAGGAATTTGCTGCCAAGAGGCTCTATACCGGCTACCAGTGATCAATACGTTGGAACCCGGCCGAAACACGCTGATCAGAAACATTCGGCAAATGCGCCGTTTTCGTTCTTTTTTTCGAACAGACTATTGCCCTGTACCCCCATTGATCCTAGGATTCGTTTGAGATTTCAAACGCTCTGTCTCCCGTGCGCTATTTCACTTATGTCGCGTGCTGGGGCTGATTTCCCTGACGGCAGCCCACAAGGCGCCTTTCAACAACTCTAATTCGCTCCGCGTGCGCGCGGTGCTGTTAAGGAAAGCCGACATGCAGCTCAAAGATACCCAGTTGTTCCGCCAACAAGCCTTTATTGATGGCGCTTGGGTCGATGCGGACAACGGTCAAACCATCAAGGTCAACAACCCGGCCACGGGCGAAATTCTTGGCACCGTGCCGAAGATGGGCGCGGCTGAAACCCGCCGTGCCATCGAAGCCGCCGACAAGGCCCTGCCGGCCTGGCGTGCACTCACCGCCAAGGACCGCGCCAACAAGCTGCGTCGCTGGTTCGAGCTGATCATCGAGAACCAGGACGACCTGGCGCGCCTGATGACCCTTGAGCAGGGCAAGCCGCTGGCCGAAGCCAAAGGCGAAATTGTCTATGCCGCCTCCTTTATCGAGTGGTTCGCCGAAGAGGCCAAGCGCGTCTACGGTGATGTGATTCCTGGCCACCAGCCGGACAAGCGTCTGATCGTGATCAAGCAACCAATCGGCGTTACCGCGGCCATCACGCCGTGGAACTTCCCGGCTGCGATGATCACCCGTAAAGCTGGCCCAGCGCTGGCCGCCGGTTGCACCATGGTGCTCAAGCCGGCTTCGCAAACCCCGTACTCTGCGTTCGCCCTGGCTGAACTGGCCCAGCGTGCAGGCATTCCGAAAGGCGTGTTCAGCGTGGTTTCCGGCAGTGCCGGTGATATCGGCAGCGAGCTGACCAGCAACCCGATCGTGCGTAAATTGTCCTTCACCGGCTCCACCGAAATCGGTCGCCAGCTGATGGCCGAATGCGCCAAGGACATCAAGAAAGTCTCCCTGGAGCTGGGCGGCAACGCGCCGTTTATCGTGTTCGATGACGCCGACCTGGATAAGGCCGTCGAAGGCGCGATCATCTCCAAGTACCGCAACAACGGCCAGACTTGCGTGTGTGCCAACCGCCTGTACATCCAGGATTCGGTGTACGACGCGTTCGCCGAAAAACTCAAAGTGGCCGTGGCCAAACTCAAGATCGGCAACGGTCTGGAAGAAGGCACCACCACTGGCCCGCTGATCGACGAAAAAGCCGTGGCCAAGGTGCAGGAGCACATCGCTGATGCCCTGAGCAAAGGCGCCAAGCTGTTGGCCGGCGGCAAGGTGATGGAAGGCAACTTCTTTGAGCCGACCATTCTGGTCAATGTGCCCAAAGACGCAGCTGTGGCCAAGGAAGAAACCTTCGGCCCACTGGCGCCGCTGTTCCGCTTCAAAGACGAAGCCGAAGTGATCGCGATGTCCAACGACACCGAGTTCGGCCTGGCCTCCTACTTCTATGCGCGCGACCTGGGCCGTGTGTTCCGTGTGGCTGAAGCCCTGGAATACGGCATGGTTGGCGTCAACACCGGGTTGATCTCCAACGAAGTGGCGCCGTTCGGCGGCATCAAGGCTTCGGGCCTGGGCCGGGAAGGCTCCAAGTACGGGATCGAGGATTACCTGGAAATCAAATACCTCTGCCTGGGCATCTAAGCTCAGCATGAGATTGCAGTAAACGCAGAGGGCACGAGAGCGCTGACCCTTTGCGTGTTTCAAGACGTTATTCGTAGTGGCCGGGAAAGCTGTGGCAGTCGATCATCGCATGCTGCCGTAGTTGCCTCCCCGCCACGTATTCCTTGGACCACGCCACCCGATGAGTGGCGAATGAGGACTTTATGAGCAAGACCAACGCATCCCTGATGAAACGCCGCGAAGCCGCTGTACCGCGCGGTGTTGGCCAGATTCACCCGATCTTCGCCGAATCCGCGAAGAACGCCACCGTGACCGACGTTGAAGGTCGCGAGTTCATCGACTTCGCCGGCGGTATCGCCGTGCTGAACACCGGCCACGTGCACCCGAAAATCATCGCGGCCGTGACCGAGCAACTGAACAAGCTGACTCACACCTGCTTCCAGGTGCTGGCCTACGAGCCGTACGTAGAGCTGTGTGAAAAAATCAACGCCAAGGTGCCAGGTGATTTCGCCAAGAAAACCCTGCTGGTCACCACCGGTTCCGAAGCAGTCGAAAACGCCGTGAAAATCGCCCGCGCCGCCACTGGCCGTGCTGGCGTGATTGCCTTCACCGGCGCGTACCACGGCCGCACCATGATGACGTTGGGCCTGACCGGTAAAGTCGTGCCTTATTCGGCCGGCATGGGCCTGATGCCAGGCGGCGTGTTCCGCGCACTGTTCCCGAACGAACTGCACGGCGTGAGCGATGACGATGCCATCGCCAGCATCGAGCGCATCTTCAAGAACGATGCCGAGCCGCGTGATATCGCTGCCATCATCATCGAGCCGGTGCAGGGCGAAGGCGGTTTCTACGTCGCGCCTAAATCCTTCATGAAGCGTCTGCGCGAACTGTGCGACAAGCACGGAATTCTGCTGATCGCCGACGAAGTGCAAACCGGTGCCGGCCGTACCGGTACGTTCTTCGCCATGGAACAGATGGGCGTGGCTGCCGACCTGACCACCTTCGCCAAATCCATCGCTGGCGGTTTCCCGCTGGCCGGTGTGTGCGGTAAGGCTGAATACATGGACGCCATTGCCCCAGGCGGCCTGGGCGGCACTTACGCCGGTAGCCCGATTGCTTGCGCCGCTGCGCTGGCGGTGATGGAGGTGTTCGAAGAAGAGCACCTGCTGGACCGCTGCAAGGCGGTTGGCGAGCGCTTGGTGACGGGCCTCAAAGCCATTCAAGCCAAGTACCCGGTGATCGGTGAAGTGCGTGCCCTGGGTGCGATGATCGCGGTGGAGCTGTTCGAAGATGGCGACAGCCACAAGCCGAACGCGGCTGCCGTGGCTTCCGTGGTGGCCAAGGCACGTGACAAGGGCCTGATCCTGCTGTCTTGCGGCACCTACGGCAACGTGTTGCGCGTACTGGTGCCGCTGACCTCGCCGGACGAGCAGTTGGACAAAGGTTTGGCGATCATCGAAGAGTGCTTCTCCGAGCTGTAAGCGGATGCTGACTTGATCGACAGAAAAAACCCGCCTCGGCGGGTTTTTTTGTGCCCGATGCAGCACATTCAGGCCATGTTCATTGTACGTAGGTAGCGTGATTGTCTAAGGTGCAAGCATTGCCGATGGAGCGTGCTGGATGACTGCTGTTGATTTACCCGCTGTACCCCGCGTGTTGATTGCCGAGGCGGACCCTTGGTCGCGGGACCTGCTCAAGCAAGTGTTGTTGAATGTGCGCTGCGACGCGCGGCTGGATGTGTGTGCCGATGGCCAGGAAGCGGCCACGCTGTTGCGAGACAAAACCTACGATCTGATCCTGGCGGATTGGGAGCTGCCGGGCGTCGATGGCCTGAGCCTGCTGCGCAGCGTGCGCCAGAAGCACCGTTCGCTGCCGTTCATTCTGCTGAGCAATCGCAATGACAGCGCCAGCGTGCGCGAAGCCTTGCCCCTGGCGCCCACCGCGTACCTGACCAAACCCCTGAACATGGAAGGCCTGACCCAGCGCCTGCAAGACCTGCTGCTCAATGAAGGCGAAAGTGTGTATTGCGAGATACCGCCGCTGGCGCCGGGCATGACCTTGCCGGCCTTTCTGGAGCGCCGCCGCGACGTCTGCGATGGCGCGCCGCTGCGCGTCGATGTGAAAGCCGCGGTGCAGCACAGCCTCGCCCCGGAAGGTCTGGACCTCAAGCAACTGGAAGATCAGGTCAAAACCGACCCGCAAATCACCGCTGTACTGATCGCGGCCGCCAACAGCGCTGGCTATCACGGCACGCCGGTGCAGACCTTATCCGCTGCGCTGCAAAAGCTCGCGGCCGGGCAGAGCATGAACCTGATCCTGGGCCTGGCGCTCAAGCACAACGTAGTGCTGGGTGACCCGGCGCTGGTGGCATACGCCGAGCGCCATTGGCAGTTGTCCCAGGACACCGCCGACTATGCCCGCCGCCTGGCGCGCATGCTGGAGCTGGACCACGAACGTTGCTACTGCGCGGGCATTCTGCATCGGCTGGGCGACTTGGCCCTGTTACGCTGCCTGGAAGACTGGCGCCAGGGTGGTGGGGCGCTGGATGATGAAGTGATTGGCGAATCCCTGTTCACCTTTGGTGCCGCCTACGGTTCGGCGTTGCGCACGCGCTGGCGCTTGCCGCTGGAGCTGCGGCAGTTGATTGCGGCGACCTATTCACTCGAAGGCGGGGTGTATTCGCGCGATGCGCTGGTGGTGAACCTGGCGGCGCAGATGGCGCGATTGACCGAGCATGAAGGGTTGGAAGCATTGGCCAAGGGCAAGACCGCGCGGTTGCTCAAGGTGGGCTTGTCAGAGTTGATGCGGGTGCGCAAAACCTAGCTGGCCACGAGGGGCCAATGTGGGAGCGGGCTTGCTCGCGAATGCGGTGGATCAGTCAATATTTTCGGTGGCTGGCACACCGCATTCGCGAGCAAGCCCGCTCCCACATTTTGACCGAGTTCTAGCCCTCTATCACGCGGTTTTTGCCTTGGCGCTTGGCCTCGTACATGGCGGCATCGGCCCGTGCGAACAGGCTGTCCAGGGTTGAGTCGTCTTCGCGCAGGTTGGCCAGGCCTTGGCTGACGGTCACGGTAAAGTCCCGGCCTTCAAAGCTGAAACTCAGGGCCTGGATTTCCTTACCCAGCCGCTCGGCCACCTGTAACGCCATCTGCGGGGCACAGCCAGGCAGCACGGCGGCGAACTCTTCGCCGCCAATGCGCCCGAACAGGTCACCACGGCGCAGTACGCCGCGACCGCTTTCGGCGATACGCCGCAACACCTGATCGCCTTCCAGGTGGCCGTAGCTGTCGTTGACGTCTTTGAAGTCATCGATGTCCAGCAGCAGGAACGCCAGTGGGGCGCCTTGGGCGCAGGCGCTGTCGAACGCCTGGTTGGCGCATTCGAAAAAGTGCCTGCGGTTGCTGCTTTGGGTCAGCACATCAGTGGTGGCGAGTCGGTGCAGCTCCAACTCCATGTGCTTTTTTTCGGTGATGTCTTCGGCCATGCCCACCACAATTACCGGCTTGCCGGGTTCGACCTGCTGGTTGATATAGCACTTGTCGCTCAGCCAGCGAATCTGACCATCGGCGGTGATGATGCGGTACTCGCGGTCCTCCACGGCGCCGTCTTCCATCACGCGGGCCAGGCTGTGTTCGGCGTAGTCGAGGTCTTCGGGGTGAATGCTGTTGCGCCATTCGCGGTGGTCGGCGAGCAGTAGGCCGGCGGATCGGCCAAACACCCGCTCGTAGGCCGGGCTTACGTACAACACGCGACGGGTTTCCCAATCGATGGCCCACAGCACGGCATTCACGCTGACCAGCAGTGAACTGAGCAGTTGTTCGCGTTCACTCAGCCGTTCGACTTCACCCTGGGCATGCATCAGCGCCAGCAGGGTAGCCGCCGCAGCCGGGCGCGGGTGCTCAGCGACGGGCGCATCGGTTGAATAGGGCTTTTCGGGAACCATCGGCACAACTCTCTCTGGGCACGCCGCAGGATGGAGCAGCGGTCACTACAAGGGGCCGCCATGATGGCGAAGTGTTCCTTGAGAGAGGGGAATTGCGGTGAAGTTCCGTGAACGGGCTGACTAAGAAATGGCGTCAGAAACCAGTTTGTAGTGAGCGGCCATGCCCGCTCACTACAGCAAGCCAGCCTGTCAGACCGCTGCAGGGCGCAGTGAGTAGGTCTTCAACTGGTGGGCAAAATCACGCAGCGATTGAATGCCACTGGCCTCAGCCTCATGCACCCATTCCTTGATTGCCGCCAGCATGTCGTGGCCATTGGTGCTGGTCTTGAGCCAGATCTGCTGCAGTGCCAGGCGCTTCTCGTAGATCACGGTCAGCGCGTGGCTGTGTTCGAGCATGCTCTGGATGCGCACGTGATGGCGGTCATCCAGCAGGCTGGTTTCACGCGACAGCAGGCGCTTGGCACGGTGGAACTGGTGGCGTACCGAATGATCGACCTTTTCCAGTTCCTGCTTGACCAGTGGGCCGATCACCAACTTGCGGTACTGGGCCATGATCTGGAAGCGGTTGTTGAGGATCGCCATGGCAGTGTCCATGTCCAGGTGGCCTTTGCCCTCGACGCGGTGGGCAATCGGCGCGACGCGCTGCACCTTGGCCAGGCGCAGGAAACTGAACACTTTGATCCATGCCCAACCCAGGTCGAATTCCCACTTTTTCACCGACAGCTTGGCCGAGTTCGGGTAGGTGTGGTGGTTGTTGTGCAGCTCTTCACCGCCAACGATGATGCCCCACGGCACCAGGTTAGTGGCGGCGTCACGGCACTCGAAGTTGCGATAACCGACCGCATGGCCCAGGCCGTTGATCACACCGGCGGCCCAGAACGGGATCCACATCATCTGGATCGCCCAGATGGTGATGCCGATGGTACCGAACAGCAGCAGGTCGATGACGCCCATGATCGCCACGCCCAGCAGCGGGTAAGGCGTATAGATTTTGCGCTCGATCCAGTCATCCGGGCAGTTTTTGCCGTAGATGCGCAGGGTCTCGGGGTTCTCGGCCTCGGCGCGGTACAGCTCGGCGCCTTTGCGCAGTACGGTGGACAAACCCTTGATCACCGGGCTGTGCGGGTCGTCGACGGTTTCGCACTTGGCGTGGTGCTTGCGGTGGATGGCGGTCCACTCGCGGGTGTTCTGCGCTGTGGTCAGCCACAGCCAGAAGCGGAAGAAGTGTTTCAGGCCGGCATTGAGCTCCAGGGAGCGATGGGCTGAATAACGGTGCAGATAGACCGTGACCCCAACAATGGTCACGTGGGTCATCAACAGCGTGACTGCCACCAGTTGCCAGGCTGACAGGTCAAGAAAACCGTTGTACCACATAGGCTGTATGGCCCTCAGATAAAGAAAAAAACAGCTCACGCATTATCACTAAGCCTACAGAGAAAACCAGCCGCCCTTTCAGATAGGAGTGACTGGATGTTTCTTATTCTATAATCCGCAGCCTTTGTAGGGCGATTTTGTTTTTTGGGTAAGGATTACTGACCATATGCTGTTTTCGTACCGAGGTGCCCTGCGGATGGGGCTGGTATACCTGCTGGTTTCCATTGTGTGGCTCCAGCTCAGCAACCAGCTATTGATCAACTTTCTCGATGACCCGAGGCAGTTAGGGCGCTGGCTGCAGGTGCGCGGCTATGTGTGGGTGGCCCTGAGCGCGTGGGTCATTTACCTGATCTGTGCGCGTTTTGCCCGCACCCATCGGTTGCAGCAACCCTTGAAAGAAAACCGCGAACGCCTGCAACAGGCCGCCGCCGTGTTCGATTGCACCCGCGAAGGCGTGCTGGTCACCGACGCCCAGGGGCTGATCGTGCATGTGAACCGGGCCTTTATGGAGATCACCGGTTACAGCCGTGAGGACGTGATGGGGGAACGGCCGAGCCTGTTCAAGTCCGGGCGCCATTCGTCGAATTTTTATCAACAGGTGTTTCAGACCCTCGAACGCACCGGCGAATGGAGCGGTGAAATCTGGAACCGGCGCAAAAGCGGTGAGATTTATCCACAGTGGCAAACCATCCGGGTTATCCACAATGACCAGGGCCAGGTCAGCCATTACGTCGCGGTCTTTTCCGACATCAGCGCCATCAAGGACTCCGAGCACGAACTGGCGCACCTGGCCCACCACGACCCGCTCACCGACCTGCCCAACCGCCTGCTGTTCACCGACCGCGCCGAGCAGGCGCTGGCCTCAGCGCAAGTGCACAAACGCGGCTGCGCGCTGCTGTTGATGGACCTGGACCACTTCAAGATCATCAACGACAGCCTCGGCCATAATGTCGGTGACCAGTTGCTCAAGGCCGTCGGCGAGCGGCTGAAAGGCCTGTTTGGCCCCGGCATGACCCTGGCGCGCCTCGGCGGCGATGAGTTCGCCGTGCTGGCCGAAAGTTGTCCACAGGTGGTGCAGGCCGCCGCGCTGGCGCAGCGCATGCTTGATGCGATGAAAGAGCCGTTTGTGTTTGATGGCAACCAGTTGTTTATCAGCGCCAGCATCGGCATCAGCCTGTTCCCCAGTGATGCTTTAAGCGCCGAACAACTGCTGCGCAATGCCGACTCCGCGCTGTTCAAAGCCAAGAGCGCCGGCCGCGAAGGTTATGCGCTGTATACCGAAGAGCTGACGGCCCACGCCCAGCACCGCGTGGAAATCGCCAGCGAACTGCGCCGCGCCCTCGATCAGCAAGAGCTGCGTGTGTATTACCAGCCCGTTCACGACCTGCAAGACAGCCGCCTGGTTGGCGTCGAAGCCCTGGTGCGCTGGCAACACCCGGAGCGCGGCCTGGTGCCGCCGGGTGAATTTATCCCGATTGCCGAGCGCACCGGGCTGATTGCCGACATCGACGCCTGGGTGATGGACCAGGCCTGCCGGCAGATGGGCCAATGGCTGGCCGACGGCGCGCCGTTGAGCTTTATCGCGGTGAATGTCTCCAGCCGTTTGTTTGCCCGGCGTGAGCTGTATGAGCAAGTCGCCCAGGTGCTGCACACCACCGGCCTGGATCCGGCATTTCTGGAGCTGGAAGTCACCGAAAGCGCGGTGATGGAAGACCCCGAAGTCGCCCTTGAGCAATTGCACCGCCTGCGCGAGCTGGGCCTGCGCCTGGCGATCGATGACTTTGGCACCGGTTATTCATCACTGCTGCGCCTCAAGCGCCTGCCGGTGCAGAAGCTCAAGATCGACCAGGGGTTTGTCGCCGGGTTGCCGTGGGATGAGGACGACGCGGCGATTGTGCGCGTGGTAATTGCCCTGGCTAAAAGCATGGGCATGCAGGTACACGCCGAAGGCATTGAGCAGGTGGAGCAGGCGCGGTTTTTGTTGGCGCAGGAATGTGATTTGGGCCAAGGGTACTGGTTTGGCCGGCCGGTGCCGGCGCAAGAAATGGATTGGGCCAGGGCACCGCCCATCAGCACTTGAAATACGATCAAATGTGGGAGCGGGCTTGCTCGCGAAAGCGGACTGTCAGTCAAGACATGTGTGGCTGATTTACCGCATTCGCGAGCAAGCCCGCTCCCACATTTGGATCTCGGCATGCCTTATTTTCTGCGCTGAACTCGTAAATACCCACGCAACCCCACGTCCTGTCAGAAAATTCTTTCTGGTTATATAAACATTCTTAAATAGTATTTTTAAGAATATCCGCGCTTATCTACTATCGCCCTCACGCCGCAAGCAGTGCCGCCACTGCCAGGCACTATTCATTTCAGGAGCGAGACCATGAGCGCATCTCTACGTAGCGTCGACGGCCAGGACGAAGCAGCCATTTTGCGTGAGATCCAGAGCGCCTTGCGCGACCTGCGGTTTGGCGCGGTGGAAATCACTGTGCATAACGCCCAAGTGGTGCAGATCGAACGCAAGGAAAAATTCCGTTTGCAGAACCCGGGTAACAAACCGAGCTAAGCAACAACGGCGATTCGCATGCTAGACCCGCAACTATAAGAAAAAGCCAACACCCAAGAATTTCAGGAGCTTCTATGTCGTCGATTCGCCGTTACGCCCTGGCCGCACTGGCCAGCGCCGTGTTTGCCGGTTCCGCCGTTGCCAAGGACTACGAGTTGCTCAATGTCTCGTATGACCCGACCCGTGAGCTGTACCAGGACTACAACGCTGAGTTCACCAGCTACTGGAAACAGTCCCACCCTGGCGACAACGTCAAGATCCAGCAATCCCATGGCGGCTCGGGCAAGCAAGGCCGTGCGGTGATCGACGGCCTGCGCGCCGACGTAGTGACCCTGGCCCTGGCCGGCGACATCGACGAAATCGCCAAACTGGGCAAAACCCTGCCGGAAAACTGGCAAACCCGCCTGCCGGATGCGAGTACCCCGTACACCTCGACCATCGTGTTCCTGGTGCGCAAGGGCAACCCTAAAGGCATCAAGGACTGGGGCGACCTGATCAAAAAAGACGTATCCGTTATTACGCCTAACCCGAAAACCTCCGGCGGTGCCCGTTGGAACTTCCTCGCCGCGTGGGCTTACGGCCTCAAATCCGGAGGCAGCGAAGCCAAGGCCCAGGAATACGTAAAAGAGCTGTTCAAGCACGTGCCGATCCTCGACACCGGCGCTCGCGGTTCGACCATCACCTTCGTCAACAACGGTCAGGGTGACGTGTTGCTGGCCTGGGAAAACGAGGCATTCCTGGCACTCAAAGAAGACGGCGGCGCCGACAAGTTCGATATCGTTGTGCCGTCCCTGTCGATCCTCGCGGAGCCGCCGGTTGCCGTGGTCGACAAAAACGCCGAGAAAAAGGGCAATACCGAGATCGCCACCGAATACCTCAAGCACCTGTACAGCCCGGCTGGCCAGGAGATTGCGGCGAAGAACTTCTACCGCCCACGCGATGAGAAAGTCGCCGCCAAATACGCCCAGCAGTTCCCGAAACTGGACCTGGTGACTATCGACAAAGACTTCGGCGGCTGGAAAACTGCCCAACCGAAATTCTTTAACGACGGTGGCGTGTTCGACCAGATCTACACGGCGCAGTAAGCCGAGAAACACACACTCACGAAGCCCGCATTCACCTGCGGGTTTTGTGTGTCAGTTCCGCTAACCAAGGACTCTTATGTCGCGTCGTATTTCCCCCGTCATACCCGGCTTCGGGCTGACGCTGGGCTACACCGTGGTGTACCTCAGCCTGATCGTACTCATCCCCCTGGCGGCGATGTTTGTACATGCCGCTCAACTCACTTGGGATCAGTTCTGGGCCATCATTACCGCACCGCGGGTGCTGGCGGCGTTAAAACTGAGCTTCGGCACCGCGTTCGTCGCGGCGATCATCAATGGCGTGATCGGCACACTGTTGGCCTGGGTGCTGGTGCGTTATACCTTCCCGGGCCGCAAGATCATCGATGCGATGATCGACTTGCCGTTTGCGCTGCCCACCGCTGTGGCCGGTATTGCCCTTACGGCGCTGTACGCACCGGCAGGCCTGGTCGGGCAGTTCGCGACGGACCTGGGCTTTAAAATCGCCTACACCCCCATCGGCATCACCCTGGCACTGACCTTTGTCACCTTGCCCTTCGTGGTGCGTACGGTGCAGCCGGTGCTCGCCGATATCCCGCGTGAAATCGAAGAAGCCGCTGCGTGCCTGGGCGCCAAGCCCTTGCAGGTGTTCCGCTACATCCTCGTACCCGCATTGCTGCCCGCCTGGCTGACCGGCTTCGCGCTGGCCTTTGCCCGTGGCGTGGGTGAGTACGGTTCGGTGATCTTCATCGCCGGCAACATGCCGATGAAAACCGAGATTCTGCCGTTGCTGATCATGGTCAAGCTCGACCAATACGACTACACCGGCGCCACCGCCATCGGCGTGATGATGCTGGTGGTTTCCTTTGTCCTGCTGCTGCTGATCAACTTGCTGCAGCGGCGCATCGAAACCCCATAAGGAGGCGCGGAACATGTCCCAATCGTCTATTTCCGCCGCGTCCTCGGCCAACGCTGCCCGTCGTGGCAGCGCGGTGTCGCGGCGCATCCTGATCACACTTGGCTGGCTGGTATTCGCGCTGTTCCTGCTGCTGCCGCTGTTTATCGTGGTGTCCCAGGGCTTGAAGAACGGCCTCGGCGCGTTCTTCACGGCGATCCTTGAGCCGGACGCGTTGTCGGCGCTCAAGCTCACGGTGATCGCCGTGGTGATTTCGGTGCCGCTCAACCTGGTGTTTGGCGTCAGCGCCGCGTGGTGTGTGAGCAAGTACTCGTTCCGTGGCAAGAGCATTCTGGTCACGCTGATCGACCTGCCGTTCTCGGTGTCACCGGTGATCGCGGGCCTGGTCTACGTGCTGATGTTCGGCGCCCAGGGCTTCTTCGGCCCGTGGCTGCAAGAGCATGACATCCAGATCGTGTTCGCTTTGCCTGGCATTGTGCTGGCGACCATCTTCGTGACGGTGCCGTTCGTGGCCCGTGAACTGATCCCGCTGATGCAGGAGCAGGGCACCCAGGAAGAAGAAGCCGCACGCCTGTTGGGCGCCAACGGCTGGCAGATGTTCTGGCACGTGACCGTGCCGAACATCAAGTGGGGCCTGATCTACGGCGTGGTGCTGTGTACCGCGCGGGCGCTGGGTGAGTTCGGCGCGGTGTCGGTGGTGTCCGGCCACATTCGCGGGGTGACCAACACCTTGCCGCTGCACGTCGAGATCCTCTACAACGAATACAACCATGTCGCCGCGTTTGCCGTCGCGAGCCTGTTGCTGATCCTGGCGCTCTTCATCCTGCTGCTCAAGCAGTGGAGCGAGAACCGTATCAACCGCCTGCGCAACAGCGCCGGTGAGGAATAAGTCATGTCGATCGAAGTCCGTAATGTCAGCAAGAATTTCAACGCCTTCAAGGCCCTGAACAGCATCAATCTGGATATCCAGAGTGGCGAGCTGGTGGCGTTGCTGGGCCCGTCCGGCTGCGGCAAGACCACCTTGCTGCGCATCATCGCCGGCCTGGAAACCCCGGATGACGGCAGCATCGTGTTCCACGGCGAAGACGTGTCCGGCCACGACGTGCGGGATCGCAACGTCGGTTTTGTGTTCCAGCACTACGCGTTGTTTCGCCACATGACCGTGTTCGACAACGTTGCCTTCGGCCTGCGCATGAAGCCGAAAAACCAGCGCCCGAGCGAAAGCCAGATTGCGGTCAAGGTGCATGAACTGTTGAACATGGTGCAGTTGGATTGGCTGTCGGATCGCTACCCGGAACAACTCTCCGGCGGCCAGCGCCAGCGTATCGCCCTGGCGCGCGCCCTGGCGGTAGAACCCAAAGTGCTGTTGCTGGACGAACCCTTCGGCGCCCTCGACGCCAAGGTGCGTAAAGAGCTGCGCCGCTGGCTGGCGCGCCTGCACGAAGACATCAACCTGACCTCGGTGTTCGTGACCCACGACCAGGAAGAGGCCATGGAAGTTGCTGACCGCATCGTGGTGATGAACAAGGGCGTGATCGAGCAGATTGGCTCACCGGGCGAAGTCTACGAAAACCCGGCCAGCGATTTTGTGTATCACTTCCTTGGTGATTCCAACCGCCTGCATCTGGGTGAGGACAAGCACGTGCTGTTCCGCCCCCATGAAGTGTCGCTGTCGCGCCATGAGCTGGAAGATCACCACGCGGCGCAAGTGCGCGATATTCGCCCGCTCGGCGCCACCACACGGGTAACGCTGAAGGTCGAAGGCCAAAGCGAGTTGATCGAGGCCGAAGTGGTCAAAGACCACGACAGCCTGACCGGTCTGGCGCGTGGCGAGACCTTGTTCTTCAAGCCCAAGGTCTGGCAAAAAGCCTGAAAACACTGCAAAACCCAATGTGGGAGCGGCGGTGCGACGATTCGACTTGCTCGCGAATACAGAGTGTCAGTCAACAGAAATACCGACTGATACACCGCATTCGCGAGCAAGTCGAATCGTCGCACCGCCGCTCCCACATTCAGACCTTTCTCGGCTCCAGATCACGGCGCGTTACTGGCCCCGAGCGCTGCTCAATCTGCTCCTTGAGACCATGCCGCAACCCCAGCAAAAACGCCAACTCCGCCACCACAAACAACGGCCCCACAATCAGCCCCGACACATCATCCACAAACGCCGGCTTTCTGCCTTCGTAGTAGTGCCCGACAAACTGAATCACCCAGCCCACCACAAACATCCCGATGCCGCTGCTCAGCCACACCAGCGTGCTCTGCGCCGCCAGCGCATGCCCGGCCCACACCGACAAGCCCATCAACACCGTCATCAGCACGCCCAGCGCCAGTTCCAGGCGCAGGTAAAACCATGCCGAAAACAGCGCGAGCAGGACTGCCGGAGATATCCACAGGCTGCCGACGGCCCATTCGGGGCGTGACAACAGCACCGCCACGGCGACGACGATCAGCGGGATGCCGATAAAGTGGCTGGCGATATTGCGCGGGTCGCGGTGGTAGGCGGCGTATTGGCTGAGGTGGTCGACGAGGCTTTTCATTGTTGTTCCTCCTGTAGGATGCTGGATCATGCCCTGTCCGCCTGTGATTGACTGTCAGCTGGGCGACAATCTTCGGAGTGCTCATGGACACAGAGAAATGGCGTACTCGCTTGGCCTGCGGCCACTGGTTCAGCCACCTGCCGGATCCTTTTCAGCATAGCCTGCTGGTCCACGCCCGGCTGCGACAGCTGGCGGCGGGGCAAACCCTGTTCAAGCGCGGCGACCCGCCCTGTGGCCTGTACGCGGTGCTCGACGGCGCCTTGCGCATCAGCGCGGTGAATGAGCACGGCAAGGAAGCACTGTTGAGTCTGGTGGAATCACCCTTCTGGTTGGGTGAGATTTGCCTGTTCGACGGCCTGCCACGCACCCATGACGCCTGCGCCGTCGGGCCGTGCACGCTGCTGCAGGTGCCACAACAGGCGCTGTTGAATATCCTCAATGACAGCCCGCAGTACTGGCGCGACCTGGCCTTGCTGATGAGCCAGAAACTGCGCCTGAGTTTTATCAATATCGAGCAACTGAGCCTGATGCCTGCCTCGGTACGCCTGGCCCATCGTCTGTTGATGATCGTTGAGGGTTATGGCGAAGCCGAGTATTCAAAAAGCGTGCTGCAACTGCCCCAGGAAGACCTGGCCGCGATGTTGAGCCTGTCACGCCAGACCACCAACGCCTTGCTCAAAGACCTGCAGGCCCAAGGTATCGTGCGCCTGGGTTACGGCGAGATCGAAATCCTCGACGCCCGGCGACTGCGTGAGGCGGCGCACACCTGAGGGTGTTAGCCTGCAAGCCTGATTAATCGAGGTGTGTTATGCGCGTGCTGTTAGTGGAACATGAATCCGAAGAGGCACAGCGGATGGCCCAGGGCTTGAACGAGGCCAGTTACAGCGTCGAAGTCGCGGCCAATGGCATGGCGGCGTTGCGCCTGGTTGAAAGCAGCGAATACGACCTGGTGATCCTGGATGTGATGCTGCCGGGCCTGAATGCCTGGAAGTTGCAGCAGGCGATTCGGTTGAAGGGTGAGACGCCGATGTTGTTCCTGACCACGCCGGGCGGGATTGAAGACCGCTTGCGTGGGCTGGAACTGCATGAGGATGATTATCTGCTCAAGCCGTTTGATGCCAAGGTGCTGGTCGCGCGGGTGAAAAAACTCTTGCGGCGTGGTCGCTGAGCCACCGCTATCGCAGGCAAGCCAGCTCCCACAGTTGGAATGCATTCCCCTGTGGGAGCTGGCTTGCCTGCGATGAGCCCCGACCTAGCGCAACCCATCGCGAAACTGCCCCGGCGTCATCCCCGTCCAGCGCTTGAACGCGCGGCTGAAACTGCTGGTATCGGCAAACCCGAGCAAATAACTGATCTCGGCCAATGAGCAGTGCGGATCACGCAAGTGCAGCAGCGCCAGGTTCTCGCGGCACTCGTTGAGCAACGCATCAAACCGACAGCCCTCATCCGCCAGGTGCCGCTGCAAGCTGCGCAGGCTCAGGTGCAATGCCTGGGCAATGCGCTCGGCACTCGGCTCGCCCTCGGGCAATTGTTCCTCGATCGCCCTGCGCACCTTGCGCTCCCAAGTCAGCGGTTGCAGTTGGGCAAGGGTGCGCTTGAGCACGGTTTCATTGTGCTCGGCCAACTCGGGGTTGGCGTCGTCCAGGTGGCTGTCGAAATCCCGTGCGGCGAACTCCAAGCGGTCTTCCTCGGCGCCAAAAAACACCGGCGCGCGGAATACCGCATGCCAGGGTTTGGGGTCGGCGGGTTCCGGGCGGCGCAGGTACACCGCCAACGGCGCATAGTCGCGGCCCAGGCGGTTGCGACAGGTACGCACGTAAATCGCCGCAAACGCATCAATGGCTTCCAGCGCCGGCGCCGGGCTGTCGGGCGGTTGCAGCAGGCGAAAGTGGTAACGCTCGCCCTCTGCACTAAGCTCCAGGGTCAGCGCATCGCTGACCACTTGGTGATACCGCACGATGCGCTCGAACACCTCACGCAAGCTGCCGCTGGCCACCAGTGCATAACCCAGCGCATGAAAGGTGGTGGGGCTGACGAACCGTGACACTCGCAAGCCAATCGCCGGGTCGCCGCTGGCCTGCACCGCCAGTTCCCACAAGCGCGTGGTGGCCGACAGCGGGTAACGCGCATTGGGGTCGTCCATCTGCTGCGGATCGAGCCCGGCCTCACTGCACAGCGCGGCGCTGTCCAGGTTCAGGGCGTCGAGCTGCTTGCGCAGGGCGCGGGTCCAGCTGGCGAGGGAGGTGGGTTCAGTCATGGTGATTGGCGCTTGCGGTCAACAGGTTGGCGTCCGGGGCTAGCGTCCCGCCCGATCGCTTGGGGCAGGATGGACGTATCACTTAACAAGAGGATGGGAGCATGGACGGTACTTCTGCAAGTCCCCAACAGATGAACGCGCAACAGCGCTCGGCAAAAATCCGCGAAGTGGTGCTCGCCGAAGGCGTGCGGTTGCGCCAACAGCACCCCTGGCTGCTGCATCAGGACGCGTTGGGCGCGGGCATCCTGGCCTTTGCCTTGCTCGGCATGCTTGGCTCGGCGGCGCTGTATATCACCGGCCATATGGCCTGGTGGGCGTGCCTGCTGCTCAATGCCTTCCTCGCTTCGCTGACCCACGAGCTGGAACACGACCTGATCCACAGCATGTACTTTCGCAAGCAACGCGTGCCACACAACCTGATGATGGGCCTGGTGTGGCTGGCGCGGCCGAGCACCATCAACCCGTGGATACGCCGGCACCTGCACCTTAACCACCACAAGGTGTCGGGCACCGAGACCGATATGGAAGAACGCGCCATCACCAATGGCGAGCCCTGGGGGTTCGCGCGGTTGCTGATGGTGGGCGATAACCTGATGTCGGCGTTTATCCGCATGCTGCGGGCCAAAACCTGGAGTCACAAACTCAAGATCCTCAAACGCTCGCTGCTGGTGTACGCACCGCTGGCACTGCTGCATTGGGGCGCGTGGTATGTGTTCCTGGGCTTTCATGCCGCCAATGGCATTGCCAGCCTGATGGGCGCGCCCATCGACTGGTCCGCCGGCACTTTGCAGATGATGCAGGTGATCGATATCGCCGCCGTGGTGATCATCGGCCCCAACATGCTGCGCACCTTTTGCCTGCACTTTGTCAGCTCCAACATGCACTATTACGGCGATGTGGAACTGGGCAACGTGATCCAGCAAACCCAAGTGCTGAACCCCTGGTGGATGTGGCCATTGCAGGCGTTCTGCTTCAACTTCGGCAGCACCCACGGCATCCACCATTTTGTGGTGAAGGAGCCGTTCTACATTCGCCAGATGACCGCCAAGGTGGCGCATAAGGTGATGCGCGAGATGGGTGTGCGCTTCAATGATTTCGGTACGTTTGCCCGGGCCAATCGCTTTGAGGGCAAAACGCAGGCGCAGTCGCAAGCAACCCAGACTGCGCCGGTGTGAGGATTACTCTCCGCTAATCAGCAGGCAGGTGGCTGCCTTGCAGCCTTTGGCGTATGAAAGCGTTACAAATCGGATGGCTGCTTCATGGGTTTTAGTGGCGATCGTCAGCGGGCGGGTTTTGGAATCTTCAACCTGCTGGCTCTCGCCCGGCAGCACAACGGTTATCCATTTACCCTGAATAATGTCCAGCGGGGTCTTGGTTTTGTTTACCACCTCGATAAGCGGCGGGGCCGCCGGGGCTAGTTTGGGCGCGGCCTGCGCTGCCATTGTCAGCAGGGAAAGGGCCACACAGGCGATCAATCGGGACGCTACAGTCATGCATACTCTTCCTGAGCAAGTAGGGTTGAAAAGACACTGGGTAGATACAGTGAGCCCGCATCTAAGTCGTCTTGCTCAGCCATCGCAATGCTGGGGTTGTAAGCGTCGATGTCGTCGCGGCCAACGATGTTTTCAGGCCTAACAGGCAATAAACGCCAGCGGCAGGTCGCGAATCTGTTCGCGCAGCGGCGGTTGATAGTGGTCGTCGCTGATCAGTTCATGCAGCAGCTCTTCGCGCAGTTGGTGGAACTCGAAGCTGCTGCGCTGGCGTGGATGGGGCAGGGCGATGTCCACTACTTGCTTGATGCGCCCGGGTCGCGGCTCCATCACCACCACGCGGTCGGCCAGAAAAATCGCTTCTTCCACATCGTGGGTTACCAGCACGGTGGTAATTTTGGCGCGGGCGCGAATGGCCAATAGCTCGTCTTGCATCTGCTGACGGGTCAGCGCATCGAGGGCGCCGAACGGCTCGTCGAGCAGCAGAATACGCGGGCTGGCCACCAGCCCACGGGCGATTGCCACACGCTGCGCCATGCCGCCGGACAGCTGATGCGGATAAGCGCGGGTAAAGTCGGTAAGGCCCACCAATTCGATAAAATCACCGATGCGCCGGTTGCGCTCGGCCTCGCTCAACGGCTCGTTGACCAGGCCCAGGCCGATGTTTTCTGCGACGGTCAGCCAGGGGAACAACCGGTGTTCCTGGAACACGATGCCGCGTTCGCCGCCGATACCCTTTACGGCGTTGCCGTCCACCCGGATCTCGCCACGAAACTGCGTATCCAGCCCCACCAGCAGGCGCAGCAGGGTAGATTTGCCGCAGCCGCTTGAGCCCACAATCGCCACGAACTCGCCCTCGGTAATGTCCAGGTTGAATTCGCGAATCGCCTCCAGCTCAAAGCCGTCGACGTCGAAGGTCTTGCCTACATGGTTGAAGCTGACGATAGGTGCGTTCATACGTGTCTCCAGCGCGTGGCGCGGGTTTCGATGCGTTGGCCGATAAGGTTGAGCGTCGCGCCGGTAAGGCCGACCAGCAGCATGCCGCCCATGATCAGGTCCATGCGCAGCAACTGTTGGGCGCCGATCATCAGGCTGCCGATGCCGCCATTGGACGGCATGAAATATTCCGCGCCGATGGTGCCCAGCCAGGCATAGATCAGGCTCAGGCGCAGGCCGGCGAAGATCCCCGCCGCCGCGCCCGGCAGCACCAGGCGGCGCAGGCGCTGGAACAGGTTCAGGCGCAGCACGTGCGCGGCTTCGCGCAGCTGTGGCGACAGGTTCAGCACGCTGCGCTGCGTGGCAATGAACAGCGGAAAAAACGCCGCCAGGGCGATAAACACCCACTTGGCCAACTCACCCAGGCCGAACCAGGCGGTGAGCAATGGCACCCAGGCGAAAATCGCGATCTGACGCAGTGCGGCCAGGGTCGGCCCGAGCACTCGCTCGCTGCGTCGCGACAAACCCAGCCACAGGCCCATGGCAAATCCCAGGCTGCCGCCGAGCAACAAGCCACCCAGCGTGCGGCCGAGGCTTTTGCCCAACGCGCCGGAGAGGCTGCCATCCAGCACACCTGCGCCGGTGGTTTGCAGCACGGCCCATGGGCTGACCAGAATATTGGGGTCCACCCAAGCCTGATCCCTCGCCACCTGCCACAACGCCAGCAACAGCAGCGGCAATAACCACGGTTGCAGGCGTTGCCACCCTTCATAGCGCGGGCCACGCCGAATCTGCGCGGTGGCCGGGTGCGGCCAATGCACCCATTTGCGGTCCAGCCAGCCGATGCCGCGATCCATCACCACGCCCAGCACGCCGATGACCACGATGCACACGAAGACGATATCGAGCATGAACAACTGGCGTGCCCAGACCATCAGGTAGCCGATGCCTTCGCTGGAAGCCAGCAGCTCCACGGCCAGCAACGAGGTCCAGCCCGCCGCCAGTGCCAGGCGCACACCGGCCATGAAGGCCGGCAATGCAGCGGGCAGTATCAACCGACGAATCAGCAGGTGGGTGGGCAGGCGCAGCACGCGGGCGGCTTCACGCAGGTTGGGTTGCGCGTCACGCACGCCGACCAGTGTGTGCAAGGTAACGGGCACCACAATCGCCTTCACCAGCACCACCAGTTTCAAGGTTTCGCCGATGCCGAAAAACACCATGAACAACGGGATCCAGGCCAGGGTCGGCACTTGCGACAACGCGCTGAAGGTGGGGAACACCAGGCGTTCGGCGCGTGCGCTGAAACCTAATAGAGCACCCAATACGGCCCCCGCACCGATACCGGCCAACAGCCCCCAGAACAAACGCTGCAAGCTGATCGCCAGGTTGCTCCATAGCTCGCCACCGGCCAGCTCCACGGCGCTGCTCCACACCAGTGAAGGTGCGGGCAAAATTTGTTCGCTCATCCACTGATGACGGCTGGCCAACCACCACAGCGCAAACAAAGCCAGCGGTAAGAACCAGGGCAGCAGACGCTCACTGAGCAAGGGCCAGCGCGGCGCGGGGGCTGGAAGAGGCAGGCTCAACTGTGAAGTGCGGGCCATGGCGGACCTCCCTCGGCGTTATGTGATTTTTATCTTACAAAAATTGAATCAAGATGATTGTGAGATAAGAAAAATCATTTAAAGCCTCTGCCCTGCACGCATCCAATGCATTCGAAGAATATTTTTGATGCTGTTTATGCATACGCCGCTGGAGCCAGCGTTTCTGCTTGCATAGTCCAAAAAGCTATTAAATTGTGAATTTATAGTATTTAAAGTTTTGCTCGGGCTATGCCTACTTTCTGCTCCCCAGGCGACCGTCGCCCACCAGGAGCTGCGCTTATGAAACTGCCCTTCAAACGTCTGATCAGCCTGTTCGCGGGCACCGCCCTGGCCGGGTTGGTACACGCCGCCGACCTCAAGGAAATCCGCATCGCCGTGCCTGACCTGAGTGCCGGCAGCCAGCACAGCGGCGGCGGTATAACGGATGTATTGCGCGAGCAGCAGATCTTCGAAAAAGCCTTTGCCGACCAAGGCATCAAGATTCAGTGGAATTACTTCAAGGGCGCCGGTCCCGTGATTAATGAAGCCTTCGCCAATGGCCAGGTGGACCTGGCCTACCTGGGTGATCTGGCGGCGATCATCGGTCGCTCCAATGGGCTGGACACACGTTTGCTCAGCGCCACCGCGCGCGACATCAAGCAGTACCTGGGCGTGGTGCCGGGCTCGGGGATCAAAACCTTGCAGGACCTCAAGGGCAAGCGTGTGGCGGTGTTCCGTGGCACGGCCAGCCAGTTGTCGTTCGACAGCGCATTGGCCAGCCAGGGCTTGAATGAAAAGGACCTGAAAGTCATCAACCTGGATTTCAACGCGGCGGGTGCGGCGTTGGCCGCCAAGCAAATTGATGCGACCTGGGGCGGTTCGAACCTGACGGCGTTGCAGGCCAAAGGGCTGGCGGAAATACCGCTCACCACCAAGGACCTCGGCGGTGCCGGCAGCATCCAGGCGGTGCTGGTGGGCAGCAAACAGTTTGTCGACGAACACCCCGATGCGGTGGCCAAGTTGCTCAAGGCCCAGCAGCAAGCGGTGCAATGGTTGACCACCGACAGCAACAAGCAGGCGTATATCGAGCTGGTGTCGGGGCGTGCCAGTTATCCGCCGGTGATCCTGACCAACGACTTGAAAGACCAGCAGCTCAGCGAGATTTTCCCGGCGACCCTGGATCCGGTGTTCCTGGGCAAGTTGCAGGGCGCGGTGGACTTGGCGTCCAAGGAGCGGTTGATTCGCAAGTCGTTTCAGGTGAGTGACTGGGTGGTGCCGAACCTGGCCGCTGCGGGGCTCTGACAGAGGTGGTGTCTGGGCTGCCGTCTTCGCGAGCAAGCCCGCTCCCACATTTGGAATGCATTCCAACCTGTGGGAGCTGGCTTGCCTGCGATGAGGCCTGTCAAACCGCCACACTCACCTCCTGCCTGTCGACCTCCACCAGCGTCTCGATCATCGCCTTCGCCGCCGGCGACAACCTCGACCCCGTGCGGCTGACAATCCCGCACCGTGCACTCAAGGTCTCCATGTTCTGCGGCAAATTGCGCCAGTGCAGCAGCACCAGCGAACCCTGTGCGATGTCCTCGGCAAAGGCTTCCTCGGTGCCCACGCCGATGGCATTCGATTGCAGCACGATTTTTACCAGCGCCGGGAAGTGTTCAGTCTGAATGCTGGGTGAAAAATCCATGCGCCCACTCAGGTTCGCCAGCAGTTTGCGAATGCCCTGGGAGATCAGCGGCGAGGCCAGCGGGTAGTCGAACATGTCGTTGGTCGACAGGCTGTCCTTGGCCAGCAACGGGTGGCCTGGGCGGCAGAAAAACACGCCGCGCTTGGGCGTCAATGCGCGGGTCTGGAAGTTCGGGTCGGCCTCGAACTGGCGGATGTCGGCGATAAAAAATTCGATCTCCTCGCGGCTCAAGGCGCGGCTGAGTTTCTCCCAGTTATCCACCTGGAAACTGGTGCGGATTTTCGGGTGCGCGCCGATAAAACGCGCCACTGCATCCGGCACCAGTTTTACCGCTGGCGCCGGGCCGCAACCGAAGCGCAGGTCGCCGGCGTCGAGCTTGGTCATGCGCGTGACTTCACTGCTCAGCAGCGCCGCGCCGTGCACCAGGGTCAAGGCATGTTGCAGCACCACCTGGCCCTCTGGCGTGGGGCGCAAGTCCTTGTGGCCACGGTCGACCAGCACGCAGCCGAACTCCTGCTCCAGCCCTTGAATGCTGCGGCTGAACGCCGGTTGGGTGATGCCCATGGCGTCGGCTGCGCGCACGAAACTGCGGTGTTCGTTGAGGGCGATGAAGTACCGAAGTTGGCGAAGATCCATATGCTTTCCCGGCATTTGAAAAATAGGTCGAAGGCATTTGCGACCGTGGGAGCTGAGGTTTTAAATGCAAGCTCTTATTCCGTCAACGAAGCATTGGTTCATTTGCTAGATCTAAATTGCATATGGATAGAGCGTTGCTGGAAAGCTTCCCACCATCAGCAGGCACATGAGGGTCATCACAATGAGCAACGCCGCATTAGCTGTTCAACCCGTCGCCCAAGCGCTCGACATCCACCCGGTGGCCGGCCGCATCGGCGCCGAGATCCGTGGCATCAAACTCTCCGGTGATCTGGATGCCGCCACCGTCGAGGCTATCCAGCAAGCGCTGGTGCAGTACAAAGTGATCTTCTTCCGCGAGCAAACCCACCTCGATGACCAGAGCCAGGAAGCCTTCGCGCACCTGCTCGGCGAGCCAATCGCACACCCGACGGTGCCGGTGCGCGACGGCACGCGTTTCCTGTTGGAGCTCGATGGCGCCCGTGGCCAGCGCGCCAATTCCTGGCACACCGACGTGACCTTTGTTGATGCCTACCCGAAAGCCTCGATCCTGCGTTCGGTGCTGGCGCCAAAGTCCGGTGGCGACACGGTGTGGGCCAACACGGCCGCTGCCTACAACGACCTCAGCGTCGACCTGCGCGCGCTCGCCGACAACCTGTGGGCCGTGCACAGCAACGAGTATGACTACGCCGGGCGCAAGCCGGATGTGTCGTTAGAAAAGCTCGAGGAATACCGCAAGATCTTTACCTCCACCGTGTATGAAACCGAGCACCCAGTGGTGCGTGTACACCCGGTCAGCGGCGAAAAAACCTTGCTGCTGGGCCACTTCGTCAAACGCCTCAAAGGCTATTCACAGACCGAATCGGCGCAGCTGTTCAACCTGCTGCAAGGCCACGTCACCCGCCTGGAAAACACCGTGCGCTGGCGCTGGAACACCGGCGACGTGGCGATCTGGGACAACCGCGCGACTCAGCATTACGCGGTGGATGACTACGGCACTCAGGAACGCATCGTGCGTCGGGTCACGCTCAAGGGCGATGTGCCGGTGAGCGTGCAAGGGCAGCGCAGCCAGACCACCAAAGGCCTCTAAGCGTAAGCAGATTCAAATGTGGGAGCAGACAAGGCAGCTCCCACATTAGTTTTTTGTGTGATTACCAGACGCCGATCTTCACTACCTTTTCCGCTTCCGGCTCACCGTACCGAAACCATTGGCCACGCGAATCAACCTCTGCATGGCTGATGGTGGTACGCCGCTTCAACCCACGCAGCCATTCGAACAAATACCCCAAGTGCGTCTCGCGCACCGCCGCATAGGTCGGGTCGGCGCCCAGGTCGTGCAACTCCTGCGGGTCATTCTGCAGGTCAAACAGTTGCGGACGAAAACCGTCATAGGCCAGGTATTTCCAACGCTCACTGCGCACCATGGTCATGCGGCAGCGGTCGATCGGTTGCGCCAAACGCTCGCGCGCCGGGGCCTGGAAGGCATAGTCATACTCAGCGATGGCGTAATTGCGCCAGACGACGGGTTGGCCGTGCAGCAGCGGAATCAGCGAACGGCCTTCCAGACGATGGTCTGCGGTAGGCAAGCCCAGGGCATCGAGGAACGTTGGCAGGGCGTCGATGGTTTCCGCCAGGCGCTCATCCACCGTGCCACGGCTGATATCGGCACTGGCACGCGGGTCGCGCACGATCAGCGGAATGCCCACCGCAGGCTCCAGCAGAAACTCTTTTTCGCCCAGGAAGTGGTCGCCGAGGAAGTCGCCATGGTCGCTGGTGAACACGATCAGCGTGTCGTCCCAGCGGCCGTTGCTTTGCAGAAAATCGAACAGCCGCCCGAGTTGATCATCGACTTGTTTGATCAGGCCCATGTAGGTCGGAACCACCGTGAGCCGCACTTCATCACGGGAAAAATTCACGCTCTCCTGATGCTGACGGAAAGCCTGGTAAACCGGATGATCACTGGTGTGCGCAGGCTGAATCGGCGCCTGGATATGCTCGGCGCCATACAGCGCGTGATACGGCGCCGGGGCGATGTAGGGCCAGTGCGGCTTGATGTATGACAGGTGCAGACACCACGGCTGCTCGCCTTGTTCAGCGATAAAGTCGATGGCGCGGTCGGTGGTGTAGACGGTCTCCGAATGCTCCTCTGCTACTCGCGCAGGCAGCCCCGCGTTGCGCATATGCCAGCCGCTGAGCACTTCGCCGTTTTCACCGGCGGCGGCGTTCGCCCATTCATGCCATGGATTGGTACCGTCGTAGCCGCGCTCGCGCAGGTACTGAGTGTAGGGAGCGGACTCGCGTTTTTCCGCGAACAGCGGGCTGTCGGGGTAGATGCCGTCGTGGCGCAAATAAGCGTCGAAGCCCACCTCGTTGAAAGGCTCGGCCTGCGGGCTTTCAGGGTCGATATTCAGGCGCTGCAACGCCTCCAGGTTCGGCGTGGCGTGGGTCTTGCCCACCAGTGCGGTGCGGATGCCATGGGGGCGAAGGTAGTCGCCGATGGTCAGTTCTTCCAAGGGCAACGGCACCGCGTTCCACGCCACCTGATGGCTGCTGACATAACGCCCGGTGTACGCCGACATCCGCGACGGCCCGCAAATGGTGCCCTGGGTATAGGCACGACTGAAGCGCACGCCGGCAGCTGCGAGGCGGTCGATGTTGGGCGTGTGCAAATGCGCGTGGCCGTAGCACGACAGGTAATCGCGGCGCAGTTGATCGCACATGATGTAGAGCACATTGCGCACGGGTTGTGAGTTGGACATGAGGTTTCACCGAACGGAGGACAGGTGAAGGTTTTCGCTGTTCGGGTGGTGGGCTGGCAAGTGCATTTTAGGACTGGGTTTTATGCAGGGAATGCATGGGTGTTGCTACTGGCGCTTTCGCGAGCAAGCCCGCTCCCACACTTGAAATGCGTTCCCCTGTGGGAGCTGGCTTGCCTGCGATAGAGCCCGCTCAGACGGCGACATTCTCCAACGCGCACACATCCTCATCCAGCTCATCGATCTGCTTGATCTGCTCAATCATCGCCTCCGCCAACGGCGACAGCCGATACCCCGCACGGCTGACAATCCCGTAGCGGGTGTATCGCTCCTCTAAATCCTCCGCCAGCCCCTCAATCTTCAAACACACCAACTCACCCCGCGCCATATGCAGCACATCGCTGTTGGCACTGACGATGCCGATCGCATCCGAGCGCAGCACCACACCCATCAGGCTATAGCCGTTTTCACACTCCACATTGGGCAGGTAATCCGGCCGGCCGCTGAGGTCGACGATGACTTTGCGCAGGTTCGGCGGGCGAATCGTCACCGCCAGCGGGTAGCTCATCAACTCGGCGGCGCTGACGCTTTCGCGCTCGGCCAGCGGGTGCCCGGCGCGGCAGCAGAAGTACCAGCGCCGCGCGCGCAGGCGGTGGGTGTGGTAGTCCGGGTTGGCTTCGAAGTGGCGGGTGTCGGCGACGAAAAATTCGAACTCTTCGCTGAGCAGGCGCTTGCTCAAACTTTGCCAGTCATCCACCTGGAACTGCACGCGGGCCTTGGGGTAGCGCCCGATAAAACTGCCGATGGCACGCGGGATCAACCCGGCAGCGGGCGCCGGGCCACAGCCGAAGCGCAGTTCACCGGCTTCCAGGCCATTGAACTGGCTGATCTCGTTGGCCAGTTGCTGCGCACCGCTGACCAGGCGCCGTGCATGTTCGAGCAGCACCTGGCCTTGTTTGGTCGGCGCCAGGTCCTTGCGGCCACGGTCTACCAGTTGGCAGCCGGCACTGTGTTCCAACGCCTGGATGCTACGACTGAACGCCGACTGCGACAGGTTCACGGCCAACGCCGCCGCGACAAAACTGCGTTGTTCGGCAAGGGCAATGAAGTGGCGAAGTTGGCGTAAGTCGATATGCATTTTTCACATCAAAAATATCCGGGAAATGCATTGGCTATGCATTAGGTCGACTCCTTATAAAGGCTATCTCTTATGCAGTAAATGTTCGATAAAACATAAATAACTAACTTTTGGGAATATCTACTGATCGATATTTCCGGGTTTCGGAGCCGCTTATGAGTCTGTTGAAGTCCTTGCCCCTGGCCATGTTGGTGGCCGGCAGCACCAGTTGGTCGCCGACCCAGGCCGCCGAAACACCTGCGCCGGCAGGCAAGGGCGAAAACGCCAGCGGCCAGCTTGAGACCGTCACTGTGACCGCCCGGCGGCGCACCGAAAGCGCCCAGGCAGTGCCGACGCCCATGAGCGTCATCGGCGGCCAGGCGTTGGAGAGCCAGCGGGTCTACCGCATTCAGGATTTGCAGCAACTGGTGCCAAGCGTCAACGTCGCTTATATGCATGCGCGTCAATCCAGCGTGTCGATTCGCGGGCTGGGCAACAACCCGGCCAGCGACGGCCTGGAAGGCAGCGTGGGGCTGTATATCGACAACGTGTACCTCGGGCGGCCAGGCATGGCGGTGTTCGACTTGATGGACATCGAGCAGCTCGAAGTCTTGCGCGGCCCGCAAGGCACCTTGTTCGGCAAGAACACCACGGCGGGCGTGATCAATATCAGCACGCGCGCGCCGAGTTTCACTCCGGAGCGCAGCATCGAAACCTCGTTGGGCGAGGACGGTTATTTCCAGACCAAGGGCACGATTTCCGGCCCGCTAACCGACGATCTGGCGGGGCGTTTTTCGGCCTATCGCACACGCAGCGATGGCGACATCAAGAACGAGTACGACGGCCATGATCTTAACGGCGGCTCACGCCAGGGCTTTCGCGGGCAGTTGCTGTACAAGCCCAGCGACACCTTCAACCTGCGCTGGATCGGCGACTACAACGAAGAAGATTCCAGCGCCGGCACCCGCGTGCTGTACAGCACCGGGCCGACCATCAATGGCACTAACCTCTACCAATCCCGCGCCGCAGCGGCAGGCGCAACCCTGGTGGACGGCACGCACCGTAAGGTCAACCTGGACAACGACCAGCATGTCACGGTGTTCCAGGGCGGCACGTCCCTTGAGGCTAACTGGACGCTACCAAGCGACTTCACGCTGACGTCGGTCAGCTCGTATCGCTGGTGGAATTTCACCCCGCGCAATGACGACGGCCTCAACGTGCCGGCGTCGTATAACGCTGGTGTGTCGGTGGAAGATAAGCAGTGGTCCCAGGAGTTCCGCCTGGCGTCACCTACCGGTGGGTTCTTCGACTATGTGCTGGGCGCCTACTACTTCGGTAACTCGCTGGATAACAAATCCTTCGCCTATTACGGGCCCAAGGCGGATATCTGGAATGGCACGCCGACCGGCGCCTTGAATGATGTGAGCACCGTCGGCAACGGGCATATTCGCACCGACAGTTTTGCCCTGTTCGCCCAAGGCACCTGGCATCTCACCGAGCGTCTGGATTTCACCGCCGGTGTGCGTGGCACCTACGAAGAAAAAAGCGCCTGGGTCAGCCGCAATGCGCCCGTGGGTGGCGCTGCGGTCACCGGCGCCGCTGCCACGGCGCGGCGAGGGCGTACCGGCGCGTATGACTCCGGCGATCTCAACCAGTACAGCGCCACGCCGTCGGGGCTGCTCAACCTGAGTTACCACTTCAACGACAACCTGCTTGGCTACGCCACGTTGTCCCATGGCGAGAAGTCCGGCGGGGTCAATTTGGTGGTGGGTTCTGCGCCGACGGCTGGGGCCGATTCGCTGCTGGTGGGCACCGAGCGGGCCAACAACGCAGAGTTGGGGTTTAAAAGCACGCTGTGGGACCGCCGCCTGCAACTCAATGCCAACCTGTTCTGGACCCAGGTCAACGGCTACCAGACCAACGCCTACGACCAGGAGAACCGCGTGCAGTACCTGACCAACGCCGGTTCCGTGCGCTCGCGCGGCGTGGAAGTGGAAAGCACGCTGGTGCCGATCCGGGGCCTGACGTTGAATATCAATGGCTCGTTCAACGATGTGAGTTACCTGTCTTACAAAGATGCGCCATGCCCACCGGAAGTCAGCTTGCGTCCGGGGGCGCCGGCCTCCTGCGACCTGAGCGGCCACCAAGTGGTGGGCGCGTCCAAGTGGATCGCCAATGCCAACGGCGAGTACAAGTGGAACCTGGATAACGGCTTCGAACCTTACGTGACCGCCAGCTATGCATTCCGCTCCAAAGCGGTGGGCACGGTCGAGGACTCCGACTATGGGCAGATTCCGGCCTACGCGGTGGTCAACCTCTCTACCGGTCTGCGCGGCAACTACCAGCAAGGGCAGTGGGATGTGTCGTTATGGCTGAAAAACGCCTTCGACAAAACCTACTACACCACCCTGTGGACCGGCGGCAATGGCGGCTACG